>JAVZNF010000028.1:0-9643 GCA_038882935.1 Archaeoglobaceae archaeon | reverse complement strand
CGAAAAGAGCGGAAATCTGGACGCAATAATCGGCTTCGCTTCCCTGATAAAGATAGTCCAAGATTCGATCAGCGACACTGTTGTAGATAGAACTAGCGAGATCCTCTCCAATCTTGGTCTTCTCTGCGAAAGAGAACCACAACTTGTAGGGCTCATTGGATTAATAAGGGCTCTCAGAGACCCAGACGTGAAAAAGGCTATCGGGATACTTTTAAACATTGCCAAAGAGCTTGGCAAGCAAATTTAATTTTTTAAGCTCGGTCAGAACCTGTAGTAGTATTCTCCCATTGCCTTCTGTTCTCTGTCCAGTTTTGAATCCAGCTTGTTCACCCTCGGTCTCTTCGTTTCTTCATCTCTTCTAAACGTTATTCCGAGTCTCGAAAGGAATGCGTTCATCCCTTCTCTCATCCCTCTTGGGCGCTTTGCAACTCCAGCTTTTCCAGGTACGCCGTCAAAGAGTAGAATCCTGTCGCTGACCATGTCGATAAAGTATATGTCGTGGTCAACAACAAGAACGCTTTTCGAGTTGTTCAATGCGAATCTCCTTATCATCCTCGCCACCTCGTTTCTCTGCTCCACATCCAAGTGCGCAGTCGGCTCGTCAAGCAAGTAAAGATCCGCATCCCTCAAAAGACAGGCAACGATTGCAACTCTCTGGAGTTCTCCCCCACTCAGCTCGGCGATGTTTCTGTCCATAAGCTCGTCGATCGAAAGAGGCTTTAGAAATTCGGTTTTAACGTAGGAGGAGTATATCATAGAGTTGATCTTCCTGAGAAAAGTCTCAACTTTCTCTTCAACATCTCCTTTCACGTACTGCGGTTTGTAGCTTACCTTCAGATCTATTTTGAGTTTCTTTTCATCGTCTTCAAGAACTCCTGCCAACACTTTTACAAAAGTCGACTTTCCGGTGGCGTTCGCACCCACGACACCGAGGACTTCACCAACTCTAAGATCTCCGCCTTCGGCAATGAGCTTGAACCCATCCAAGGTCTTTGTAAACGTTGGATATTCTAAAAGGATTTTGTCCGAAACGCTGTTCCTCGGTTGCAGGATTTCGAATTCAATTCTTCGCTCCCTTATCCGAATGTTCTCCTCCGCAAGATAACCACTGAGATACTGGTTTATTCCCACTCTCGCAGACTTCGGACTCGTAAAAACGCCATAAACTCCGGGAACGCCGTAGGTTACGTGAACGAAGTCTGCAAGCATATCAAGGATTGCTAAATCGTGCTCGACGATCATCACAGTTCTCTCTTTTGAGAGCTCTTTTATCGTATTCGCAACCGAAATTCGCTGGTAGATGTCGAGATACGGTGTTATTTCGTCGAAGAAGTAGAATTCTGCGTCCCTCATGTAGCAAACCGCAATCGCCACTCTCTGCAGTTCTCCTCCACTCAGCTCACTGAGGTTTCGGTCGAGAGAGTTTCTCAGATTCAACTTTTCAACCACTAAATCAAGAACGTTTCTTTCATCAAACTTCTTGAGCAGATCTTTTGTTTTTCCCTTGAAGACCTTTGGAATCGTTTCTATATACTGTGGCTTTATGCTTGCCTTTATCTTTCCATCGCGAAGCTTTTTTAGGTAGTCCATGAGCTCAGAACCAGAGAACTTCTCGATCACCTCATCCCAATCGGCGCTTTCTTTTCCAAGATTTGGCTTTAGTTGTCCGGAGAGAATCTTCACTGCGGTGCTTTTTCCAGTCCCGTTCGCCCCTAAGATGCCGACAACGTAACCTTTTCTTGGCACAGGTAAATTGTATAGAACGAAACCATTGGTGCCGTAGCGGTGGACTTCTCTACCAACAAGCCTTTCAGGGAGCCCAACAATACTTATAGCCTTCATTGGACATTTTTTAACGCATATCCCACAACCCACACATAGCTTCTCTGAGATTATCGCCTTTTCTGCAATTACAACAGTTTCGTCACCAGTTCTAACTTTTGGACAGTATTTTAAGCACTCCTGCCCGCATTTCTTCGGCTGGCATCTCTCTTTATCGATCACGGCTATTCGCATCCTTGCAGCGATTAGCGACTGGGTATAAGAACATTTATATCGCAAGACACTCTTTGAAACTCATGCAAGATCTCGTTTCTAAGCTCAAAAGGGGAGACTTCGTGATTGTGTGCGAGGATGAGAAGTGTTTTCTCTGCACACCTGCTGAAACTATAACTGCGGAAAAAATAATCTTCCTTATGAGGAACTGCGACGAGATTCGCCTCTCATTGCCGTGGAGCAAGATTTTTTCCTTAGGTTTAAACAAGTTCTTCTACTTTAACGGGAATCTAATTGCAGTCGATCCGAAGAAATGGGCCATTTCAGCCGAGGATAGAGCTGAATTTATAAAAAAAATTGTAAATTCTACGCTCGAAATCTCTGAAATCAAGTTTCCCGGTAGAATTTTTATAGAAGAGACAAAGAAAATGGGTGTCTTAGAGCGCCCAGGAATAGCTGAAGCTTGCTCCGATATTGTAAAGCTTTCGGGATTTAGTCCGTACGCAGTTTACGCACCATTGATGACTCACGATGGAAAAGTTGCAAACAGGAGTTATGCAGAGAGCTTCGCAAAGGAAAACGCAATACAGATCATAGATATACGAGATCTCATAGAGTTTCGTCTCAAAACAGAGAAAATCGTTGAGAAAGCGGTTGAAGCGACTCTGCCAACAAAATTTTACGGAACTTTTAGAGCTTTAGGTTACAGAACTCCCTTGGGCGAAATATTGGTTCTTGTGAAGGGAAACGTGAGCGACGAAGATGTGCTCGTTCGAATCCACTCAGAGTGCTTGACAGGCGACGTCATTCATTCTTTGCGCTGCGATTGCGGGGAGCAATTGGAGAGTGCGTTAAAAATGATAGAGAGAGAAGGAAAGGGGATCCTCATCTACATGCGTGGACAGGAGGGAAGGGGAATAGGGCTCATAAACAAGCTAATGGCGTACAAGCTACAGGAGAACGGAGTCGACACCGTAGATGCAAACATAAAGCTTGGATTTCCACCAGATATGCGAAGCTACGGTGTCGCAGCACAGATACTAATGGATCTCGGAGTTAAGAGCATAAGATTGCTAACAAACAACCCATCTAAAATTGAGGAGCTTGCAAAATACGGATTCAGGGTTAAGAGAGAAGCGATAGAGGTTGAGCCAACCGAAGTGAACTTGGCATACCTAAGGGCAAAGAAGGACAAAATGGGACATTTTCTTTGTATCAACGATTGATTTCTCTGTGTGGTGACGCAAACCGGGAAAAAAGTTGTAACTCAACACCTTTTTGTGCTTAAGGCATCCCCAAATTCCTTTCATCCTGCACGATCCTGAAGTCGTGTCGAAACTCAAAACACAACATTCATATACCTACCCGTCTTTTAAAAGATGACACCAAAGAGTACAATTCGGGCCCGTGGCTCAGCCAGGACAGAGCGACGGCCTTCTAAGCCGTAGATCGCGGGTTCAAATCCCGCCGGGTCCGTTTTTTGCAATATAGCTTTTTTAGCCATGATCTTGGAGATTTCCCAGATTAAAAGCTGAGTATAAAAATCTCGCAGCCTACCAATAAAAATTATTTCTTAATTCCATAAAAATCGTACCACCCGCCTTTGCTCCCGAATTTGAGCTTCTTGTCACCAATGTAGCCAGAGAAAACAAGCTTCTTCAACGTATTAGGTGGTGCATAATGGCTTTCCTTGGTTTCATTGTACAAGTATTCTGCGATGTGGTAAACAGTATCCAATCCGATTAGGTCCATGAGCTCGAAGGGACCCATTGGGAAGCCGAATGCGAGTTTGCACATCTCGTCGATTTCCTTTATTCCAGCGATTCCAAGCTCGTATAATCTTATCGCTTCGACGAGCCAAGAATTTATGAATCTCGTTGTAAAGAAACCCGGAGCATCGTTTGCAGGGATTGGAACCTTGCCAAACTTCTTCGAAAGCTCAACTGTGATCTCAAAAGTTTCATCAGAAGTCAAAGCTCCACGGACTACCTCTATCAATCTCATAACCGGCGCGGGGTTGAACCAGTGCATTCCAATGAATTTCTCCTTTCTTTCAACAGCAGTTGCGATGCTCGAAACCATGATTCCGGATGTATTTGTTGCAAAAATCGTTTCAGGTTTGCAGATTTTGTCGAGTTGAGCAAAAATCTTTCTTTTCAACTCAAGGTTCTCTGGAACCGCTTCGATTATGAAGTCGGCATCTTTAAGGCTTTCATAGCTCGTAGAAACCTTTATCCTCTGCATGCATTTCTCCATCTCTTCCTTTGTCATTTTTCCCTTCTCCACCAATCTCTGCAACCCGTATGGACCGCTTCTTATGTTTTCGAGCGCTTTTCTTAGAATCTCTTCGCTTATATCAACCATCAAAACTTCATATCCGCTTCTTGCAGCGACTTGCGCAATTCCATGCCCCATTACGCCGGAGCCGACAACTCCTATAATTTTAACGTCCTCGAGTTTCATGAGAAGATTTTGGATTTAAAATTAAAAATTTTTCCTTTTTTTACTTAGCCCAAAAAGGGTTCTCCCTCCTCTTTATATCGAGAAATTCGAGAAAAGCTTTTCTCGTTTCCTCATCAAAGGAAGATAAAAGCTCTTTTTCGATGACCTTGGCGTGCTTTTCAGGCACATCTACGTAAAGAACTTCATCACCTTCGAGTTGTCTGCCTATGGTAACGTCCTCAATCGCAATTGCAAGCTCTTCGCCGAGCTTTGCAATCGCAACATTCTTTCCTTCTTTCTGCATACTCTTAACTTCACCAACCTTACTGCCATCTGGCTTTATCAAAACGTTACCCCTTCGAAGCTCTCCCGCAAGGATTCTCACCCCTATTATCGCGGGCTTTGATCTCCTAAACACGAAGTCCTTGAGCAACTTTATCTTTCCGGGTTTGATCAGCGCCTCGATTTTTTGCTTCTCCCTCGCCAGCTTCAGTTCTTCTCTCCACTTCCTAAACTGATCTATTATTGCATAAATTATATTTCCTTCAAATATTTTAACGCCGAATTTATTCGCCTCTTCAATCGCTTCCTCCAGGATTTTCACGTTGAACGCTAAAATTGCCTTGTTAACCTCATCTTTGTTCGCAGAAACCTCAACGACGTCTCTCTTATCAACTTCGCCCACTTCTGCTTTCTTTATCGGTATCTGGAGCGACTTTATCTCATTGATTATCGCCTCCAGCGAGCCGATTGCATCAGTCTTTATCACGATTCCCTCGCCCTCGGTTTTGATTGCAATCTCCTCGTATTCCTTCCTGACCCTCTCCTTGAACTTCCTAAGGTCTTCCGTAGTTTCAACAACTTCGAATTCGCTACCAGCAATTGCCTTCTCCAAGTTTGGGGCAACTATTCTGATCCCTGCCGCAGCCGTTACTTTTTCCACTCGCTCGAATCTACTCTCTACCCTCATCTCTCTTGCCGGTCTTGGCTTGAGAATTGCTTTAACGTTCGTCACAATTACATCGTCTTTCCCGCTGATCGCAATCTTGTCCCCAACTCTGAGAGTTCCATCGTATATTATCGCATCGCAAACAACTCCAACGCCTCGCTCTTCCTTTATTTCCAAGATCGTACCCTTAGCCTTGCCTTCTACCTGAAGCCTGAGACTGTTCATCAGATAGCGTTGCGCAAGACCCAAGAGAACCATTAAAAGCTCGGGAATTCCCTCACCGGTTAAACCTGATACCGGAATAATAGCAACGGTTTTTGTGAAGTCCCTGATCCTGTCAAACCTCTCACAGTTGAAGCCGAAATTTTGCATACTTGCAACGAGTTCGTAGATCTTTGTGTCCAAGTTCATTTTTGCAAACTCCTCTTGCACAGCGAAGTTTTTTAAAAAAGACCCCTCTTTGCTCTGCCAACCGGGAATCTTGTCTATCTTATTCGCAGCTATTACAAAAGGGGTTTTAAAAGTTCTTAAGATCGACAACGCCTCTTCCGTTTGAGGCATCACCCCTTCGTTTATGTCGATAACAAGAATTGCGAGATCTGCTAAAGCACCGCCTCTTTTTCTTAGATTTGTGAACGCCTTGTGCCCCGGGGTGTCAATGAAGAGCAGACCGGGAAGCTTAATGGTTGGTCTCCAGATATCTTTACAGATTTCCTCGATCAACTTTATCGGGATTTCCGTTGCCCCAATGTGCTGAGTTATTCCCCCAGCCTCTTTTGCTGCAACCCTTGACTTTCTTATCTTGTCGAGTATCGTTGTCTTCCCATGGTCTACGTGACCAAGAACTGCAACGATTGGAGTTCTTACGTTCATCTTTCGTATATCCATTTTTCAACTTCTCTCTCGTAGCTAACGATCTCATCAGGTCTGAAAAACAACCCTATCTCTCTTTCTGCAGAAGCTAAGGAGTCAGATGCATGGACTACGTTTCTTCCAACATCGAGCCCAAAGTCGCCCCTGATCGTTCCCGGTTCCGCTTCGCTCGGATTGGTTGCACCGACGAGCTTTCTAACGACCTTCACAGCGTTCCTACCTTCTACAACCATTGCAACAACAGGACCGCTGGTTATGTAGGAAACAAGCGATGAAAAAAATGGTTTCGCCTTGTGCTCCTCGTAGTGTTTCTTAGCCATCTCTTCTGAGATCTTGAGCATCTTCATGGCTACGATTTTCAGTCCTTTTCTCTCAAGCCTCGAGATTATCTCTCCAACGAGCCCTCTATGGACTCCATCGGGCTTTACCATAACAAATGTTCTCTCCATGAAACCACCTGTTTACCTTCCTTTCTCGTAGAACTTTGTCCACTTGAGTTTTCTCGGATTTCTACCGAGCTTGTAATTTTTTTCGCACTTTCCACTGCAGAAGTGTATTATTTTACCGTCTTTTCTAACCAAACTCTTTCCCGTTCCAGGCTCGATTTCGTATCCGCAAAAAGAGCAAATCTTAGCTTCCATACTACTTCACCGTCAGCTTTCTCGCCTCTCTTGCAGTCTCCTTTATCATCAAGATATCTCCGAGCTTTACCGGACCAAAAACGTTCCTCGTTATTATTCTTCCCTGATTTTCTCCTGCTAAGACTTTCACTTTCACCTGCGTCACTTCCCCGTGCATTCCGGTGCGCCCTATTATCTCAACGACCTCTGCTGGTTGGACGTCTTCCTCCATATCTCATCACTTTCTAAGCCCCCTGAGCTTCTCGAGGAGAGATGCAAACTCTTTCTTAGCATTTCCCTCGTCGAGAATCGCTGCAGAAGCGCAGTTCACGTCTATCTTTATAGCCTTACCGATGTCCGCCTTGCTCCTGATGTAAACATATGGGATGTTCTTCTCCTCGCAGAGCAGAGGCAAATGTGCCACAACTTCCGGAGGGTCAACATCCATTGCAATGTAAACAAGCTTTGCTACTCCCCTTTCGACCGCTTTTGTTGTCTCGTTGGTTCCTTTTTTCACTTTCCCAGTCTCTCTTGCTTTTTCCAACAATGCAAGAGCCTCATTCTGCAAGTCCTGTGGGACTTCAAATCTCACGTACATTTTTCCACCTCCCAAAGCATCATCATTCATCGGCTCCCTTCCATTCCCCTTTGCTATTTTAAGTTTTTCGTCTCTTGGAACAGGTCAGCGATTCTTCGATTCTCCGTGAACTACCGCAGAAGCTACGAGATGTGCGATTCTCAACGTTTCCGGGATCTTTCCGCTAAAAGTGTTCATCTGAATCATTTTTACAGCGTCTTCATAGCCAATTCCAAAGATTTGGATAAAAAGATTGCCCACTTTTTTTATCTCCCCTGCACGTTTGACGATTTCAAGCCTTTTATCGCAATCTTTAAAGTTCTTCAATCCCTCGTAGAACTCCTCAAGCCTTGGCATCCTATTCATGACAACAACGACAGGAATTCCGGTTCGCTCATAAACTTCGCAGACATCAACAACGTTAAAACCGCCGAAGGTTATTCCGTTAAGGAAAACTACCTTGAGCTGCTTGTAAAACTTCGATTTTCGTAGCATTTTTACGATTTTTTCCGTTGAATCGAGTCCATCTACTTCTATCTCTTCATACATAAACCCCTCGATATTTCTACCGCTCATAACACAGCATACGAGACAGCAAAAGTCTCCTGAAAAGCTGTCGTCGATTCCAGCGACCCTCCAGTTTTTCATAACGTTTATTCGGCGCACGAGTATTAAGTGCTTATGGATCTCGTGAAGTTCATCCACGAAGTCGGATCACTTAAGTTATTGCCAAGGTCTGGCTGGCTAAAGCTCGGGATAAAGTGCCCAGAAAGCGTTGCGGAACACAGCTTTAGAACTGCGATTATAGCTTTTTTGCTTGCAATTGAAAGTGGAGAAAAGGAGAAAGCTTTCAAAGCTTCCTTCTGCGCTTTGATTCACGATCTTCATGAGTCGAGAACGATGGATTTGCACAAAATAGCGAAGAAATACGTGAGAGTAGATGAAGAGAAAGTGAAAAGTGAGCTCGGCTTTGAAATTGATTTCTCCGATGTCGAAGGCTTTGTTCATGATGCAGACAAGCTTGAGTTGGCTTTTCAGGCTGTGGAGTACTCGACGATGAACAAACATGCGTTGGAATTTGCGGAGAACTTGGAGTTCAAAACAGAAGTTGCGAAAAAATTTTATAGGGAATTGATGACGAGAAGAGATCCAAGATGGTGGAGATAAAGTTCATATGCGATAGAATGCTTGGAAAACTCGCTGTATGGCTTAGAATTTCGGGCTACGATACACTTTACGTTGGAGACTTCAAAATCGAGGACGAAGATGAGTTTTTGCTTCGAAACCACACGGACAGAGTTTTGCTCACAAAAGACAGAACTTTGTTTTTAAAGTCTAGAAAAGCTGGAAGACGTGCATTCCTAATTAACTCGAACGACGTTGCCGATCAAATGAGGGAACTAAAAGATATTGGGGTAAGATTTCAGATAGTTATGGACAGGTGTAGCGTTTGTAACGAATTGCTTAGGAAGCCAAGTATCGAAGAAGCGTTGGCTGTAATTCGAGAACAAAAGCTCGGCGAGGATTTGCTTGAGAAATACGAGCTTTGGTATTGTGAAAAGTGCAAAAAACTCTACTGGATGGGGAGTCACTGGGTTAACATGGTTAGATTTCTGAAAAAGCTTGAAGACTGAGACCGCAAAATATTTCTTCAAATCCTATTTACTTGCAAAAAAGCGGGGGTTGCCGAGTGGCCAAAGGCGGTGGACTCAAGATCCACTCCCGTAGGGGTTCGAGGGTTCAAATCCCTCCCCCCGCATAATTTGCCTTAGGCGCATGAACAACAAAAGAGAAGAACAAAAAAGAAATAAAAGACGCTATTTCTTCTTTTTCATCTCTTCTTCCTTCAAAACTCTTCGCAACACCTTTCCAACTGCAGATTTCGGCAATTCATCACGGAACTCGATTATCTTCGGAACTTTGTAGGCAGCAAGCCTTTCCTTGCAGAACTTTATTATCTCGTCCTCGCTCACTTTTCCTTTGTACTCGGGCTTCAGCGCGATGAAAGCTTTCACAGTCTCTCCACGGTAGGGATCTGGAACCCCAATGACCGCAGCTTCAAGCACTGCAGGATGCTCGTAGAGAACTTCCTCGACTTCTCTTGGATATATGTTGTAACCACCAGCAATTATCAGATCTTTCTTCCTGTCCACGATGTAGAAGTAGCCGTCTTCATCCATCTTCGCC
>JAVZNF010000027.1:0-9855 GCA_038882935.1 Archaeoglobaceae archaeon | reverse complement strand
CGTAAACGAGCGCTGGGCATGCAAAAGTATTGATGCATTCCATGCAGAGATCGCAGTCCTCCGTTACACTGAGGGGGACTATTGTCCCCTTCCTTCTCCTCTCCCTTGACCAGATTATCGCGCAAGGTTGCCGAGCGATCACCACTGCGACACCATCATGTGCAACTGCTCTTTTAAGCACCTCAATTGTTCTTCGAACGTTGTAGGGGTTCACGATCTCAACGAATTCGACTCCGCAACCCTTCACGATTTCTTCGATCAAAACTCTTTTCCCTCTCTCCCCGCAGGCTCTCACACCAGTTCCGGGATGCGGTTGATGTCCTGTCATTCCTGTTGTAGCATTGTCCAAGATCACGAGGACAAACTTTGCGTTGTTGTAGACAGCGTTTATCAACGCAGGAATTCCTGCGTGCAGAAAAGTTGAGTCGCCGATCGTTGCTATTATCTTGTCTTTCAAAACGTGTGAAAGCCCATTTGTAACTCCGATGCTTGCGCCCATACAGATCGTTATGTCAACTGCTTCCAAGGGTTTGTTAATTCCCAAAGTGTAGCAACCGATGTCGCTTGGTAAGCAAGCGCTTCCAAGCTCGTTCACGACTTTTCTTATTGCATAGAAAGTTGCTGTGTGTGGACAGCCAGCGCAGAGAACGGGCGGTCTTGGTGGAGCGACCTTCTTGAGCTCATCGTTCTTCATCACTGTTTCAAAGTTGATGCTCGGCTTCAAATTAAGAGCTTTTGCAATTCCGAGCTCGACTATTCCAACGTTGAACTCGTAGTCCATCGGGAAGTAGTTGTTCATCTTTCCAAGGGTTTCGATTCCCATTGCTTTCAAATGCAACTCGATGAAAGGATCGACCTCCTCTACCACTATCGCCGCATCGAGCTGGGAAACGAATTTCTCAACGAGCTTCTCTGGCAAAGGATGCGCAGAGGAGAGCTTGAGAACAGGAATACTTACTTTCAGATTTGTTAACGCCTCTTTTACATAGCTGTAGCTTAAACCACATGCCACAACACCAATTTCTCCTTTTCCATCTTCAATCCAATTCATCTCCCATTTGTTGAAGAAATCTTCGATCTCAGCAAGCTTTCGATTTAGGGCCAACTTAAGCTTTCTCGCATGTGCAGGCAGAACCACGTCGGTCTCGGGGCTTCGCTTCCAAGAAACTCTCTCGAGCTTTTTGTTTGGCAACTTTCCAAGTGTAACAATCCCGCTCGCATGGCTGAGTCTGGTGTAAGTTCTAAGAACAATGGGTAAGGAGAACTTCTCCGAGATCTCAAAACACTGCTTCGCTATCTCCTTCAGTTCGCCAACGTTTGAAGCTTCTATTACTGGCAATCTTGCTATTTTTCCATACCACCTGTTGTCTTGCTCGTTTTGACTGCTGTGCATCGTTGGATCATCTGCGGAAACGAGAACGAAACCTCCACGAGCGCCGACGTAGGCAAAACTTAAAAGTGCATCGCTCGCAACATTTACGCCGACGTGCTTCATACAAGCCATTCCTCGTTTCCCTGCAAGCGAAGCTCCGATCGCAACTTCGAGTGCAACTTTCTCGTTCGTGGAGTATTCCACGTAGAACTCGAGCTTTTCCTTTAACAATGGGCAGGCTCTGCTTAAGGTGTCAAGTATTTCCGAAGAAGGCGTTCCTGGGTAAGCCGTGCACACATCTATTCCCGCTTCAAGAGCTCCACGAGCTATGGCTTCGTTGCCGAGAAGAAATACTTTTTCTCCCTCTTTATCGCTGACCACGTCCTTGAGCATGGAGTCAATGTTGGGTGTCGATTAAAACCCTTTCTCTTTGAAGCCGAAATCCTTTAATCTTCTGCTTCGATCTCCCTCCATGTTTGATCTTGTGATAAAAAACGGTCTCTGCTTTATCGATGACAGATTTGTGGAGTGCAACATTGGGATAGAAGGTAATAGAATCGCCTCCATCTCGAAAGAGAAGTTAAGAGGGGAGGAAGAAATAAATGCAAAAGACTGCCTTGTTTTACCAGGTTTCTTCAATGCACACACGCATTCGGCGATGACTTTGCTTCGTGGTTATGCCGAAGCTTTACCTTTGAAGGAATGGCTTGAAAAAGTCTGGAAGATTGAAGCAAAGCTCAATGAAACGTCGATTTACTGGGGTGCGATGATTGCTTGCATTGAAATGCTCAAGCACGGGTTCACGTGCTTTGCGGACATGTATATTCACATGGACAGCGTTGCGAAAGCTGTGCAAGATACTGGAATAAGAGCGGTTCTTGGCTATGGAATGGCAGACCGTGGCATCCCGGAAAGGGGGGAAGAAGAGTTGGGGATAGCAATGAAGTTCATCGATAATTGGGAGGGAAGGGAGAGAATAAAAACTATGCTGACGCCCCATGCAATATATACTTGTTCTGCGGATTTTTTAAAGAAGATAAATGAATTTGCTAGGCGAAAAGGACTTTTAAAGCACATTCACGCTTCTGAGACTCTTTGGGAAGTTAGAGAGTCGAAGAAAAGGTTTGGAAAGACACCGATATCGTTCTTGGATTCGATTGGCTTTCTTGATGAAAAAACTATCCTTGCCCACTGCGTATGGGTCAGCGATGAGGAGATGGGAATTCTTGCTGAAAGAGGTGTAAGCGTTACACACTGTCCTTCGAGCAATCTAAAACTATCTTCTGGAATTGCAAAAATAGCGGAAATGGTTGAAAAGGGTGTGAACGTTGCGATAGGCACCGATGGTGCTGCGAGCAACAACTTGCTCAATCCGTTTGTAGAAATAAGGACCGCAACGCTGATGCAGCAACTCCGCAGAAAATTTATCCCACCGCAAAAATTCATACAAATGGCAAGCGAAAATGGTTATAGAGCGTATAAAATCGAAGGCGGTAGATTAGAGCAGGGAAAGCTTGCGGATCTGTTAATCTTAGAGCTCAAATCCAACCATGCTCCATTTTACGACCTTACAAACTCGATTGTCTTCGCGACGTTGGGTTGCGAAGTGAGGGATACAATCGTGGACGGCAAAATCGTTGTAGAGGACAGGCAGACGATTTTTGTCGATGAAGAGAAGGCAGTGGACAAAGTTCTCAACATCGCAAAAACGTTGTTATTATAATGAAAAAGCTTAATTACCACTTAGACACAATATCTGTCAATGCCAAGAGTTTCAATCAGGATCCTGAAAAAGGAAGCGAAAGAGCTTGAAAAAGCCGAACACGAAGAAAAGCTTGAGAAATTTGAAGAGGAGGCAATTGAGGCGATAAGAGAGGTAAAGAAAAGAAGGACGCTTTTAAGGACGAAGAAGGAGAAGAAAGTTTTCAGGGAAATCGTCAAGGAGTACAAGCCAGAGATCCATGGCTCTCTGATCGAGTTCACACCTCCATCGGGTTGGAAAGTTGTTGAAGAGTATTGGATCGAGGAGCACTTCTGCAAAGTCTTTATTCTCTTCAGCGAGGAAGAGCAGGATTATAGATACGTTGTGGTCGAGCCAAGGCTTTCGCCGTATGAAACCGAAGTTTATGCGCAGACGTATTTGCTTATAAGAGAAGAGCTTGAAAAGATAACGGCTTCAGATGGAGTAGACAAGGAGACAATTCTCAAGGATGTTTATGCGAAGGTTTTGAACGAAATTGGCATCGATCTCGATGAGAAGGGGTATGCGAAGATATTCTACTACCTACAACGAGATCTCATCGCCTATGGAAAGATAACCCCGCTCATGAAGGACAAAATGCTTGAAGACATCTCATGCAACGGCTACAGGAAACCCATATATGTATTCCATCGCTCATACACCAACCTAAGAACAAACGTCACCTTCGAAAGCGAAGAAGAACTCGACTCGTTCGTGATCAACTTGGCGCAGAAGTGCGGGAAGCACTTGAGCATCGCGGAGCCGATGGTGGATGCGACGATGCCGGACGGGAGCAGAATTCAGCTAACGCTTGCAAGGGAAGTCACAGACCACGGATCCACTTTCACGATAAGGAAATTCAGAGAAGAACCAGTGACACCAGTCGATCTCATTGCATGGAAAACCTTCAGCGCGGAGCAAATGGCTTATCTTTGGCTTTGCATAGAGAACAAGAAGTCTCTGATCTTCGCAGGCGGGACTGCGAGCGGAAAAACGACCTCGATGAACGCTGTTTCGCTCTTCATTCCGAGAAGAGCGAAAATTGTAACAATCGAGGACACAAGGGAACTGATGCTCCCGCACGAGAACTGGATTCCGGCGGTAACGAGAGATGCTTTCCATGGAGAGAAGGGAGCGATAGACATGTACGACTTGCTTAGAGCTGCGCTCAGGCAGAGACCGGAGTACATACTCGTCGGCGAAGTCCGCGGAAGGGAAGCGCTTACGCTTTTCCAAGCGATGGCAACCGGGCACACGACTTATTCAACGCTCCACGCCGACAGCGTTAGCGGTGCAATACATCGATTGGAAAATCCACCAATCGAGGTTCCGAGACCAATGCTTGAGGCTCTGAACATAATAAGCATCCAGGCCCAAACATACGTGAACGACCGCAGAGTTAGAAGGAACATCGAGATCGCAGAAATCGTCGGCTTGGATGCGCACACAAAGATGCTCAGAACAAGCACAGTTTTCCAGTGGGACAGCGTTAAAGATGAGCACATAATGGTCGGAACTTCAAAGGCTCTGGAAGACATTCGAAAGCACAGGGGATGGAGTATTCGCGAATTGAACGAAGAACTCGAAAGGCGTAAAAAGATCCTGGAGTTCATGGTCCAGAACAACGTCAGAGACTTCAGGAATGTGAGCAATATAATCCATGCTTATCAGACAAAGCCTGCAAAGGTTTTGAAAGAGATCGGGTGGGAGAATGTTTAAGAACGCAAATACTTTAACCTATTTGGGTTTTAAGCTCTTTGCGAAGGACATTGAGAAAAAGAAGGAGAAATATTACGAGCTCGAGAGAGATTTGAAGAAAGCGATGATTTCAATGCCTCCAGAGATGTATATCGCCACTTCGAGAATGTTTTCGTTTCTCTTTGGCATCGCGGGCGCAATTTTGGGGCTGATAGTTGCTTACATAATCGTCTCGTTCATCGAGCTACCCCCATTCTTCGAGATTGCGTTGCCCGAACCTTTTGTGAGTGCTTGGAAATTCTACCGTCCGTTCGTTTACGCTGGGATAATTGCGATCGGACTAACCTTGGCTTTCTACTATCTGGGGAATTTCCTGTTTGCTATCTACCCGGCGACGGTCATAAGTGATAGAAAGAGCAAGATGGATCGCTCATTACCAGCTGCGATAACTTTTATGCTCTCTTTGAGCAGAGGGGGGATGAACCTTGTCCAGATTTTCAAGGCTCTTTCCGAAAACTATGAGGTTTATGGAGAAATTTCCAAGGAGGCGTCTCGAATTCTCTGGGAAGTCGAGGGGCTTGGGAAGGACATAAGAACTGCGATTGTGAACGCGATCGAAGTTTCACCCTCGCAGAACTGGCGGGACTTTTTGCATGGGCTTGTCACGATTATAGACAGCGGTGGAGATATAACGAAGTATTTCGAAGAGAGAGCGGAGTTCTACTTTGAAAAAGCGAGGCAAGATCAGAAGAGCTTTATCGAATTTCTATCACTGATGGCGGAAACCTACGTCACAGCTTTAGTTGCAGGTCCGCTTTTCCTGATAATAATCCAGACCGTTATGTCGGTGATCGGACAACCGAACGATGTGGCGATATTCTCGATCATATACCTCGTCATCCCAATCGGCTCCTTCATGTTTGCGGTTCTGATAAAACTTCTCAGCCCCAGTGAAGTGGGAAAGGCTCCTTTGCTGAGAGAGAGATACGTCTATGTTCCGAAAGCCAAGGATCTTGAAGTAGAGAAGGCAAAAGAACTAAAGAGGAAGATATTGATGAGAAATGTCAAAAAGAAGCTAAGAAATCCATTTAAGCTTCTGATGGACAATCCACACTACTCCTTTGCAATTTCGGTGCCAGTAGCGTTGGTTTTTACAATCTATGGCTTCGCCACAAACCCCTACATCCTTGGAATGGACTTCAAATACTGGTTCTTCAGCGTAGACGACTACATTTTCATCTCGATGATAATCGTCCTTGCACCTTTTGCGCTATTCTACGAGCTGGGTAGGAGAAAGATCAAGGTTTACATGCGTTTAACGCCGATTTTCCTGAACAAGCTCGCTTCGGCAAATGAAAGCGGAATGTCGATCTACAGGGCTATAACGATGTTGGCAAAAAGTGACACAAGTCCGATGAGGAAGGAGATCGAGAAAATGAAGGCAAACTTGGAGTGGGGCGTTAGCTTAGGTGATGCGCTAATAAGATTCGCAAATCGTCTCCGAATCTTCGAGATCTCGAGGACAATCACTCTGCTGAACGAGTCATTGAAGTCAACGGGCAACGTTACCGAAGTGCTTATGACTTCAGCAAAAGACGCCTCGAGCGCTGAACTGCTTCGCAGAGAGAGAGCTACGAGCATGTTCTCCTACGTGATAATAATCTACATAGCCTTCTTTGTCTTTATAGGGATCGTTTACGTAATTGCATCCACTTTTCTCTCCACATTGGCAGAAGCGGCGATGAGAGTGCAAAGCACCGGCGGGAGTCTTGCAATTCTGAAAAGCGTGGATGTAATAACATACAGGAACGCCTTTATGCATGCAGCGATATTTCAGGGGCTCTTTGGCGGCATCCTTGCGGGGGTTATGGGTGAGGGGAGCGTTTCTGCTGGAGTGAAACACGCGTTGATAATGGTTCTGATCGCTTACGTTGGCTTCAGCGTGATGTTCGGGTTTAGGGTTATATAACGCTACCAGGGAAGCTTTGAGACTTTTATTTTCTTTCCTTGGAACTCTATCTCCTCTATGAGCTTTTCGCCAATCGCTTCTTCGAGTTTTTCGATCTCTAAAACGTTGTAGACTTCGAACGCTGGAATGTCTGCAAATCTCAGCTTTTCTATCGCCTCTTTCGTAGTCAAACTCTCGAGTTTTTTGGCTATCTCGTTTCTAACTGCTTCGTAGCGATTGATCGCATCGATCAAGCTAACGCTCGAAATTCCGAGTGTTTCGCAGAGCCTTCGCCAAAAATGCTCTTCTGCAACTATACCGAGAGTTATGTAGCCGTCTTTTGTCTTGTATATTCCGTATCCTGGGTTGTTAGTAAGCGCGGACAACATTCCAAGCCCGTTGAGAATTGAAGTTAGATGGATCGGTACCGCAAACATCGCAGATCTCAGCATGCTCACGTCGATTCTTTTTCCGACTCCTGTTCTGTCTCTTTCGATAAGCGCAGATAGAATTGCGATGACAGCTACAAGCGACGAAGCAAAGTCCGCGAGTTGAATGTTCGGATCTGAAAGCGAACCTTTACCGCAGATCCCGAGGATTCCTGTAAGCCCGAGGATGTTCACGTCGTGTGCTGGAAAGCGTGAAAACCTATTCCTCTGCCCGAACGCTGAGATCGAGCAGTATATTATCCCTGGGTTTATCTTTGAAATTGTCTCGTAATCTATTCCGAGCTTTTTCACAGTCCCCGGGCGCAAACCTTCGACTATGACGTCTGCTTTTTCGGCCATCTCCAAGAACTTCGCTTTTCCCTCTTCTGTTTTAAGGTCGAGCTGGACTATTTTTTTACCGAGGTTAAAAACCGCAAATATCTCTCCAAGAGCTCTTGCGGGATCACCATAGGGGGGCTCGATCTTCACAACTTCAGCGCCAAGCGAGGCAAGGATGCGAGTGCAGAAAGGCGCAGGATAGTAGAACGCAACCTCCAAAACTTTTGCGTCGAGCATAGAGATCGTAGCCTAGCCGGTTTATAAAGATCGCTATGAATGCTATGATTTGGCTTAACGAAAGCAATTTATAGTTTTCTTCTAAAAAGAATCGATGTGATCGACTGGCAGAAAATCGTAGAGAAAGCGCTTGCAGGTATATACGTGCACAACAAGAATGGGAAAATCGTATACGTGAACGAAATCGTGGAAAAAGCGACTGGATACTCGAAAGAGGAGATTTACGGTCTAAAAGACTTTACGTTGCTCTTTTTTGAAGACGACCGGGAAAGAATGAAGGAGATTATGAAGAGGGTTTTTAATGGGGAAACGATTTTCTACGAGTCACGATACGTGACGAAACGAGGTAGACTCAGATACGCCTGGGGCTTTAGCGCTCCGATAGAGATGGAAGGAGAAGTTTACGCTCTCGGATGCTGGATAGATGTGACGAGTATGAAGAAGCTCGAAGAAGAGCTTAGAAGGAAAAACGAATATCTATCAGTTCTGAACAGTGTTCTCAGACACGATATTGCAAATGCTCTGACGCCAGTGATTGCTTTTGTCGAAAGTGCTGAAGGTGAACTAAAGGAACTTACGTTGAGAAAGCTTGAATTCATAACAAAACTCCTTTCGGAGCTACATGGACTTGAGCTTGTTTTTGGCGAAAAGAAAAAGATAAACCTCGCATCGATTGCGAGAGAAGTCAAGGAGGTCTATGAAGTTGAACTGGAAACGCAAGACGTGTTCGTGTTTGCAAACGAAGCGCTTAGAATTGTGGTGAACAACGTTGTTGAGAACGCGTTTGTTCACAGCAAGTGTAGCAAAGTAGTCGTTGAGACACTTAGAGAGGGTAACTTTGGAGTTATTCGAGTCATTGACGATGGTATTGGAATTCCAGACGAGCTAAAAACCAAGATTTTTGAACGTGGCTTCACTACAGGCAAGGGCACGGGAATGGGGCTTTTTATAGCCAAATGGCTCGTCAACTACATGGGAGGAGAAATAAAGGTGAAAGACAACAAGCCAAAAGGAACGATTTTTGAAATTCTTCTGCCCTTAGCAGAGATCACTTCAGAGTGATCAGCTTCTCGACTTCTTCTTTCTCAAAACTCTCAGCCACCTTGATGAATTCGGTAAGCGAATTTGCCCACTGCTCCATAGCTTTCATCATCTTTGCCTTAAACTCCTTGAATGGAACGGGTTTGTAGAGGTATCTGTAACCGCCAGACCTCAAAATGCGGTAATCTCTTTCTAAAAGACCTTTTTCGAGCAACTTTTGAAGCGATTTGTACACTGTGCTCTTGTCTTTTCCGAGTATCTCGGCGAGATCCTCAACTGTTGCCGGGCTTTTTTTCAGGAGTGTGGTGTAGACTTCCATGTCGAAGCATGTGATATCAAAGGCACACTTCAGCGTGCACTTTAGGTGTTCGTCGCACTTGAACTCCATAACCTTAATTTACGAGTTATCTTTTTAAACTTTCGCTTAGTTCGGGAAGATTTTTATTTCTCACTTAGGCGAGGTTTTGTGAAAGTCGCACTGGGAGGGACATTTGAACCATTGCACGAGGGGCACAAAAAGCTGATAGAGACTGCGATTAAACTCGGAGGGAAAAACATCACTATCGGAATTACAAGCGATGAGATGGCGAGAAAAAGAGTTCGTTGTGTATTGCCTTTTCAGGTCAGAGCGGAGAACGTTCGCCAGTTTGTTCTTCGCAAATATGGCTTCGAGCCTGAGATTGTCATGATAACGAGCCCATTCGGCAAAACGCTCGAAGTCGACTTCGACGCAATCGTCGTCTCGCCGGAAACTTATGAAATGGCGTTGAAGATAAACGAAAAGCGCTTGGAGATCGGAAAAAAGGAGATAAGAATAGTCAAGGTCGATTGGGTTCTTGCGGAAGATGGAAAGCCAATATCTTCCACGAGGATAAAAAGAGGGGAGATCGACAGGTATGGGAGGATAATCTAAGCCTTTCCCTGTTTTTTGGCTTCTTCCCTCAAAGCCTTCTCAGGATTTTGCCAACGAGCGTCTTCGGCAATTCATCACGGAACTCGATTATCTTCGGAACTTTGTAGGCAGCAAGCCTTTCCTTGCAGAACTTTATTA
>JAVZNF010000026.1:0-10288 GCA_038882935.1 Archaeoglobaceae archaeon | reverse complement strand
AAAAATCGAGAAACCCTGAAAACGGGTATTGAAAGTCGTTGCATTCACTATCGAATTTATCAACGTTTCTTCATCCGTAAAAATCGAGAAACCCTGAAAACGGGTATTGAAAGATACTTAAAGTCGCAAGCGCCTCAACTACATCACTCACAGTAAAAATCGAGAAACCCTGAAAACGGGTATTGAAAGTCAAATACAAAGCAATATCACGCCACGCTAATTCTTCCCGTAAAAATCGAGAAACCCTGAAAACGGGTATTGAAAAATATTCAAGATAAACGGGAGCACCCGACCCCCCGAATAGGTAAAAATCGAGAGACCCTGAAAACGGGTATTGAAAATAAAAAGAAAAAATCAAAGTAAAGGAAACGCGAGCTTTTACGGATTTTTGTTTTTAAGGTTCTTCGAAAAAAGGTGGAAGGAAAAGGGAAGGGATTTTAAATCCAGCGAAGGCTAAAAACGATGATCGCAGTGATAAACTACGGCGTTGGAAATCTGAGAAGTGTGCTCAACGGGATCAAAGTGGTTGGAGGAGACGCAAAGATAACTTCAGATCCAGAGGAGATTGCGAGGGCCAATGGTTTGATCTTTCCGGGAGTTGGAGCGTTTAAGACTGCGATCGAGAAGCTAAAGCCAATCAAAGAAAAAATCCCAGACGTTCCAAAGCTTGGGATATGCTTGGGCATGCAGTTGTTCGCAACTCGAAGTTATGAAAACGGAGTTCACGAAGGACTGGGCTACGTTCCCGGAGAAGTTGTGAGATTTCCAAGTTTCGTTGGCAAAATTCCCCATATAGGCTGGAACGAGATACGGATAAAGAGGGAGAGCGAAATCTTCGATGGCATCGAAGACGGAAGCATGGTTTACTTTGTACACTCTTACTTCCTTAAAACCGAAGAGAAATTCGTCGTCGCAGAGACCGATTACGGGATAACTTTTCCCTCCGCAATTGAGTTCGAAAATTGCTATGGCTTGCAGTTCCATCCGGAGAAAAGTGGAGAAACTGGACTTAGGATTCTGGAAAACTTCGTAAGACTCATCAAGCGTTAATACTTGCTCTTGGAGCTCCTTCGTGGAAACCTTGATATACCCTCGATTATTAATAGAGCTGATGAGCGAGATAACGTTGCCATACAAAACACGATCTCTTTGCCCTGAATGTTTAGCTTTGATCGATGCTGAAGTTTACGCTAAAAACGGTAAGGTGATGATCCGAAAGGTTTGCGAAAAGCATGGCGAGTTCGAAGACGTGTACTGGGGGGATTTGGAACTTTTTAAGTTTGCTTCCCGTTTTGCAAGCGATGGAAAGGGAATTGAAACACCAATCACCGAAAAAAAGGTATGTCCCTTTAGCTGTGGGCTTTGCGGGAACCACAAAAGCCATACTGCGTTGCTCAACATCGTGCTCACGAACCGTTGCGATTTGGCGTGTTGGTATTGCTTCTTCTACGCAAAAAGGGCCGGATACGTTTACGAGCCAAGCGTTGAGCAAATAAGACAGATGGTGAGAATTGCAAAGCAGATGAAACCCGTTGCGTGCAATGCTGTGCAATTAACCGGCGGTGAACCGACGCTGAGAGAAGATCTGACCGAAATAATTAAGGTAATCAAAGAAGAGGGCTACGACCACGTGCAGTTGAACACGAATGGGATCAGAATTGCGAGAGAGGAAGATTTTGCGAAGAAAATTAGAGAGGCAGGAGTTAATACAGTATATTTGTCTTTCGATGGTGTCGACGAGAAAACGAATCCCAAAAACCACGCTGAGATTCCAAAAATCCTAGAGAACTGCAGAAAAGCCGGACTTGGCATCGTTTTAGTTCCGACAATAATAAGGAGTGTGAACGACCACCAGCTTGGAGAAATAATAAGGTTTGCTGCGAAGAACATCGACGTCGTTAGGGGTGTGAACTTTCAGCCCGTAAGCCTCGTTGGCAGCATGCCGAAAAAGGAGAGGGAGAAGTATAGGATAACGATTCCTGATTGCTTAAAGGCGATCGAGGAACAGACGAATGGAGAGATAAGCAGACACGATTTCTATCCCGTGCCAAGCGTAGCTCCAATTTCAAAGTTCGTTGAAGCTATTACCGAAAAACCGCAGTATGAGCTCACGACACACTTCGCCTGCGGAATGGCGACATATGTTTTCGTTGAAGATGGAAAGCTGATCCCAATAACGAGGTTCGTCGACGTTATGGGTTTACTTGATTTCGTCTCGAAGCGAGCTGAGGAGCTAAGAGATAGCAGAGTAAAGTCTCTAAAGGCTTTGAAGGACATAATCGACTTAAGAAAGTTCATAGACTCATCAAAAGCTCCAAAAGGGATGAGTTTGGCGAAAATTCTTTTCAACATTCTCGTAAAACACGACTACTCTTCACTCGGCGAGTTCCACAAGAAGACCTTGTTCATAGGTTTCATGCACTTCCAAGACCTCTACAACTATGACATCGCGAGGGTTGAGAGATGCGAAATCCATTACGCAACCCCAGATGGTAGAATAATCCCGTTTTGCACGTTCAACGTTCTTCCAGAAATTTACAGAGACAGAATTCAGGAGCAGTTCGGGGTTTCGATCGAGGAGTGGGAAAGAAAGACTGGGAGAAAGCTTAAAGACGACATATACAGAGTCGTAAGGCGACCAAGATGAGGGCGCTGTTCATTGGTAGGTTCCAGCCGTATCACTTGGGGCACCACGAAGTCGTGAAAAAGATCTTGGAGGAAGTAGACGAGCTGATCATAGGCATAGGCAGTGCGCAAGAGAGTCATAGCTTGGAAAATCCCTTCACAGCCGGGGAAAGGGTGCTAATGATCTCAAGAGCAGTAGAAGAACTCGGCGCCAGGCATAGAGTCTACATAATCCCGCTTGAAGACATCTACCGAAACGCTCTTTGGGTAGCGCACGTCTGCTCGATGGTTCCGCCGTTCGATGTCGTCTACACGAACAACCCGCTCGTTTACAGACTTTTCAAGGAAGAAGGTTTCAAAGTCTTTAGGACTATGATGATAAACCGAAGCGAATACCATGGCACCGAAATTAGAAAGAAAATGCTCGAAGGCGATGAATGGAAAAAATACGTGCCAAAAGTTGTTGCAGAAGTTATAGAAGAGATTGGCGGGATCGAAAGGTTGAGAGAGATTGCAGGAAGGGACTTCTGATGGAGAAGTTCTCCATAAAATGGCAAAATTTATATTTCAACGTTGAGAGCGAAGTAGTTGTAAAGAGAGCTTTTTTCTCCAAAACTCCTGCCTTTGAATTCAAGGAGAACGAATTATCCAAAAGGCTCGAGAGGTATTTTGGAGGAGAGAAGGTCAGCTTGGAATGCGAATGCGAATTAAATTTGCCTTCATTCACAACGAAAGTGTTGAAAAGAGTTTTAAAAATCCCTTACGGAGAAGTTTTAACCTATGGAGAGCTTGCAAAAGAACTGAAGAGCTCCCCGAGAGCTGTAGGGCAAGCTTTGAGAAAAAACCCGATAGCGGTGCTGATACCTTGCCACAGGGTTATCTCAAAAAATGGAATTGGCGGTTATTCGTGGGGGGTCGAGATAAAGAAAGCTTTGTTAAGGCTTGAAGGAGTCGATGTCTCTTAAGACTTTTTCAGCTATCTTTTCGCCGATGAGCTTCGCAACTTTTTGCAGATTCGCCAATATGTCTCGTCTCGTCTTAATTCCCGAGTTGTAAAGTTTTCTCGCCCTAACCCTCCCTATGTTCCTTATCGAGACCAGCTCTAAAAGTTCCTCTTTTACGCCGTAGCGAATTCTTGTCTCGAGGTTCGGAAACTTCTTCCCGAATTCGCTTGCAATTCTCGTAAACGCATGAGCAAGCCATTCTGCGGTTTCGCAGAGTCTCCTTAAATCTCCAGGAGCGATTGAGAATTTCTCGCATATCTTGTTCTCATCAACTTCGTTTATCCAGTCGTAAATGCACAAAGCGGTCTTGAACTCCGATAAAAACCAGTCGTAGTCGACCGAATACTGCGATGGGAAATAAGTAAGCTCTTCTCTGTGCTTAAAAGCGAGATCTTCGATCCAATCGTCGTTTCTGCGAACGCTCAGCTTTTCCATGTCCGGAGTTCTGCAAATGACGTGAAGCGTTGCGATCTCGCTTAGCTCGTCGAATCTCCTTGTGCAGTCGTAGAAGATGAAACCAGTCATTGGATCGATGTAGAGCCTTGAAACAAGCGATCCAAGCTTTGTTGGAAAGATTTTTTCCCCAACCTTTATCATCTCCCAGTTTTCAAGCTGGTTGATCACTCTTATGATCTCGAACTCTGGAAAGTCGCTTTGCTTCGCAAAAAGTGTAGCGTCGAAGAACTCTTTTATCTCCTTGAAATCGCTCAATCCGTCGCAGATCAGCGAAAGGCAGTGAAATCTGAGCTTGCTCTCAACTGCAAGCTTTGAGATCACCTTTTCGGCTTCGCCGTTGATGAACTTCTCAATCGCAACTTCTCGATCCTTTTTACTCACAACCACTATCGCCTCGCCTACTTCATCCATCCCCGGTCTTCCAGCCCTTCCAGCCATCTGCTTGAACTCTGAGACCTTTATTTTCCTCGAATATCCGTCGTAACGATAGAGACTCTTTATTATCACCCGCTTCGCTGGCAAATTTACACCGGCCGCAAGCGTCGGAGTCGAGACGAGGATCTTGATTCTACCTTTTCTGAATGCGTTTTCCACGATCTTCCTTTGTCCACTCAAAAGACCCGCGTGATGAAAAGCACTACCTTTTCGAACGCATTCTGCGAGTTTTCTGCTCATCTCGCCATCGTTCTCATCGAGAATCTCTTCGGTAAGGTCTCTGCAATCACATACCTTTGCTGAGATATCTGAGAGTTTTAACGCTAAGGACTCCGCGTTCTTTCTCGTTGATTCGAAGATCAGCACACCTTCTCCCTTTAAAACGCACTCTTCAACAATGTCTTCGAATTTCGCTCTTTTGGTTGTAACGCCATCTTTAAACATTTCAAGTGTGTTATCGCAAAAGATGCCATAGAACAACGGCACAGGGCGCCAGTTGCTCTGCACGAACTTTGCATTCAACCACTCCGCGATTTCTGCGACGTTTGGAACGGTTGCAGACAAACCTAGGATCCAGAGCTCGGGCTTCATCTTCTTCATCTTCGTTATAAAAACTTCAAGCACATGCCCCCGGTCGTCGGAGTCGAGGAGATGAATCTCATCGACGACGAGACACGTCACGTCTCTAAGCCAGAAAGAACGATTTCTCAGCAGTGAATCGGCCTTCTCTGCTGTTGTAACTACGATGTCAGAACTTGCAAGGTGCGCGTCGATAGATTCGTAATCCCCGGTTGCAATCCCAACTTGGATTCCGATTTTCTCCCATTTCCTGAAGTTCTCGAACTTCTCGCTCGCCAAAGCCCGCAACGGAGTTATGTATAAACACTTCCCCCCACGGAGAATTTCGCATATCATCGCGATCTCTGCAACAAGTGTTTTCCCTGCCGCAGTTGGAACTGCGAGGATCAGATTTTCCCGGTTAAAAATGTAAGGCAGAGATTGCTCTTGTGGGGGGAAAAGCTCTTGGATTCCGCTCTCCTTAAGGATCTCTACCGCGTAGCTTGAGATCTTGTCCTTTAGCGACTCTATTCTCACAAAAAAATTCGGGGACTTTAAAGATAAACTTTTTCGTAACAAGTTCAGATCTCTGACATCGCAACTGCGATTTGGTTTATCGCCTCCTTGCCAGCTCTGAGCAGTGGATAGAAATTCAGGAATCCATGAACCATCCCTTGGTACCTTACAACGACAGCTTCGGAACCGCTTTTCCTCATTAGCTCCCCATACATCTCTCCCTCATCTCTGAGCGGGTCGTATTCTGCTGTAAGTATCAACGCTGGTGGTAGGTTTCTGAGATCCGCAAAGATCGGTGAAGCCATTGGGTCATATCTGTCTTCCTCGCTCCTTAAATACTGCTCCGCGAACCACCGCATGATTTCTGTCGTGAGAATCCATATCTATCCCCGAACTCAAGCCTTGAAGGCGTTGGAAAGCTCATGTTCATGACCGGATAGACGAGGATCTGTTTTTTGATGAAGTTCTCCCCCTCGTCTCTTGCGATCAAACTCACGACTGCTGCCAAATTACCGCCTGCGCTGTCTCCTGCAACTACGATTTTGTCCGCATCTATTTCCAGCTCGCTTGCGTTATCCACAACCCATCTAAGCGCATCGTAGGCCCATCGATCACCGCACTGGGAAACTTGTGCTCTGGAGCAAGGCGATAATCAACTGCTACAACGGTTGCGTTCGCAATCCTTGCAATCCTCCTACATATCGGATCATAGATCTCGATGTTCCCAATCACAAATCCACCACCATGGTAGAAAACCATTCCTGAACTCCAACGCTTTTGTCGATAAATTCTTATCCTTATCTCGCTTTCTCTCCCCCTTATCGTTCTGTCCTCGACCTCAGCGACGTCTTCTTTTATCATAGAGACTGCAGATAAAAATATCTCATTCACTTTGTCCCTATACTCTTTCGCGGACATTGAGGCGTCGAAGGGTAGATTGCGGAAAAATTTCACCACAGAAGCAACTTCTCTATCCAAGGGCATGATCTAAATTCGCAACTGGTAGAAATAATTTTTTTCAAGATCAGTAAAATTCGACACCAATTAGCATTTCGTTGAGCAAATTCTTTATGAACCTACAGTTCTGCCCCTCCTTAAGGACTTCGTTCGAGAAGACGTCTACCGAGAATACGGCAAGGTTGTCCCTACGAACTGCAAAGATCACGTTTTTCCCTGCCCTGAAGACTATATCGTGGAGCATGGCTTTCGTATCTCTGTTCCCGTTCAATATGATCTCGCAACTCTCTCTCGGCTCGAGATGGTATGCGTTAAGAGCGAGAATCTCGTCAACACCTCGGAAGTATTCGAGTTTTCCCCTCATCGCAGTTGCTTTTAGCAGTATTTTGTCCGCAACGAATAGAAAGTCGTTCTTTAAGGGGAAGGGTGAGAAGGAATCCTTTTGGACATGAAAGATGAATATCTTTCTCTTCGAAAGACGAGAAATCGCAGAAATCTCGCTTTGCTCTGGGATTTTGAGGTAAAAAAAGATGTCAAACGTGTTCTCAATTTCTGTGAGCTTCGAAGGTTCTGTGTCCAGTCTGTCCGCGAATTGGACGTGGTAGTCGTTTAGAAGGCACTCCTCGAGTTGCTTGAATCGATGCCATTCGTCAGCATTCGCGACGATCAACACAGATAGCATAAAGCTCAGCCGAACATGATTACATAAGCTTTACCAAGTTCAGTTAACATGACTTTCAGGTTTTTACCCTTTCTCTGTGTCACAACAAGGTTGTCCTCAGCTAATTCGTTGAGGTGATACGTTATCTTTGCTCTCTGAGCCATGTATTTTTTCTGATCCTCTGTTCTGCCCTCCAACAGTTCTATGAGGCGATTTATCGATTCAACAACCCCGCCCTCTTCGGACAATATCTTGAGAATCCTTATTCTTTCCTGGTTGTACGTCTTCGCAGGTGGAGTTTGGACGAACTCCGCCTTAGAATCGAGCATCATGTAAACCCTTGCCCTCGAAACCTGTGCAGATAGCAGAAAAGCGACGGCGAGATTTTTGTCCGCATCGCTCATGTTGAGGAGAACCTCATTCCCCTTCTCCATTTCTTCCCTCATCAATCTAAGCAAACCCCACGTGATCTCGAAAACATTTTTATCTTCGAAGTTCAATATTTTTGTCTCGACAAGCGACTTTAGGATATCTTCAAGGTTTTCGGCGATTTTCGACGCTTCTTTTTTTCTGTAAACGATGTATGCACGATGGATTGGGTAACCAATCGTCTTAACGCTCTCCAAAACTGCATTTTGATTCGAATCAACTGCGATCACGTGAACGAATTCAGGCATATTTCATAACGAATTTTGTTGTTTAAAAAATTTTCTGTTTTAAGAAGTTTTATTTTGTCGTCAAGTTTTCCCTTTATCCTTCGAAAAAGACACGCAAAACTCACGCAATCACAACAATTGCCTTTTGCGTTTTTTACAAAACAAACTGGCAATTTTTTCCGTAAAACATGAATTTTTCAAGACTAAGCTAACTCTGATCACTCAGTCTTCTCTCGACGTATCTACCTCTCTCTTCAATCTCCTCCGCTCTCCTGATCACTTCTTCCTCCCCCAATTCGAGATATCCCTCAATGAACGCTCTTTTTAGCCTTTCCCAATCCTCAAAACCAGCTTTCAAAGCTTCGAAGTAAACATGCACATCAACGCCTTTCGCTTCAATTCTGCTGTCGACGAACGCTAAACCGAAGTCAACAAAGTAAATCTTACCATCGCTGAATATCATGTTCATCGGCGTTATATCGCCATGGATTATGTTCGCGTTGTGTAGCTTTGCAACAAGCCTTCCAATTTCCCTGCTTATCTCTTCACTCATGCATTCCTTTACGGGAGTTCCGTAAATTCTCTCCATGATTATTGTATCGTCCTCAACGTCGAGAACTATGGGAGTTGGAACTCCAACTCTTCGTGCAAGCGAAATCAACTTCGCTTCGGTTCTTGTCCTTCTTATTCTGAGCACTTCATCGATTTCTCTGATCCTATATCTTTTCGTTCTTCTTCTCTTCACGACCACATCTCCGATTATAACTTCAGCCTCTCCGCCGAGATAGATCACACTGAAACTCTGCAACGGATTTTAAAATTTTAAGCCCAAAGAAGAAAATTTTGTAGGAATCAAAACCCATCATGAGACCACAAGACTTAAATAACGACTTCTAAAATGATTTTAGGTGGCTAAAAGTGAAATTTTGGTCTTTAGAAGTCGACGAGGTCATTCAGAAACTGGAAACGAGCCTGAATGGTCTTACCCAAGCCGAGAGAGAAAGAAGACTCAAGATCTATGGCTCGAATGAAATAAAAGTCAAGGAGAGAAAGCCGTTCGAGGTTTTCATCAGACAGTTCCTAAATCCGCTTGTACTCGTGCTTGTAGCTTCGATGCTCCTTCTTGGCTATTTGGAGCACCACTTGGAAGCGATCATAGTCTTCGCAATTGTCATCCTTGGAGCGATCACTGGGTTTTTGCAGGAGTGGAAAGCTGAGAGCATTATGAAAGAGCTCAGGAAATTCTTGCTTCCAAAAGCCCTCGTCGTTTCTGAAGGAAAGATAATCGAAGTAGATTCGAGCTCAATAGTTCCCGGAGATGTGATAATTGTAGAAGCTGGGATGAAGGTTCCTGCAGATGCAAGGATCATAGAAAGCAGAGAGCTCAGTGTTGATGAATCGATGCTAACTGGGGAATCTTTTCCCGTTACAAAGAACAACAAAAAGATTCCCGAAGATGCGATTGTTCCCGAACGGACTTGCATGCTTTACGCTGGCACCACAATCACATCCGGCTGGGGAAAAGCCGTGGTCGTTGCCACAGGCGAAAAAACAGAGATGGGAAAAATCGGTAAAGGACTTGAGGAGAGAGCCGAAACACCGTTGATCAGAAAAATACGGATTTTTGCGAAACAGCTCACTATTGGAATAATCTTAGTCTCGGCAGCGATATTTTTGCTTGGGGTTTACAGGGGTTACGAAATTGACTACTCTTTCCTGTCTGCGATAAGCTTTGCAGTTGCTGTAATCCCAGAAATTCTTCCTGCAACCATTACGCTCGCCTTAGCATTTGGTGTAAGAGAAATGGCTAAAAAGAATGCTCTGGTCAAATCTTTGCCTGCTGTGGAAACCTTGGGCAGTGTAACGGTGATCTGCTCAGACAAAACAGGAACTTTGACTCAGAACAAGTTAAAGGTCGTGAAGCTTCTAACACCAAACGGAGAATACGAGGTTAGAGAAGACGGAATCTATAGAGAGGGCAATAGAATTGATCCCGGAGAAGATGTGAAAAGACTCATACTTGCAGGCTACATGTGCAACAGAGCAGTTTGTGAGGGGGGAAACTGCAGAGGAGATCCGTTAGAAATTGCTTTGCTCGAACTAGCCTTGAAAATGGGTATCGTTGAAGAATACGAAGTGCTTGATGAAATTCCATTTGATTCGAAGAGAAAATTCATGGCGGTTTCTGTAAAAACGAGAGACGAAGTGTATTTGATCGTTAAAGGTGCTCCAGAAGTTATAGAGCGAATGACCAGAACAAAAACCCCAGAAACTTGCACCCAAGAGGGGATGAGAACGATTGCCTTTGCGTTCAAGAAACTCGAAGTTTTCAATGGCTTTGAGCTTGAAGATCTCGAGTTCCTCGGTTATCAATGTTTAATCGACCCATTAAGAGAAGATAGTAAAGAGAGTGTCGAAAA
>JAVZNF010000025.1:0-10686 GCA_038882935.1 Archaeoglobaceae archaeon | reverse complement strand
CGATCTTTAGATGCAATCATGCTTCAAACTATCTGCCGATCAAGGGAAATCTGCCTGAAGATAAACTAAAAATCCTGAAAACGATCGACTACGCACTCGCCAATCCACAATTGCTAAAGCCCGAGTGGCTTAGGGGTCTTTAGAATTTTGGTAAGACTCGGCCGTTCTATCAGCTTTATCTATTATTCTGAATAATTTTTAGATCCAAAAATACTTAACACAGCAAATCTAAGGTGGAAGCTTTCCGAAGATCTTCGATTTTGAAGATTTCCGAACTCGTTAAGGATACGCATTGGTTCTGGGACACGTTCGAAAAATTCACAAAAAATTTCAAAGATGAGAATTTTTGGATAGTAGGCAGTGAGGTTGTATCAGAATAGAGATCCAATTAGCGAATATGGCGTTCAGAAGAGCAGTCTTTGATGGTTGGACTTTTTAATATCGAAATTGGTATTTGGGGAGATCTTGATTGGAAGTGAAAAGGCTATATGAACCTTCAGCAACGGACAAAGCTCTCACTCGAGACTCCTTGCAACAATTCCCACAAGCGTCGCAGTGCCACGAAGCGACAAGCCTCCATGGCGCACGTGCATAAAGCTAATTGACGTCTGAGATTAAATTTCTTATTCAAAAACTTTTGAGGGGATAGAGTTTTATCTTATCACGCGAAGTAAGATCATGGATAAAAAGCTTGAAGATAATCTGCTTGCAGAAGAAGTAAAAAAGATCGCTGAAAAAGATTTAGAATTGGCTGAAAAGCTCGCTGAAAGCATTCAGGATCCAGAAGCAAAGGTTATGGCTTTTTTAAATCTCTACATGATTTCAAAAAGGCAGGATTTCTTAGATAAGGCAATTAAGAATGCCAGAAGCGATAGCGATTATCTAAGAATTGTCGAGATCAGCGGTTTGGACTTAGCAGAGAGCATAAAAGACCCCTATAAGCGAGATCTCGCTTATGCGTCTCTTTTTGAAAGAACTTGCAATTTCAATTATTCTGAAAAGATCAAAGACAAGAAAATAGCTTCTGCGAGCATGAAAAGGGTCTCAGAGAAGCTTGGATCTCCAGAAAACTTAAAAGTTGCGAGGAGAATTCCAGATGCTTACTATCGATGCTTGGCTTTGGTTGAGATCTCAGACAAAGAAAAATTAGACCTTAGAGCAGAAATATTGGATTCTCTGAATGCAATAGAGAACATCTGGCTAAGAAAATGGCTTGAAGCTCGCCTGAGAGCGAATTCAAAGCTTTAATAAAAAATTTAGGAGACTAATTACATTCAAACGACTCTGCGATTTTGATCAGATCTTCTTCGCTTAGCTCAGATGAAATTCGAATGTAGATATCTTTGCATTTGAATTGGAGCGTTTTAAATCCGTATAAATCCGAAATGTTGCCTTCAACTTTGCCAATCTTTACGATCTTGGAATCTGGCAGCAAAGTCTCGTTGCGAGATTCTACGATCGTTAGATAGCTATTTCCTTTTTTATAAAGCAATGAAACTTCTTCATTGAGCTCGGAAACCATCGCATAATCAAATTCATATTCAGCTGTGTATTTAGGAACCAAGATTTCGAAGTCGACGTTACGCTTTGCCTCCTCAATTGTCAGTTTGGCTGGCATTTGGAGTTTAAGTTCCGAGATCTTCGCTTCTGGTGGGGGAGTGAACTCAAATAGCTCATCGCTAATTCCTGAGTTGAAACTTAAATTTCTATACTCCACTACTGACTTCGATTTATTGCCAAGCACGTCGAATTCCATTTCGATTTTTATCGGATACCAGAACTCTTTTTCTACCCACATTTTCAGTTTCATGCCAAGAATATTCTCCGCCTTTGGTTTTGCATCTATGATATAGCAGTCTCTCCCGTTAATTTTTTCACTGCCCAGTGCCTTTAACTCGTAACTATTTAGCAACCCCTCGATGATTCGGCTGTAGCTAAAAGCCTCCTTGAAAAACTCCTCGAACTCAGAAGTGCTTGTAATCTTGATCACTTCATTCTTTTTCTTGTCATATATCCATGAAATCTCCCCATTAGATACCATAAGCATTTCATCGTTCTCTTGCCTCATTTTGTTCTCTTTGGTCCATATTTTCCAACTTTGACTGAAAATCTCATTTCCGTAATAACTTGTCACAGTGTATTCCCCCTGCATGTCCTTAATGGAACGATATTTTTCCTCCATGTTTTTTGCAATCTGCTCAGCGGTCATTTCAGCACAGCCAAGGAGCAAAACCACGAGAACTATAGTCAAAGGCAATTCCAACCTCACAGATCACCTCAATTTGTAAGTAGCTAACAAATATTTATACTTTTTGATCACTGTCCACATATAACAAATTAAGAATTATGGTAAGCATACACAAGCACAAGATTGCCCGCTGAGTCTCTCAAATAAAGCGTGTCACCCTCGTTGTTCCATATAGCATTGCATTCGTAGCCAGTAGAGCACCAGTATAGGCTCTGCTTAGTATTTATTCCACAACCTGTGTAAAGCGTTACTTTTCCACCACTTTCCAGCACGAATTCGGGAAATACAAAAGGCTTTCGCGAAGATTCATCGCTAACTGTCCAATTTGTAAGCTCACAAGAATAAGGGCAGTTGTTTACGAACACCACGTATTCGTCATTTAGATTGACGCAATCATCCCCTTCCGCGTTCCATTTAAAGTAGGCAATGCCTATACAATCCCCACAACCTTCTGCTTTCTTCCAAATGCCGAGCTGTAGCGACTTTGCGAGTTTCTCCGCTTCAAGTAGTTCTTTTTCGTATTTTCTGTTCTCTCCGACGAAGTAAGTTCTTGCAAGTCCCTCCTGGACAAGGATTAAGTTCACAAAGGTGTTGTTTACAAAAACGTATCTTAGAAGCCTGCCATATTGGTCTCTGTCTTCCACATCTCTCTCAAGGACAACTTCTTTTCCTTCGATTAGTTCTTTAAGTCTGTTTTTTGCCTCTTCATAGAACTTTTGACCCTTTTCAGGGGCATTTATGCCAATAAGTCTAACTCTATCACCATTGGAAAGCTCAAATGTATCTCCGTCTATGACTCTTGAAACATAGAGCTTTTCTTCAGTGGCTTTTTGAATTACTGGAAGCTGTGTGTTGGGAGATTGTATTTGAGGATCTTCTGGAATTTGCGGAACTACTTCTGATGCTTTTTGCTGTAAACAGCAACAGAGCATGATTGCAAGGATCAGCAGAGCGATTCGCACAGAATAATTCCGGTATTAGGGGAATATATCCTTTATGATGAAAAAATTAATTTGCAAGCTTTGCAAAGAAGCGATATGCGTTCTCAGACTAAGTGGGGTCTGGCTTTCATAATTCTTGGCTTTTTGCTTCTGTTACTTTTTGCCCCTCACGTTGTTATATTCTGTTCCCCTGATCGCCATTGGTTTGGCGTTGATTTTATTTAGGCATAGAGAAGAGATCATTGAAAAACCATGAGGTGATCTTATGGAAGAAATCATCATAACCACGACCGATTTCGTGCCGGGCTTTGAGATTGAGAGGATCATAGGAGTTTGTTTTCGGAAATACAGTCAGAGCGAAGCACATCGGCAAAGACATCTCAGCACTTTTCAAGAACATTGTTGGCGGTGAAATTCAGGAATACACCGAAATGCTGTCTGAGGCAAGAAAAGAAGCTCTGAACAGGATGATCAAGAATGCAAAGGAGCTTGGAGCGGATGCTGTTTTAAACGTCAGATTTGCAACTTCTCAAACCATGGCGGGAGCAGCGGAGCTTTTGGCTTATGGAACCGCGGTTAAGCTGAAAAAGAAATATTGAATGTGCCCAAAATTATTTTTTGGACTAAAGAATGGAAGCGGATAGAAATCGTTATATTCCCCCGCTTTCTAACAGGAATATGAGAAGATCACTGCTCGACATATTAGCATGTCCAAAATGCAAATCCGATCTCGATTTGGAGGTTCTTCAAGAGGAAAGCGAGGAGATAATTTCTGGAAAGCTCATCTGCAAAGGCTGTAAGGCTGTTTACCCAATTGAAGACGGAATTCCTAATTTGCTACCCCAGTTATGAAGTTCATCGTCGTTACCGGCGGAGTGATGAGTGGGCTTGGCAAGGGAATTACTGCAGCATCTATAGGCAGGCTCCTCGTTGATCTGGGCTATAGAGTTGTTCCTATAAAGATCGACCCCTACATAAACATCGACGCAGGCACGATGAATCCATTCCAGCACGGCGAAGTCTACGTGCTCAAAGACGGCACCGAAGTAGATCTTGATCTCGGGCATTATGAACGCTTTATAGGCATGGAGCTAACTGGAGAGCACAACATCACCACTGGGAAGATCTATCGGCGTGTAATTGAGAAGGAAAGACGTGGCGAATACCTTGGGCAGACGGTGCAGATAATCCCCCACGTAACGGATGAAATAAAGTCTTGGATCAGGGAAGTTGCAAAAAAGAACAACGCCGAGATCTGTCTTATTGAAATCGGAGGCACCGTGGGAGACATCGAGAGCATGCCATTCCTTGAGGCGATAAGGCAGATGAGAATTGAGGAGAGAGAAGAGGACTTTTTGCTCGTTCATGTCACTTTGATTCCGCTCGATGCAGGTGGGGAGCAAAAGACCAAGCCGACACAGCACAGCGTTAAGGAGTTGCGGGAACTCGGGCTTTATCCTGACGTGATCGTTGGGAGATGCAGGGAGAAGCTCAAAGATTCCACAAAGAGAAAGATATCGCTTTTCTGCGACGTAGAAGTTGAGGCAGTGATCAGCAACGAGGATAGCGACATTTACGAAGTTCCGCTGAAGTTCAAGGAGGAGGGGCTCGATAGAGTGATACTCAGCAAGCTCAAGCTTGAGAGGAGAAAGAACGGCAGGGAATGGGAAGAGTTCGTGAAGCGGATGAAGGAGTTGAGGGAGGAAGTCGAAATTGCAATTGTTGGGAAATACGTGGACGTGAAAGACGCATACATAAGCATAAGGGAAGCTTTGAAGCACGCTGGGGTAGCGGTTGGATGTAAGGTAAATTGTATTTGGATAGACAGCGAAAAACTAGAAAAAGAAAGCTTTGCACTTGACTACGACGGAATTCTCATCCCTGGTGGATTTGGGAAACGAGGAGCGGAAGGAAAAATAAGGGCGATAAACTACGCTCGGACAAGGAATATCCCGTTCCTTGGAATATGCTTCGGTTTTCAGCTTGCAGTCGTCGAGTTTGCAAGAAACGTTTGTAATCTCAATGCCAACAGCGCAGAAATCGATAGAAATGGGCATTGTGTGATCGACATACTGCCGGAGCAAAGAGAGATTAAGGAACTCGGCGGAACGATGCGCTTGGGGGAGCTCGAGGTGATGCTGAAACCAGGAACACTCATAAACAAGCTTTACAGAACTGAAAGGATAAGAGAAAGGCATAGGCATAGGTATGAAGTTAATCCAAGCTACATAGAGCTTTTGGAGAGCAAAGGACTTGTTTTCAGCGGGTACTCTGACAACGGGCGAAGGATGGAGGCCTTGGAAATTCCGACGCATAGGTTTTTCTTGGCAACCCAGTTCCATCCAGAGTTTAAATCTCGCCCTCTTTCGCCTTCGCCACCTTTCGTTGGTTTCGTAAAAAGCGCTTTGGAGTTCAAAAGAGAGAAGTCTTTTTCCATCGGTGCTCTTTCCCTATCAAGCTAAAGATCGCAAATTACTTTTTCCTCAAAAAGCTCGGCAAAATCAGCTCTCTCAACGTAATTGCTGGCAAAATTCATTCCTTCTTTCGAAAGATAGCTCTTTATTTTCTCCACAGCGCATTCTCTTACCCTCAGCTCCAGCAAAGACTTCTTTTTCTTGTTAGAGAACAAAAACTCTATACGATCATGCTCCTCAACACTTATATTCATCTTCCCCAACGTGCAACCAGTTGAAACTTGTATTCCATCTATTGAACAAGTATATGGTGTCTTGAGCGGACATCTGACTTTGCACGTTAGATCGTGCTCGCCCTCTGGTTTAAGAAGTTCCAAAGCTCTAAGACCTGCTCTATAACCCAAAACAAGCCAAGGTCCCTTGTGTCCGTGCATTTTAACAGCGTCCTCCAAACTCAGCATACCTCTACTAAACGTGAGCGTTAAAAATTTTGTCATTGTCACTTTGTAATAACTTAGATAAATTTTTTATACAAGGTGATTGGTGGCATCTAAGCAGAGAACTGCAGCTCGTTGATCAGCTCTCAATCGCAAGTAGAATCTCCCTGATCTTCTTATACTTCTCGTAAATCTCGCAGTAGTCGATACCCGAAGGAAGCACAGCTGTGAACTGTGGGACAAACTTTTCGAGAACTTGTTTTAGTGAAAAGTCTAAGGAAAGACAAGCGAGCATTGCTGCGCCTCTTGCAGTTGCCTCAACGTCTCTAGAGACGAGACAAGGTTTTCTTAATACATCTGCAAAGATCTGATTCCACAGCTGACTTCTCGCTGCACCACCGTCGAGACGAAGCTCCTCGACCTTTATGCCCAAGTTCTCCATAACTTCAACATTAGTTCTCACCTCAAAGGCAACGCTCTCCATCACAGCTCTCGCGATGTCGCCCCTCGAATGCCCTAAGGTTAACCCATAAATCGCTCCCTTCGCTTCCGGGATCCAGTGCGGACATCCAGCGCCTGTGAAGAATGGAAAGATCATAAGCCCGCGGGCTCCAGTCCCGGAAGCTTTTGCTTCTGCGTTGAGAACTTCATAGCTATCGTTCGGGAAGAAATTCCGCTTTATCCACTCGAGAAGACTTCCAGTCGTGAAGATGCTCACCTCCGCCACGATTTTTGGCACAACGTGTGCGGAGTAGATCAAATCACCGCCGTACATTTTTTCGACAGGTGCAATCATAAAAGTGCCGGTGCCGGTTGTGGATTTGATCTTCCCCTCTTCTATAACCCCTTGAGCAAATGCGCTGCACTGCTGGTCGCCACCACCTACAGCAATTACGGGCTTAGATTTGACCTCGATGTCTTTGCTCTTCAGCTCTCCAATCGCTTCTCCTGGGCTCACGATTTCTGGAAGTTTGTCCAAATCGATACCGAAGGTTTCGGCTATTTTCTCAGACCACTTTCGCTTTTTTAAATCCATTAGCATAGTCCTCGATGCGTTTGAGAAATCCGTTACGACGTTTCCAGAGAGCTTGAAAATAATGTAGTCGTGCACAAGCATGAACTTCCACGTTTTTTCAACAACTTCGGGACAATTTCTCATCCACCACAGAATTTTTGGTAGCGAAAAGTAGAGATCGGGCTTTAGACCAGTTATCTTGAAGATTTCCTTACCCATCATTGAACTGATTCTTTTGACTTCTTCGATAGTCCTTCTATCCTGCCAAACTATCGCCTTCGCAAGCGGCGCCCCATTTTTCGAGATTGGAACAATGGTTTCACGCTGATTTGCAACCGAGATCGCAAGAATTTCGTCTTCCGCGTTTGCGAACTTGATCGCAGAGTTGCAAGCTTTTACAACACTTTTCCACCAGTCTTCAGCGTTCTGTTCAACCCATCCCGGGTTTGGGTAGTAGCTTGGGAACTCAACGTAGCTCTGAGTGACAAGTTCTCCTTCAAGAGAATAAACTCCAGCTCTGATGCCCGTGGTGCCTGCATCTATGCCAAGAACATAGCCCATTGGATCACCTTAACATTTTATTCAAAAAAGAATAAATATTCTTCGATCACCTTTGAGCGGTGAGAAGTTGAAGGACATCGTAGTCGTTGGCGCAGGAGTTACGGGTAGCTTTATTGCAAAGGAGCTATCAAAATTCGATCTAGATGTTTTGGTTCTTGAGAAAAAACTTGCTCCAGGTTTAGAGCAGACTAAAGCTTGTTCTGGGATAATTCACCCATTCCAGCTCCCCTTCAAGCTTTTGAGGAGTAAATTGTGCTTGGAAGGAAACAGGATGATGGATGCCGAAGCGGAGGAGCTTGGCTTCGAGTTCAAGCGAGTCGGCTTGATAGCGGTCGCGACTAATCCAATAACTTTTCTGGCAATCCCGTTCATAGTTCTGTATCTCAAGATGCACGGGATAAAGGCGGAGGTGATTAGAAGAAAAAAGCTGCTTAAGATGGAACCAAATCTAACTGAAAAAGTTTATGGAGGTATCTTCATACCATCCGCCGGTGTTGTGAACCCGGTTGAGATGACCGCAAGGGCTTGTCTTTTTGCAAAGCTCAATGGCGTTGAATTTATCTACGGTTGTGAAGTCATCGGAATTGAGCGAAGGGGAGATAGATTCATTGTAAAGACCAACCGAGGGAACTTTGAGAGTAGGGTTGTGATAAACTGTGCGGGGATCTATGCTGACGAGATTGCCAAAATGGTTGGATACGAGATGAGAATAATCCCCGGAAAGGGGACGCACGTGGTTTTTGCAGAAAAGGGATTTACCAAGCACTTAGTCGTCGCAATACCTCTAAAGCCCAACAAGAGAACTAAGGGAGGTGGAGCTCTCATCGGCTTCGATGGAAAGCCACTTTGGGGTCCAAACTTGATAGACGTTGAGAGCAAGGAAGATACGAGCGTTAATAAGAAAGAGATCGAGGGGATAATTGCCAAATTCGCCCCGCTTTTCAAAAGAACTCCGGAAGAGATACTAGCGGTTTACTCTGGCTTGAGGTCGATTGCCGGGAGCGATTTTGTGATCAACGAACCGATTAGGGGATTTATAAATGTTGCCGGAATCCAAAGCCCTGGGTTGACTGCGGCGCCGGCGATAGCGAAGATCGTTCTTGGGATGCTCTCAAATCACTTTGAATTGCGGAGAAAGGAAAAAATTTTCAGATTGCCAAAGAAAGTGAAAAATGAGATCTGGAAGTTCCTTGAGGAAGACGAAATCGTCTGTCTTTGCAACATGGTAACGAAAAAGGAGATCTTAGAAGTTGCGGAGAATTTTAAGTGTTTCGATGCTGTGAAGCAGATCACATGGGCTGGGATGGATTGTGAGAAGTGCAAGGCGGACATCATAAGGCTGGTTGGGGAGAAAGTTCTGAAGGATAGCGACAAAGGGGAGATAGCATGGTTGTGATCGTTGGAGGTTACAGCGGGCTTATTTGTGCAAGCAACCTCATCGACTTTGGCTACAGCGTGAGACTCTTTGATTTCAGAAAGGCTGGTGGTGAGCTTGCGATCTTTAGCAAAATCCCGGAATTGAAAGAGCACTATGAGAGCTTCGTAGACGAAATGAAGTCTGTTTTGGGGGATTTAAACGTCGAAAAAGGATGTGTCATCTCAACCGATCCGCTCAGGATCCTAACGCCGAAGGGAGTGGAGATCGTAGATGATAAGGCAATAATCGCAACCGGTGCCGTGGATCGCAACCCTTGGGTCTACGGAAAAAGACCTGCCGGCATTTTTTCTCCTGAGACGGCAATAAAGCTCATATCCGAGGGATACAAGATAGGCAACAGTTTTCTGATTGCTGGAGACTGTGAAGTTCTCGAGCTTTTGGCAACTCACCTTTCAAAAAATCACAAGGTTGAGCGGGTGAAGTCGACCGAAGTCTATGTCCATGGTAATAAAAGAGTAGAAAAAGTCGAAGTTGAGGGAGAAGAGTTCAAATGCGATACTCTAATCCTTTTTAGGGGGAGAAAGACCTTTAACCCAAAGAACTTGCTCGGCGATCTCGTCGGCAATGCAGTCGTTTGCAGTTACGACTACTCTTTGGTGAGAAAAAACGTTAGAGAATTCATAAAAAAGTTCACGACGAGCTCTAACCTCTTCTCACGAGTCTGAAAACGAGTTTCTCCAGCTCGACGATTATGAAGACTATGAAAGCGATTGCAAATGTTTTAACCCACTCCTCAACGCTCATCGGCTCGAGCTTAAGCGCTGAACTGAAGTTTGTCATGTAAAGCTGGAGAATCAGCAGTAAAAGGATACCGAGGATCGCATATTTGTTCTTCAATCCCACTTCAAAAAAGCTCTTCTCGATGTGCGGAGTTAGTAGATACCAGATCTGGAGCGCAATCAGACCATTGACGGCTGAAGACATCTTTCCAGTGTTGAAGTAAAGGTAGTAAACTAACAAAACCCCTAATATGGAAATATACGCAACTCTGAAGAGGATACGCTTGCTCATTAGCTCTCCTTTTGTCGGTTTTAGCTTCAGCAACCCCTTTTCCATTGGATCGAAGACAAGCATCATACCAAGGAGGCCAGAGGTTACGGTATTGATCCAGAGTATATGAAGCGGCAGCATTGGCATCGCAATTCCAAGCGCGAAGGCAACAAGCACAATCGATCCCTGAGCACCATTCGTTGGAATTATCCAAGAAATTATCCTCTGGATCTTTCTAAACACATCTCTACCAACTTCAACTGCCTTTACGATCGTCGAAAATCTGTCATCGAGTAAAACCATGTCTCCAGCTTCTTTTGCGATATCGCTACCACTACCCATTGCAACACCAATTTCGGCTCTCTTTAAAGCTGGAGCGTCGTTTACACCATCTCCAGTGACTGCGACGACTTCGCCGTTTGCTTGCAGAGCTTTCACGATCTCAAGCTTTTGCTCTGGTGTAGTTCTTGCGAAAATGCTGCATTTCTTAACCGCTTCCCTTAAATCTGTTTTTTCGAGGTCCATTCCTGTGATCACATCACCTTCTATGCCAGCATCTCTTGCGATCTTCAACGCTGTTGCAGGATGATCGCCGGTTATCATCAAAACCCTTATTCCAGCGGACTTGCAGTTTTCGACACT
>JAVZNF010000024.1:0-15510 GCA_038882935.1 Archaeoglobaceae archaeon | reverse complement strand
AACTTTCAGCGTAGTTCCAACCGCAGCCTGCGATGAGATAACGAGGTGTGGATAACTTGGATAAAGCTTCGCACCTTCTTCAATGATCGCCAGTGCTTCCTCGGAGACACCTTCAACAAAAACAACTTTACACTTCTTTTCCACCACAGCGCCTCTGTAAGCGGAAACAGCAATGTCGACTTTTCTCTGCGTATCTTCATGGACAAATTCAACCTTCCTACCAAGAATTCCTCCTTTAGCATTTATTTCCTCAATTGCAATTTTTATTGCTTCAGCATCGGCCTTCAGAACGGGAACTCTTGGATCAAAGAGGGCACAGATCACGATCGGAACATAATCGCTCTAGATCAATCTCAATATTTAAACCTTTTCCTTAAATTTTTCTCACTCCACGAAAAAATTCAAAGCGCGTAATTCTTATAAACAAGCTCGGCAACGCTGAACATGGTCAGAAAGGTCTTCATTGCGTTCTCAGTCTTCATAGCACTCGCAATTTTCACTCTTTATCATAGCTCATCCTCTTCACTGTCACCGAGCGATCTCATAAAAATACCAAAAGCCGAAAACGTCGTTGTTCAGGGTAAAGTTGAAAACGTTACACGAAACAGCGAGTATACGATCTTTTACATCTCCGACGGTGTGAGCAAAGTAAAGGCGATTTACAAGGGTGAGATATCGTCGACCGAGATAATCGCAACCGGTACTTGGGAGAACGAAGTTCTTTATGTCAAAGAGATCCTGAGCAAGTGTCACACGGAATACGGTGGTTGAGTGATTGGGTTAGTTCTGCTTTCTTTATCGGCAGTATTCTCGATTGCCTCCTTTCTCCTTTTCTTCCGATCAATCAAAAATCTAAGATTTGCGACGATCGCCGAGATTCTCTTGTACGCCTCGTTCTCTTTTTGCGTATCCTCGATTTTGCTACTCCTCCACTACTTTCTAACAGACGACTTCTCGATTCGCTACGTTTACCTGAATTCCCAGCGAGAGATGGACGTTTGGCTCAAGATCTGCGCACTATGGTCTGGAAAAGAGGGATCTCTTTTATTCTGGAACTTCGCCAATTTGTTCGTAGCTTCGATATTCGTGAACCATGGGGCTAAAGATGTGAAGAAAGCAAAGGCTATGGCTATTCTAACCGCTTTTACCTCCGCGATTCTCATAATCAGCGTTTTTGCAAATCCATTCGAGCAAATGCAAATAAAGCATTTCAATGGAGTTGGAATGAACCCCATACTAAGAACTCCAGAAATGGCTTTTCATCCACCGATCGTATTCTTCGGATACGCAGTCGTGGCAATTCTTTATTCTTCGCATTTTTCCGGAATCCAGACTCGTGGAGTTGCGAGAATTGCTTGGGTTCTATTGACGATAGGCATAGTTCTTGGAGGTTTTTGGGCTTATCGAACTCTTGGCTGGGGAGGATTTTGGGGATGGGATCCAGTTGAAAACTCTTCTCTTTTACCGTGGCTTGCGATTACCGCCTACTTCCATGCTAAGAGGGGAAAGGAGTTCTTTGCTTATCTTTCGCTTATATTCGTTGTTTTCACTGCATTCGTAACAAGGAGTGGAGTTCTTAGCTCAGTTCACAGCTTTGGCGAAGATCCGCTGGGTTTTACCTATCTTGCGATGATCTTTGCCCTAGCGATTCCAATTGCAAAGAGATGGAAAATCGAAGATTTCTGCTACTCTTCAATTATTTTTTCGGCTATGATCCTGGTCGTCTTGCTCGGAACGGTGACAAACTTGTTCAGAAACGTTGACCGAAGCTACTATCTAATCACCTTTGTTCCGCTGTTTTTAATCGCAGTTTTCTCGATACTCTATCGAATCAAAGAGTCTGGAAGAAAACTTATTCACATCGGCGTTATCCTCCTTTTCTTGGGATCGACCTCTGTTTGGTTCTTTGAGCAAAAGGAAGTTGTTTCACTAAATCCCGAAGGCAAGGCTTTTGACGTCGAACTACTATACGCGGAATCAAAGAGCTTTTCAGATGCAGAAAAGCTCGTTTTAAAAGCCAAAATTCTAAGCAACGTCGGAATATTCGAGCCGGAGATACACTTCTACGACAACTGGGGACAAGTTAGAAAGGTTTCGATGGTAAGTACACCATTCTTGGACTATTATCTCGCCTTAATCTCGACAAGCGAGAACTTAGCAATCGTCGAATTATACATAGTTCCAATGATATCCTTCGTATGGCTTGGAAGTGCGCTGATGATCCTTGGGGAGATTCTAAGACTGAGAAAATGAAGTTTTTGCCCACAAGAAGAATTTTTCAAGCGCTTTCCTTCTGTGCGAGAATAAGTTCTTCTCTTCTCCCATCTCGGCGAAGGTTTTGCTCCCGTATAGGAATATTGGATCGAACCCAAAACCCTTTTCTCCCTTTATTTTGGTAGAAATTTCGCCATAAACAATTCCTTCGAACGTTCTGATCTCTCTTCCATCGCAAAATGCTACAACTGCCTTGAAGTAAGCTTTTCTGTTCTCAACACCCTCCATAAGCTTAAGTATCCCTTTGTTCCCGATCGTCTTGAACACATAACTCGAATAGGGCCCGGGGAATCCGTTTAGCGCTTCGATGAAAAGCCCACTGTCCTCGATGAAGAAAGGCTTGTCTATTTCCCTCGAAAGGATTCTTGCGCTCTTCACAGCGATTTCTTCGAGATCTTTTCCTTGCGGTTCCTCGTATTCCATTTTAAGCCACTCAATCTCTATGGAGAACTTCTTTGCTATTTCCTTCGCTTCCCTGAACTTTCCCTCGTTTGAAGTTATAAAAAGCATAAACCCGGATGCGTAAGAGCTTTTAAAATTTTTCTCAAACGTTTTTTGGACAACTTTTTAAACTCGTATCAGAATTCTCGATGTGCAGAGGAAAAAGTTAAGAAAAAAGGAGTCAAAGGAGATCTCAAGAATCGTGCAAGAAACCGCAGGCATAGCGATTGAGGGGGAAATGGAAGTCCTTGACTTCGGAGAGCTAAGGATTATCTTGGTGAACGGCGAGCCATTGCTCATGGAATTCCAAAAGAGATACTACGTCTCGGTTTACGGTGCGATAAAGCTGAAGCCTGAAAAGTTCAAAGTTGTCGTTGATTCCGGAGCGATGGAGTTCATAATGAACGGAGCAGACGTAATGAAACCCGGGATTGTGAGTGCAGATCCAAGGATAAAGGAGAACGATTTTGTTTATGTCACAGTTGAACCAAAAGACGTTCCGATTGCAGTTGGAATTGCGTTGTGCAATGCACAGGATATGAAAGGCAAGGGCAAAGCGGTTAAGAACTTGCACCACGTCAAAGACAAGATATGGAGGGATCTCGTTGAACGCAAACTTATACTTTGATCGGATCGATTTCTATGCTTACTTGCCAAAAAAAGACTGCTTAGAGTGTGGATATACATGCAAGGAGTTTGCTGATTTAATGAAGCAAGGTGAAAAGGCAGAGAAATGCCATTATTTAACGCAGAAGGAAGTCGAGTACCTCAACTTAGCCATTGAAGCAAAGAATTTTCTCAAAGTCCCCATATATTCGAGCACAATAAAAACGAAAACCGGGCTTGTTTTCAGCAACGAAAAAGCAGTGACACTTGTGACTGCGAACTATCCTTATACGCAAGCGGTGATTGCGGAAATCATGCTAAGAGCCAAAATCGATTTCAACATGCTCATAATCGACACAGAGGGCTATTCAGTTGACATGGCTGTTTACTTGGGGCTTTTTAACGCAAAGAGAATAGAAGAGCAAATAGCGGAGCTGGAAAAAGTCGACAAGAAAAAGATCGTTATTCCCGGGCTTGCAGAAAAAGCAAAGAAGGAGATCGAAAATCTCATCGGCTTCGCAATTCTTGGTCCAATTTGCTGTGCAGAACTTCCGATCTTCTTACTCAAGAATGGGCTTCTGCGATAAGGTTTAAATCTTAGCGAGAACGTATCTTATGGCACTTGGCTTCGTTCTTATAAAAGTCGCTCCAGGGAAAGAAAAGAGAGTTTACGATAGAATAGCGAGTCTTAAAGAGGTCGAAGAGCTTTATCCACTCTTCGGAGAGTACGATCTAATCGCAAAAGTCGTTGCAAAAGACTTTGAGGAGCTGAGCGAGGTTGTGGTGAACAAAATCAGGAGCATAGAGGGAGTTGTTGAGACTAAAACGCTGACGGGTGCTAAGTTCTGATGATCCGTGGTCTGAGGATAATTGCAGAAAACAAAGTTGGTGTTTTAAGAGACCTTACAAGGATAATCGCAGATGAAGGAGGAAACATACAATACGCTCAAAGCTTCCCGATCCGTTTCGGTGAGCACAGCGGAAAGGCCTTGGTTTACTTCGAGATCGAAGATGGGAACTTTGAGCAAATGCTTGAAAAGATCAAGAAGCTCGAGTTCGTTCTCGAAGTCGAGGAAGAGAAACCGTTCGAGCAAGTTTATGGGAAGAGGGTCATAATACTCGGTGGTGGCGCACTCGTTTCTCAGGTTGCGATTGGAGCGATTAGCGAAGCGGATCGCCATAATCTGCGTGGAGAGCGAATAAGCGTTGACACAATGCCTATAGTTGGCGAAGAAGAGATCGCAGAAGCGGTAAAAGCGGTTGCAAGGCTTCACAGAGCAGAAGTGCTCGTTCTTGCCGGCGGCTTAATGGGTGGAAAGATTGCCGAAGAAGTGAAGAAGCTCAGGAGGAGGGGAATAAGGGTTATCTCGCTCAATATGTTCGGCAGCGTTCCGGACGTTAGCGACGTCGTTATAAGCGACCCCGTGATGGCGGGAACGATTGCGGTGATGCACATAAGCGATAGGGCAAAGTTTGACCTTGAAAAAGTAAAGGGAAGAAGAGTTTAGCAACGGGAAAGGATTTATACAGAATGCTTTCAAAAAGCTTATGGCCCGGATGGGGTAGCGGATATCCTCTGGGACTGTGGATCCCAGGAGGCGGGTTCGAATCCCGCTCCGGGCCCTATTGAGAAAGTTTAACAAAGGCAGATCAGTATCTATACCTTTTAGCAGAATCGTTTGGTTAAAACACGCGGACCGCTAGCTTTGATCCTTACTAGTGCGCCTGTATTAACTCAAGGATTAGCTCCTTCCCTTTTCCCATTGGTTTTATAATCGTAGAAGGTATTGTTATCTGAGACAGTTGAAGGTTAAATTTATATCCCCGATAACAACAGGGTAGCGTTATGTATGCCCGAATAAAACTGCGAGACACTGTCAGAGTTCCCCCTTCTAAAATCGGAGAAGACCTCGAGAAAACAATCGAATATCTGCTTTGGGAGCAATTCGAGAGTAGATTGGACAAGGAATACGGGATAATCATCGGAATCGAGAGCATAGAGGAGATAGGAGAAGGAAGAATCATAGAAGGTGATGGGGCCATCTACTTTGAAGTTACTTTCAACGCCATCTGCTTCAAACCCTCTTTGCAAGAAGTCGTAGAGGGAGAAGTTGTCGAAGTTGTAGAATTCGGTTGCTTTGTTTCAATAGGTCCCTTCGATGCACTTTTGCACATGAGTCAAATCACTGACGACTACATGGTCTTCGATGAGAAGAACAAGAGACTCGTTGGAAAGGAGACGAAAAAAGTCCTCACGGAAGGTGATTTCGTTCGGGCAAGGATCGTTTCACTTAGTTTAAAGGAAAGAGAACCGGAAAAGAGTAGAATTGGCTTAACAATGCGCCAACCTTGGCTTGGAGCTTTAAAGTGGATAGAAGAGGAGATAAACAAGCAGAGAGGTGAAGGGATTGGCTGAGGTTGCTTGTAGGAGTTGTAAGATGATAAGTAGCGATGCAATCGTCTGCAAAAACTGCGGTTCTTCGGATTTGACAAAGAACTGGTATGGATACATCATAATTCTCGATCCCGAAAAAAGCGAGATAGCCAAGGCTCTGGGAATTAAGAATCCCGGAAAATATGCGTTGAGGGTAGACTAATGCTAAGACTACCTGATTCTCTCCGTGAAGAGCTCGCAAAACCCCATGGAAAGCTTTACAGGAATGGCGAAAGAGTTTTCGAAAAAATCGAGGAATTAAAGACTTGCTCGATGCTCGCATGTGTCGGTGATTTTGTTGCGTATTGCGCCTTTGTTGTGAAAATAAAACCCGAAATCGTCGTTCTTGACGGAAAAACACTCAGAGAAAAGAACTTGAATCTGGAGATTCCGCATGAGTATTCAAAGATCTATGCAAGAAATCCTCCAGGCTTCATAACCTCGGAACTAATCAGTACGCTGAAAAAGGCTGTGGAGATAGCGAGAGCGAATCGCAAAGTTGCGGTGTTCATCGATGGCGAAGAAGACCTAGCGGTGATGCCCCTTGGATTGCTTCTACCGGAAAAATCTTTAATAATCTATGGACAGCCAAAACAGGGAGTCGTTGCGCTCGTAGTTGATAGAGATGCGAAGGCTAAGATACTAAAACTTCTTAAGCAGATGATTCTTGTTGAGGAGAGCGACGAGCTTAGGAGTTTGGGGGTGATATGATGGAAGTTCGCGTCGAATCGGAAAAGTACAACCCACTGCTGAAGAGAAAAGAAGTTTACCTTAAGATCAAATTCGATGAAAAGACTCCGAGGAGGATGGAGGTTAGGGAAAAAGTAGCGGGACTTTTCAGCGTTGAGCTCGAAAGAGTTGTTGTGGACTATATAAAGACGGAGTTTGGAAAAAGAGAGGCAGAGTGTTACGCAAAGATATACGATTCTGCCGAAGATTTGAAAAGAATCGAAGACAAGCACATCTTAGTGAGGAACTTTCCCGAGCTGAAAAAGGAAGAGAAGAAAGAGGGGGCCGCATAGGTGAGCCAAAATGAAGGATACAGTTAGCAGATTTTACGAGATAAAGGGAGAAAAAATCGTGAGGAAAAGGAAGTTTTGTCCAAGATGTGGCGAGGGCGTATTTCTTGCGGAGCACAAAGATCGCTTAACCTGCGGGAAGTGCGGATACACTGAGTTTAAGAAGAAATGAATGTCCTCGGAATCGAGGGCACCGCCTGGAATCTAAGCGTTGCGATCGTGGACGAAGAAGGAGTTCATGCGATGGTGAGCAATGCTTACGTTCCGAAGGAGGGAGGAATTCACCCAAGAGAAGCGTCGCAACACCACGCCGAAGTGATGCCCTCGCTTTTGAAAGAAATATTTGAGCTTTTTCCCAAAGAAAAAATAGATGCAATAGCCTTTTCGCAGGGTCCTGGGCTTGGTCCGTGTTTACGAGTGACTGCAACCGCAGCGAGACTCCTTTCGCTAAAGCTCTCGAAACCTTTAATAGGAGTGAACCACTGTCTTGCACATGTCGAGATAGGGAGATGGCTTACCGGTGCAAAGAATCCAGTTACGCTTTACGTCAGCGGTGGAAACAGCCAAGTAATAGCAAGAAAGGGGAATCGGTACCGTGTTTTTGGTGAAACACTCGACATTGGCATAGGGAATGCAATAGACAAGCTCGCAAGGAAATTTGGTATCCCGCACCCAGGGGGGCCAAGGATAGAGGAGCTCGCGAGGAAGGGCAAAAATTACTACTCACTTCCATACGTTGTAAAAGGAATGGACTTCTCGTTCAGCGGAATGGTGACTGCAGCGGAGAAGCTGAAGGGGAAGGCAAAGCTTGAAGACATTGCATACAGTTTCCAAGAAACCGCTTTCGCAATGCTCACCGAAGTTACCGAAAGAGCTATGGCCTATCTTGGCTACGATGAAATGCTTTTAGTTGGTGGTGTCGGAGCGAACGAAAGACTTCAAGAGATGCTTCGAACGATGTGTGAAGATAGAAAGGCGAAGTTTTTCGCTCCACCAAAGCAGTATATGGGCGACAATGGGGCAATGATTGCTTATACTGGGCTTTTAATGCTAAAAAACGGCTTTGTGACAAAGCTCGAAGATTCGATTGTGAAGCCGAACTTCAGAATCGAAGAAGTGCCTGTGACTTGGGAGTAGCTAAAACTCTGAAAGGGCTTTTTTTATCTCCTTAACAATCTCCTCTTCGCCCTTCCTACAATCGAAGTGCACAAACTTCTTCGCTTCGTTCACAAAAGCACAGCCCTTTTTGCAACCACTGATAAAGACAACGAGATCTCCGGAACTTGAGTAAAAAATTTCGAAATTTGGGAAGTTTTTCCTTATTGCTCTCTCAACTTCCTCCCTCGGATAGCTTTCGTTGCAACCTCCACAGTATTTTATAGCGATTTTCATTTGAACTTCGCAAAAAACTCCTCTTCGCTTACGCCACGAATTCTCCTGAAATGTTCGTCGTGCTTTATTCCCGCAATTATCCTTGCGATCTCTTTTTTCATCTCCAAATTGCTTCTCCTTGCGATCATTATCTTCTGCGCTTGTGGCGAACCTGCGCCATGCATTGATTCAGGAAGTTCAGCCCCGATGGAAAGGTTTTCAACAAGCCTTATCATCCGCATTCTTTGCTCTGTAGGAACTTCTGCAACCCCTTTCATGTATTTCTCGATCAAATCTCGAGTTTCTGGGTTTCGGTAGTCTTTCTCGGATGGCAGGGTTATCACGATTCCCCCAGTTATGTCTTGCGCAAGCCTTGACCATTCGTATGGAAATCGAGTGATGTTAAGCTTAGTAACATTTGCAAGCAGGGGATTAGGCATGTAAGCTCCCGAAGGTGTGCGATATCCTTCGTAGGAGCACGCGAGAGAGCAACACCAGCAAGTTTCTGCGAGATGAATCATTTCAGTTATCTTGTCCACGACGTGCGAAGCGTTCGCAATTCCTTGCATCTCAGCAACGTTCGCAGTCGCTCCGATCAATACATCCGCAACTCCAACTTTGCAACCCCCGTAGTTTTGGCGGTGGAAGGTTGCAAAGACTTCGACGAGCTGGGCTGCAAAGTCGTATTCACCACACATAAAGACTCGTTCCCAAGGAACAAACACATCGTTGAAAATCACGAGCGCTTCTCCACCGACGGTTGCGTATTTTGCGTTCCCACAATCCATATCACCATCGAGCCTTCGAAGATCGTTCGTCTGTCGACCAAAGATCATCGTAACCCCCTCTGCATCCACCGGCACTGCAAATGAAACCGCATATTCTTTCTCATCCGCTCCAAGAGCTCTTGTTGGCATCGCAATTATCTCGTGAGAATTCACGGCTCCAGTTATGTGCGCCTTCGCACCTCGAACTACTATTCCGTCCTCTCTTTTTTCCACGACACGAACGTAAAGATCTTTGTCAACTTGTTGCCCAGGCCTTTTGCTTCTGTCCCCTTTCACATCAGTCATTGCTCCCGCAGGCATTAGGTCGTTCTTCTGCACGTATTTCACGTATTCCTTAATCCTTTCGAAGTAATCCGTTCCATACTTCTTGTCTATGTCGTAGCACGTAATGTAGAGAGCGTTGATCGCATCGCAACCAACGCATCGCTGGAAGCAACTTCCTGTCTTTTGCCCGAGGAGTCTGAGCATTCTGACTTTCTTAACCAAATCTTCCACGCTCTGATGTATGTGAGTGAACCTGTTCACCTTCTCTCCAGTGAGATGCGAGGTTGCGGTCATCACGTCTTCGTATCTCGGATCTAAAGCCAACTCATACGTCATCGCCGCAGCATTCACGTGTGGTGCTGTGATTGGGTCGTCAGCAACACTCTCAATCCTTCGACCCATGAAATAGACTTTCGGTTTTAGTTTTCTTAGACTCTCGATATACTCTTTTCCGCTCATCATCGGAACCACCGAACACATTAGCCTTAGAACATATTTATGTTTTGCGCACTTTTTGCGTAATTTTCGAAACTTGCTTCATAAAATGCGAAAATACTTTTCCCTACACAGAAAAAAGTTTTTAGTGTAAGTACATATCTTATGGATTGCGTTTTCTGCGGTAAAAGGGCACCCTCAAAATTCTTAAGTCTTTGCGTTGATTGTGCAAAATCGGAAAAAGCTCTCGTGATAGCTGAAAAGCTCCACCAAAGAAAAGGGGGAAATGTAAAAGCCTGCAAGCTTTGTGCAAACGAGTGCAAAGGGATTGCGCTTTGTGGAAAACCGATCTATGGGAATCTTATTTACTACGAAGATCCTTTACCGACAAACTGTTGCAATGCCTGGTTCTGCGAAGGTAGCAGACTCTCTGGAACAAATCTTGCGGTTTTTTACTATGGTTGCAACTTTGACTGTGTTTTTTGCCAGAATTGGAGTCATAAAAATGTTAACAGGAGATTTGTAAGCTTAGAAGAGCTCCTAAGCGTGATTGAAAAAAGGAGGATAAGATGCATCTGCCACTTCGGCGGATCTCCTGAACCCCAATTACCTTTTGCATTGAAGTTCAGCAGGAAGGCTTTGGAGAAGAGAAGCGATTTAATGATTTGCTGGGAATGGAATGGAGCAGGAAACACGAGTTTGGCTTTGAAAGCAGCTGAGCTTAGCTCGAAATCAAATGGGACCGTGAAATTCGACCTAAAAGCCTGGAACGAGAATCTCCACGTTTTGCTCACAGGTAGAAATCCGGAAAGAGTTAGAAAGAACTTTGAGATAATAGGGGAGAAGTTTCCAGAGGTCTTGTCCGCAACGACTTTGCTCGTTCCCTATTACGTGGATGAAAAAGAAGTCGAAGAGATTGCGAGCTTCATAGCTTCGATAAACGAGAACATCCCATATAGCCTTCTCGTATTCCATCCGGATTATTTGCTTAGAGATTTGCCAATAACTCCAAGAGAGCAGGTTTTCAACTGCTTCAAAACTGCGAAGAAGTTTTTAAAGAACGTAAACATAGGGAATTTACATTTGCTTGGGCTCTAAAGCCCAAACTCCTCGATCAGCTCTTTTATTCTCTGATACTTTTCGAGAAACTCAAAACCCTTGTCTGTAAGCGTGTAGTATTTTCTACCATCCTCATCAAAAACCTCACGAACAAATCCCTTCTTAACAAGCTCAGCCATGTATCGGCTAAAGTTCTGCGTTGAAAGATTGGAAAATCGAAGCAGTGGAGTCGGCAGAATCGAATTTCCGTGAGAGGCGATGATTCTAAGGATGTCATGGATTATTTCAAGCTTATTCCTTCTCTCCTTCTTCATTTTGCTCACCTAAAGCTTCCTCAAGACTTTATAGCCAATTATGCAAAGCACGGCAACTGAGAGAGCATAGATACCAATTCTAAAGTCGAACGATACGACTCTGAAGGGAAGAAGCAAATTGAAGATCCAGAAAAGGAAAAGCAAAATGTATAGCGGGTAAACTTTCCCAACCACGGTTTTTCGGTCGCCTTCGTGGCTCCTGTAGTTCAGAACTATCACGACTGAAAGAATCGCTAAAAGGGCTATTTGGATCGAAAAAATGGATATTGGTCTGTGAATGATCGAAATTACCGCAAAGATGATTGCAAGACTGTGCAATAGGGCTTCGTTTCTAAAAACTTCGCTCCACTTCCACGCAAGGCTGTAGATAAGGTAAAGAATGGACGCGGAACTTGAGTATATCATAAAGGCTATGCTGAAGACCATCAGGCTTCGGGGATCCCAAATGCTCCCAAAGTCCGACTGATCGTATAGAAGAATCAAGACCAAAAATCTCAAAAAGTATGCAAGTCCGAGGAATAAGAAAGTGCTCGAGAAGTAGTGCAATCCTTTGTATTCTGTCAGCTTATAGGTCTCACGAAGCCTGTAGTATATTAGAAAGCTCAAAATGAACACTATTGCACAAAAAACAACCTCAACTACGAAGACGTCCATGGGTAGACTAAATCGAGGCATACAGATTTTCTCGAGCACGATTTAAAAAAGAGATGAACCCAAGATTTATCTTCTACCGACTTTTCTGACCAAGAAGTATAGCCCAACAAGCGACGCAAGAATTATTCCCACGCCAAGAAACGTCGAATACCCTTTTTCCTGCACAACAAACGTTATCCTCTCGCTTGTCTGCGTTTGATCAGCTGAAGCCGTTACCGTTAGCCTGTATTCGCTTGGTGAAGCATCTGCAGGGATGCCGATCTTCATGCTTACTGGATAACTCTCACCCGCCTTAAGCGAGGGAATGAGCTCGGGGGAAATGTCTTCAAGAATCCAATCGCTGTTCGGCAAAGTAACTGAAACTCGAATGTTTGTCAACGTAGTTCCGAGTCCCGAATTCTTAATGTAGCCTCTAAGCTCAACGCTCTCTCCTTGCGAAGCTGTAAGTGTGTATTTACCACCTGCTGGCTCAAACTGCAACTTAAAGGTTCCTATTACATTAAGCGTCAAATTTGTTTCTGCAGTGAAAGAGCCCTCAGCCACGATTCTTAGCGTTATTTCGGCTTGCTCAGCCGTTGATGGCACGTAGATCTCAAGCTTTAAGTCCTTCGCGCTCCCGCTCTCAATGAAAACCTCGGAAACTGCTAACTTATCTTCTTTAAAACTCGCTATATACCCGTAGGGCAATCCTTCCACGCTTAGAGAGTAGCTGTCATCCGCATATCCGATGTTCCTAATCTTGATCGGAATGCTCGTAACTTCCCCGATCGTCGCCGAAATTCTTGAGCTTACTACGATCTCCGCATAATAGGCTTTCTTTTCCAAAAGAATTGTTCCAAGATCAGTCGTTTTCCCTCCTTTTACTTTTACGTCCCTGATGACCTTCTCCTCATAGCCTCCTTTCTCTATCTTTAAATCGTAAACTCCCGGCAAAAGTTCGATTATCGCTTCCCCATCCCCAGCGGTGTAAAAAATTTCGTTGCCAGCTGTTATTTTTGCAGACGCAACGCTTTTTCCGTCTTTATCAACGACTCTTAATCTTATCTCACCATCTTCACTCGCATGGGTTTTGTTGATCAAAACCTCGATCTCTTCTACTTTTTCGTTGAACCTCAGCTTTACCGAGTATCTGCCAACGTTCGCCGAGCTCTCGGTATCGATCGATACCCTGAGCCCTCTGCTCTCGCCGGCAGAAAGCACTATCTTCTGAATTTCGTAACCATCGTAGAACCTGCACTCCCAACCTTCTGGAACTTCACAGCTCAAGTTTAGCTCGTAACGAGAATTTAACTTGTTCTTGATCGTTAAATCGATGGTAGCCACATCGCCGGCTTCTAAAACGACACTCTTTATTTTCGGAATCACTTCGATTGAGCTTTGTGGATACCCAACGTTCAACGTTATACCAACGCTTCCATCCGCGTAAAGGGAAATGTAGTAAACTCCGAGCTTTTCTGGAGCTTTGAAAACGAAATTGAGCGTTGCGGACTCGTTGGGATTCAGTTTTATCGAGCTAACTCTTTTGCCGTCGTAGTAAAAGTAGCCCTCGATCCCGTCGGGGTAGGAGTAATGAGACAAGTAATAGGTTTCTGCGCTGTTTTCGGTGTTCGTTATTTTTATCGGGATCGTTATCTCTTCCACGGGAACTGCGTTTATCTCGGTGATCTTGCATTCTAACGCTACTGCAGGAGTTAGCAGGGTTATGGTGATAAGTGTTAAAAAAACGATGCCCTTCATAGCTCTTCCCTTGTGAATCTGAGATAAGCGAGAACGAAGAGAACAATCGGGACTATTATGAAGCTCAGCAAGTTTTTTGTTATGTCCACAGTTCTGAAGTATCCGCTCGCCGTAAGACTGTTTAAGATCGTCGAATAACTCGAAACCGGTGAGAATATGGAAAGCGAAGAGGTTATGCTCTGCACTTTTTCCCTGTAACTCCTCATCTCCTCAAGGTAGCTCCTAAACCTTGGATCTTCGCTCACGTTGCCAATACTCCGAAAATCCCCGAATGGGTTCTCGGGTGGAGGACCAACGATTGCTTGAGCGATGTAGTTACTGAAAAGCGGTAAAAAGAGAGCAAGCACTATGAAAACGCCCATCGCCACTGTTAAAGATGTTGAGGAGTTCTTGGTGAGCGCAGAGATCAGGAATGCGATGGAAAAGAACGTGTAGAGGTATGCTATCGTTACGAACATCATTTTCCCAATGTTCGTGACATCGTCAAAGCTTGGAGTGTAACGCATCGTCAAAGCGCCGAGCATGAAAAGGAATGTTATCGCAACCGCAACGCAAATTGCAAGGAATGCCGCAATCGCTTTTCCGATTATTATTTCGTCTCTGAAAACTGGGCGTGTCAGTAAAGTTCTCAACGTTCCGCTTTCTTTTTCTCTCGTGATCAAATCAAAGCCAAGCGCTATTCCAAAGATTCCCCCAACAAAGGCCAAAGAAGAACTCCCAAAGAACCCAATCATTGGAGCTGTCGAGATCCTCCCGCCTGCGGTGCTCTGCAGAGTCTGCAAAATGCTCATAAGGAAGAAGATTACCATCGTTACAAGCAACGCCGTGAACCTTCTGCTCGAAACGATGTCTATAAACTCCTTTTTTGCGACGATAAGGAATCGCATTCAGATCGCCTCCTTCAAAAGGTCGAAGTAGACTTCCTCAAGGCTCGGCTCCCGCAAATGTAGCTCCTTTACAACATAGCCCTTCTCGAAGAGATGCTTTGAGATCTCCAGTCTGCAATCCTTCTCAACTTTGATCAAAAAGTTCTGAGTTCCTTCGTCATACATGACTTCTCCGAATCTTTTAAGCAACTCGATATCCGCTCTTGGCTCCGTTTGAACCTCTATGAAAAACTCGCTGTTGAAATCTGAAATCTTCCCGCTTTTGATCAATTTTCCTTTGTAAATTATGCCTATGCTGCTGCAGACCTCCTTGACCTCTGAAAGTATGTGAGAGGAGAAGAATATAGTCTTTCCGTCTTTTTGCAGATTCTTTATGATCCTTCTAAAGTCTGCTATTCCCGCCGGATCTAAGCCGTTAGTCGGTTCGTCTAAGAAGACGACTTGCGGGTCGTTTAGCAGGGCTTGCGCTAAGGCGAGTCTTTGTCTCATGCCTCGGCTGAACTCTGATACTTTTTTATCTGCAACATCACCAAGTCCAACGAGTTCGAGTAATTCGAAAATCCTATCCTTTGAGACGTTGCCATAAAACTCGGCGAAGTATTTGAGGTTTTGCATCGCAGTCAAGTTTCCGTATAAGCCGTAGTTCTCCGGCAGATAGCCGCAGATCTTTCTGACCTCCAAGGGATTCTTCTCAACGTCGATTCCGCAAACCTCTATTTTTCCAGTGGTTGGTTTTGCAATCCCGAGAATGCAGTTTATTGTCGTTGACTTTCCAGAGCCGTTTGGACCGAGAAATCCAAATATCTCCTTTTTCTCTACTGCAAGACTTAGCGAGTCTACAGCTTTGAATTCGCCGTATAACTTCGTCAGATTTTCTATGTACACTGCATACATGTTTAAAATTTTGTCATTAGATATTTAATTGAAAAGAAGACAAAATGTATACCAAAGATCCATAAATTTTTTTGCTAATAAAAAGGTTTATTCTTGGTTTTAAGTTAGTCATTCCATTTTTGACGAACTTTCGATGACCGAAAAATATATATAATTCAAATCGTAAGAAAAATAGATGAGACTGAAGCTTTTGTTTCAAATCCCTACTTTATCACTCATAGATATAAATTATTCTTATCATCTTGCATCTGCAATTTATAGAGCTATTGAAAGAGCTGAACCTAGGTTATCTTTGGAACTTCATCTGCCAAACGTTCCAAAGTTTTTCACCTT
>JAVZNF010000023.1:0-19396 GCA_038882935.1 Archaeoglobaceae archaeon | reverse complement strand
AGGATCCTCAAAGGAAGAAGGAAAAGATTCTCGACCGTTGCAAGGGACATAGGCTTCTTCTTCAACCCGAAAAGCGTCGCTGTGGTTGGTGCGTCGAGGAGTGTTGGTAAGCCTGGTAATACGATACTGTGGAATTTGAAGAGATTCGGATTCTCGGGAAAGATTTATGCGGTGAATCCAAACGCCGACGAAATCCACGGCGTCAGATGCTACCCATCGGTTAAACAAATTCCGGATGAAGTAGACGTCGCGATAATCGCAGTTCCAGCGAAGATAGTTCCAGAGGTTATGAAAGACTGTGCAGAAAAAGGAGTCAAAGGTGTTGTGATTGTTAGCTCTGGTTTTAGCGAAGAAGGAGAAATGGGAGCAGAGATTGAGAAAAAAGTCGTTGAGATTGCAAAAAAGCACAACATCCTGATATTCGGACCAAACACGACTGGAGTCATGAACACCGAAACAGGGTTCATCACGAGCTTTGCACCTCTTAGAAACATTAGAAAAGGGGACATTAGTATTGTAGCTCAAACTGGTCTCTTTCTTGGCATTCTGATGGAGGTAATAGCGCAGAACAACCCAGGAATAGGTTTTTCCAACCTTGTTGGAATGGGAAACAAAATCGATGTCCAAGACCACGAAGTCCTTGAGTACCTTCTGAAGGACAAGAGAACAAAGGTTATCGGAATGTATATCGAGGGTTTTAGAAATGGCAGAGCATTCTTTGAAGTCGCAAGAAAGTCTGATAAACCGATAATCGTCTTCAAAAGCGGTAGAAGCGAGTTTGGGCAAAAAGCTGCGCTGAGTCACACGGCTTCGATTTCAACGAGCGACGAGATCTTTGATGCAATCTGCAGGCAGTTGAATCTGATAAGGGTTTTCAGCTTTGACGAACTGATCAATGTAGCAAAAGCGATTTCGATGCAACCTCTGCCGAAAGGGGATAGGGTTGGTATAATCCACTACACTGGTTCAGGTTGCGTTCAATCCGCAGACGCAGCGTACTTCGCCCAACTGAAAATTGCAGAACTCAGCAAAGAAACTAAAAACAAAATAAGAGAGGTAACCCCCGAATGGCACAGCGTTAACAACCCGCTCGACATATGGCCGATGGTCGAATATCACGGGATGGAGAAGCCTTACAACGTTGCAATGGAGGCAATGTTGAGCGATGAGAACGTCGATTCTCTGGTTGTAGCAGTATGGGCGAGCGTATTCATGAAGGGGTTCATTCCCGATTACGAAAAACTCAGAAAGTATAAGAAACCAATATACTTCGTCCTCGAAGGAGTAAGAGAGGAAGTCTTTGCACTGAAAACCGAATATGAAGCCAACAATTTCCCTGTTTACCCGAACGCAATTGTTGCAATCGAAGTTCTCGGAAAGGTTACGAGGTTTACAAAGAAGTATGCTCGAGGAAGAAGCTGAATACGATCGATGGATGAAAGTAGTCCTAGCTTTACCGATTGCTGTCATCGTTGTCCTCTTTTTAATCACTTTCCAAGAAGAGAGAGAAGCAGCCGCTCTCCTCTTTCTAAGCCTCTGCTCGATGATTGTTCTCTACTGGTTGATCTTGCCAAAGAAGTATAGAGTTCTCGACGATAGCCTTGAGATCGTCTTGGGAATTACTTACCGAATCCCCTTCAGCGAAATCGAGGAAGTTAAAAAAGGCAGTGGAAGGGAGCTTTTATTTTTTAAAGGGTTTAAATTAGCGACTTCAAAGAACGTTATCGTTGTGCGCAGGAAAAAAGGATTTAGCCTTGCGATTTCGCCAAAGAATGCTGACTTGTTTTTGGAACAGCTGAAGGCTTCCATCGAAAGTTTCAATAGTAAAGGTGTTTAAAACCCCACAAAAATTTTATTAAGTTTTTATCGGAATAATTGTATGAGACGAAGTTTTCCCGAGAAGGGTTTGAGCAAGGATGAAATACTTCAGAAGCTGAGAAGCTACGCCGCTGACGACTTGGATCCTTACAGTGGGAGACTTTTCACGATTGCCTTCGAACCAGGAGTTGAGGAACTGAGAGAAGTTGCATTCGAAGCTATGAAAATGTTTGCGTTCAAGAATATGCTCGACTTTACGGAGTTTCCAAGTGCAATCAGGATGGAGAAAGACATAGTGGATTACGCAGTTTCGTTGATGCATGGAGACGAGCAAACAGCTGGAACCTTCACTTTTGGTGGAACAGAAAGCGTCTTCTTAGCAGTAAAAGCTGCAAGAGATTCGTTTATACTCAATAAAGGCACTATTACCATACCAGAAATCGTAATGCCTGTCACAGGACATCCGTGTTACGACAAGGCTGCGGAATACTTGGGTTTGAGAGTGAAAAGGGTAAGAGTAGACGAAAAGTTCACTGCAGACGTTGAAGCGATAAAGGAAACGATAACCGAGAATACTGCAATGATCGTCGGCTCAACTCCCAACTGGCCCTTTGGCACTGTGGATCCGATCAAAGACCTCGCGGAGATTGCTGTAGACAAGGGTATATGGCTCCACGTCGATGCATGTGTGGGGGGATTCATTTTGCCCTTCATGAAAAAGCTCGGCGATAAAATCCCAAATTTCGATTTTAGAATCGATGGTGTATCCTCGATTTCACTTGATCCACACAAATACGCATACACACCAATCGGCGCTTCAGTTGTCCTTTTCAGAAAGAAGTTCTACAAGATGTTCTCGCAGTTCTCAAATCTCAGGTGGCCCGGGTATCCGATCGTGAATCCTGCTGTACTTTCGTCACGATCAGAGGCACTTTTGGCGTCAGCTTGGGCTACGCTTCACTTCCTCGGTCAGGAAGGATACCTCAATCTTGCCAAAAAGATAATATCTGCAAGGGAAAAAATAGTCAAGGGCTTCAAGGATCTCGGCTACACGCTTATGGGCGAGCCAACGGTTATTGCAGCGTTTACGACCGATTTGAATGTTTTCAAGATTTCCGATGAGATGGCAAAGCGAGGTTGGATTTTCTTGCCACAAAAAGGCATCGAAGCAATGCAAATACCGCCGAGTTTACACTTAACGATAACGCCAATACACGAAAAGTTAGCGGATCACATGATATCTGATCTAAGGGATTGCACAGAGCTCGTGAAAAAGATGCCACCAAGCGAGACTGAAAGTTTGCTCGAGATCTTTGGTGTCGCTTTAGGGCTTTTGTCTCTAGGAGAGATGGACATCGCAACTCTTTCGAAGATTTTCAAAGAAGCGGAAAAACTGCTGGAAGCCCAGGGAGAAAAGATAATTCAAGCCCTCGGACTCGAAAAAGGATTTCCAAAAGAGATGGGTCCGATATTCCAGCTTCTGGCTTCAATTCCTCCAGAGATGGCAGAACTGCTTGCGAACTATGTTGTAATCGAGATGTTCCATCGAGGCGTTTGAGTGAAAAATTTAATAACCTATCGCTCCTCAATTTTTTAGCCGCCGTGGCTCAGCTGGCAGAGCGGGTGACTCGTAATCACCAGGTCGCGGGTTCAAACCCCGCCGGCGGCTTCTCTGTTTTGAAATGAGAACAATCATCGCTTGGAGTTGGTATTTTTAATTCTGCCTCAAAAGGGAATTCTCAGCAGTGGCAACAAACTTTGGAAGTGCTTTGTCACTGCTTATAACCAGCAGTTCTCACAATCATATTCACCAAGGAAGATTCCGCCAGCAAAACGCTAAGCCTTTCTAACCTTAGGAACTTGCGAAAATTGCGGAAGAGGAAAGCTTGAAATTTACAAATGAAAACTCTCTTTTAGGCAAGGAGAAAGGTCGTTGTCGGGGGTTGAACGAGATGAAAGCTAGAAAACGGGATAATGTAACAAAATAGAAAAGTATATTAACACTAAGCACATACAAAAAACATGGATTTAGCTAAATTATTAACAAAAGCTAAGGATTTTCATGGACACATTTGTCCTTTTCTTGCTGTAGGTGTAAGAATTTCAGCCATTGCCATGGATGAGCTTGGAATCCAGAGAGACGAGGGTGCGACAATTGGGGAAGAAATTCTTGCGATCGTTGAATGCAACAACTGTCTAACAGATGGTGTTCAAGTAGCAACAGGTTGCACTCTCGGTAATAACAGCCTGATCTATCTTGATCTCGGTAAAAATGCTCTTACGCTCGTAAAGAGAAGCGACTGGAATGGTGTTAGGGTTTATGTGGACGCTGACAAGCTAAGAGAGAAATACTTCAGTAAGGAAGCTGTCGAACTCTTTGAAAAAGTTATCGTTAAAAGAAAGGGTAGCAGAGAGGATATGGAAAGAATGTCCAAGCTCTGGGAGCAAATTGGATGGAAAATGCTCGAAATCCCGAGAGAGGAATTTAAAATTGAAAGAGTTAAGGTTGAGCCAATTGAAAGAGCTCCGATCTTTGAGAGTGTGAAATGCAAAAGCTGTGGGGAGCAAGCGATGGCAACAAGGATTAAAGACGGTCTCTGTCTGAAATGCGCTGGAAATTACTACGCGGTTGTTGGTAGGGGGATTGTTGGGTTTAAGGATGGCAAAATGAGGGAGCTTGTATGAAGAAGCTGATTCTCGTGTCTCTGATCTTAATAAGCTCGTTAATATTTGGTTGCGTTCAGCAGAGCCAAGAGCAGGGCGTTGAAGGGAAATTAAAGATCACTGATCCAGCGGGAAGAAGTGTGGAAGTGCCGAAAAACGTAAGCAAGGTTGTCGCTATTGGCCCAGGAGCTCTTAGGCTAGTAGTTTATTTGCAGGCGGTCGATAAGGTTGTTGGAGTTGAAAACGCTGAGAAGACTTGGGAAGTCTACACCCGCCCATACAGGCTTGCGAATCCACAGCTTGCAGAACTGCCAACAATTGGTGTTGGCGGACCAGATGATCCACAGCCAAACGTTGAAGAGATCATGAAGCTGAAACCAGATGTGATCTTTGCAACAGTTAACGCTCGCTATGCAGACAATCTGCAGGAAAAAACGGGAATTCCTGTTGTAGTAGTTGATTACGGCACCCTGGGCAACTTCCGAACAACCCAGCTCTTTGAGTCCATAAGGGTTATGGGTAAAGTTCTTGGAAAGGAAAAGAGGGCTGAGGAAATTATAGCGTTCATCGAGAGCGTTGTTAAGGACTTGGAAAGCAGAACAAAGAATGCTGAAAAGCCAAATAAAATCTACGTTGGAGCTCTTGGCTTTAAGGGACAGCACGGCATAACTTCAACAACTTGCAGATTCCCACCGTTTGAAGTTAACAACATCACAAGCGAAAACATAGCTTGCAAGGTCAACATGACCGCTCATGTATTTATTGATAAGGAATTCTTGCTAAAAGAGCAGCCTGAATTCATTTTCTTGGATCTCGGAAATCTCTTCCTCGTTAAAGAGGATTACACAAAAGACAAGAGCTTCTACCAGTCGCTGGATGCATTCAAAAATGGCAAAGTTTACGGCATTTATTCGTTCAACTTTTACAATACAAACGTTGAACAGGCTTTGGTAAACAGCTACTGGGTTGGAAAAGTGCTTTATCCGGAGAAGTTTGCTGACGTGGATATAAAGAAGAAGGCAAATGAAATATACGAATTCTTTGTTGGCAAACCCGTTTACGAGCAGATCTCAGCAAAATACGGAGAGCTTGGGGCTATAGATGTCGGTAGCTGGTGAATACAAAAGGTTAATTTGGAAAAGGATTTCTTTCGGAATTTTTCTTATTCTTCTCCTTATTTTGCTCTCCGCAATCGCTCTTGGACTTGGAGCTTATCAAATGTCAATTGCAGAGCTATTCAGAGCAATTTTAGATGGAAATCCAGTCTTGTGGAATGTTCGAATTCCAAGGATCATTACTGCGATTTTTGTTGGAGCGAGCCTCGCAATAGCGGGGGCGGTGATGCAGTGCATTCTCAAAAATCCGCTCGCATCGCCCTTTACACTCGGAATATCGCAGGGAGCAGCTTTTGGAGCTGCGATAGCCATAGTCTACTTCGGCGCAGGACAGATGCACAGAGTTGGCGAGGCTTTGACGATCTTCAATCCCTACGTTGTGCCAATATTCGCATTTTTTGGCTCTCTAATTAGCGCATTTGTGATCTTAGCTCTTGCAAAACTTCGCGATTTGAGTCCTGAGGCAATAGTTCTTGCAGGCGTTGCAATGTCCGCTTTGTTCCAAGCGGGAGTCATGCTTATTCAATACTTCGCCACCGATGTGCAAGTTGCCTCGATCGTTTTCTGGACTTTCGGCGATGTAGCGAGGGCGAGATGGATTGAAATCTACCTTATAATTGCGGTCTTTGTAATTTGCTTCATTTACTTCTTCTATCGCAGATGGGACTACAACTCGTTGCTCGCTGGCGACGAAACCGCAATCTCGCTTGGGGTTAAACCGCAAAGAATAAGGCTTGAAGGAATGCTCCTTTCTTCATTCCTAACAGCTGTTTGCGTTTCTTTTACTGGAATCATAGGCTTCATCGGTTTAGTGGCTCCGCACATCGTAAGACTAACGATTGGTGGGGATTACAGGTTTTTGATTCCTTCAAGTGCACTTGTTGGAGCTTTAGTTCTTCTGGCATCCGACACGGTTGGAAGAACCGTGATCTCTCCTGTGATAATCCCAGTCGGAATTATAACCTCGATCGTTGGGGCTCCTATGTTCATCTACTTGCTTTTGAGGGGTGGTAAAAGTGTTAGAAGTTGAAAGCCTAACTTATTCCTATGGAAAAAGAGATGTGCTAAAAGATATCGCTTTCTCGCTTGAAAGAGGGGAAATGCTTTTCATAATTGGTCCAAATGGTAGCGGTAAAACAACACTTCTGAAGTGCCTGAATGGGATTTTAAAGCCAAAAGGTTCAGTTTATGTTGAAAAAATTAATTTAAACAAGCTAAATCCACTGGAAATTGCGAAAAAAATGGGCTATGTTCCTCAGAGAGGAGAAATAAGTTTTCTTACGGTCTTTGATGCAATTTTACTCGGAAGAAAGCCCCACATAAAATGGGAAGCAAGTGAGAAAGACGTTAAGATTGTAGAAGAAACAATAAAAATGCTAAAAATTGAGCATTTAGCTCTTAGAAAACTCAACGAGCTTAGCGGTGGAGAATTACAGCTTGTTTTGATAGCAAGGGCTCTTGCACAACAGCCAAGGTATTTGCTCCTTGATGAGCCAACAAACAACCTTGACATTAAAAACCAGATAGAAGTCATGAGATTGGTCAAAACCGCTGTGAAAGATAAGGGCATTTCTGCAATCGTAACGGTGCACGACATTAATCTTGCTCTCAATTACGCTGAAAAAATCCTCGTGCTAAAGGAGGGTAAAATTTTTGCCTTTGGTGGCAGAGAAGTGGTCAATGAAGAACTGCTATGTGCGGTTTACGGCATTAAAGCGGAAATCGTGAAGTATGACGGAAGAGTTTTCGTAATCCCTGAACTTTGAACTGAAACAAGGAAAACATTAATAAAGATCAAAAACACAATTTATCGTGGTGCAAATTAGATTGTCTGAAGAAGCGGAGCAATTGGTGAGAAAGGATCTTAAGACTGAAAAGCAAAAGAAATACAACTTCGACTTCTTTATAGATGAGAAGAAATAAGGTGGGAAGACGTTGACATCGGAATGGAAGCTTGGAGCGAGAAGGAATTTGAGGTAAAAGAAGAAGACATAAAGGCTTATTTAGAGGCGACGGATAACTACAACCCGGTTTTCTGGGAAGAAGGTGTAGCTCCTCCAATGTTTCTAACAACCATTGCTTTCTGGCTAATTGGCGACTCTTTTATTGGAAGTTGGATAAAAACACCCGGAGCAATAAATCCGGGGCAAAAGATCGAATTCTACGAGCCTATAAAAGTTGGAGATGTGATCAGAGTTAAAATGAGGGCTCATGATAAATTCATAAAGAGGGGAAAGAGGTATCTGACGTATTACAACGAATTCGTAAATCAAAGAGGTGAGATCGTTGCAAAGTGGTGGGGGACGCTAATTCTTCCAATCTCGAAGAGCGAGGAAGAACATAAGATCGAAGGTGTGCGGAGGTGATCGAATGAGATTCGAAGATATTGAGCTGGAACAGCTTTTACCAACAATTGAAGTTAAAGTGACACAGGAAATGATCACGAGATTTGCTTGTGCTTCGCTTGATTTCAATCCCATCCATATTGACCCCGTATGGGCTAAAAAGATAAATCTATTAGGCTATGGAAAAACGATCGCTCATGGACAGTGGACGATCGACAAGTTGACGCAAGTTGTTACGAATTGGTGCTATGCTGAAGGAGGAAAGCTGGAGTCAATTGACATAAAGCTCATTCACCCGATCTTTGCGGGAGACACGATCAAATTCAATGGCAAGGTTGTAGCGAAGCATCCCAGAAGAGAGAACAGCTTTTGCGAGGTTGAGCTTTGGGCTGAAAATCAGAATGGAGAAAAAGTTGCAGTAGGAATTGCCGAAGTATTCATAAAAGAGTAAAATATAAATAGCGATTGCTGAAGCTTTTTCAGCTAACTACTGACTTCAGACTCTAGACAGTTTGAAATCGTTATGTGAGGCCGAGCTTGTATGACCCACGTTCTCTAACCATATTCGGTGCAAGAGAGAAGCTCTCCCAGAGTTTTGCCTCATCATCAGGCTGAAACTCAAACTTACAAGTTTCGTCAGCGATAAGATGGCCATCTTCAATCACTATTGTACAAGCCCGAGAGTGTTCTACTTGCAAACATTTAACGGAAAATTTTTTATCTCATAAGTCAAGATACCACTATGAAGAAGATTGTAATTCTCGCTTGTGAGAACATAAGAGATCAGAATCTCTGCGTTGGAGATGCGAAATGTTTGGTTGCGTTCAACAGAAAAGAGGGAGAATTCGAGAGATACAAAGATGGGGCTGAATTGCTGGCAATAGTGGATTGCGGGGGGTGTGAGGGAAATAGGAATAGAGTCGTATGCAGCCTAGCGAACTTGAAAGGTACCTTGGCGATGTTGAATGAAAAACCAGACGTCCTGCATATCGGTACATGTGTAATGAATTTCTGTCCAAGGAAAGATGACATCCTAAAGGCTGTGAAAGAAAAGGTTGGAGTTGAGGTCGTAGAGGGAACACATAAATATATGCCACCAACAATATTTTAAAAAATAGATGAAATTAAAAAGCAAATGCTGAGTTACGGTTTCGAAATAGTTTACTTTCCGAGACATTCGGTGAGGTCGAAAGATTACGGAGGCAACTAAGAGCTAAATCCCAATAGATGCTTTAGACGCAAAGCTCATACTTTAATTGAAAGTGAAGCTCAAATCTCTCGAAGCCTTTAGAATAATTTTACCTTCAGTGAATTCCACAAGCGTCTTTAAGCTTCAATGCTCTATTCCTTTCTCCCGCTTAAAAAAAGACTTACTCCTCGGGATTTATTTTTCGGTTATCATTCACAAGCTACTGATCGCTTTCCATCTTTCTGATTGTGTGCAAAATTCTCTGGAAAGTTGTGAAAAATCCGAGTATGCAGAGAAGCCAAAGAGAAGCTAAAATTCCTCCAAAATCCTTTAAAAGGATTCCAAGCATTATTATTAGAATTCTCGTATCTCTACCAGCAATTCCAACTTTGCACTCTATGCCCTCTTTTTCCGCCATAAGCCTTGTCATGGAAACGCTGAGAGTTGCAAAAAGGGCGAGAAAACCCTCAATCCAAAGCTGAGAATAAATTGCGATTGCAAAAATTAGAGCGAAATCAACAAAACGGTCGAATAATCTGTCAAGATACGCTCCTTTTGCCGAAACTCTGCCAGTAATTCTTGCGAGATCGCCATCAACGCAATCCAAGATTTGTGATATTAGAATTAGAGCCACAGAAACGAGGGGATTGTAAAACAAAACAACCGCAGATATGAGACCAACTATAAAAGCTAAAATCGTTATAAAATTCGGAGAGATTTGCTTTTTGCTTATTTTCACTGCTATGGGCATTGAAATCTTCCTGTAGACGAGATTTGTCAAAATATATTCCCAATTTATATTTAACACCTCCGGACAGTAAATTTTAAATATTTGGGAATATAAGTGTTTCTATGAAGGCAGTTATACTTGCCGCGGGCATGGGGAGCAGATTGGGGCATTATACCAAGCAGATTCCAAAGTGTATGCTTAAAGTTGGCAAGAAAACGATAATAGAGCATGCCATAGAGGTTCTTTCAAGCTTTGGAATTAAGAGCTTCGTGATCGTTACTGGACACAAGGGGAGAAAACTTCGAAAATTTTTGACAGAGAATTTCGATCTCGATTTTACTTTTGTCCATAACCATGTGTATCGCGAGACAAACAACATATACAGCTTTTATCTTGGCATAAAAGATGTATGGGAAGACGTTATTCTTCTGAACTCTGACGTTTACTTCCATCCCGGGATCTTCGAAAGGCTATATTTAGCTCCAATTAACAGATTTTTGCTCGTTGTTGACGATCAAAAGCCTTTGGGAGAAGAAGAAATGAAGGTGGTGATTGAGAACTCAAAGATCTTAAGGATAAGCAAGCGAATTCCGCCAAAGGAAGCGAATGGCGAATACATCGGAATGGCAAAGATTCCGGAGAAGTATCTCGGGTTGTTAAAAGAGTGTGCAGAGCAGATTATGGAAGAAAGTGGTGCGGGAGTTTTTTACGAAGATGCGATCCAGCAAATGATCGAAATGGGAAATGAAGTTCATTACGTTTCAACACAGAAAATGCCATGGGTTGAAGTGGATTTTCCACACGAACTAACGTTTGCGAGGAGAATTTATAAGAACTTCGTATAAATTTGTACTAATCTTCTGAGCAGATAATGCGCCGCTAAAGCTCAGAGATTGCAAAGATTGCTTCAAAGCTTAGTGAAGCTCTCAGTAACCGCTTCATAGTAACTACATTTCCCCATCACGGCTCAGGAACTTTTAGGTCTATCTGTTCTACAGCAAAAACGTTTGGATTAAAGTTTTTGCGCCTTTATCTTTTCAATCGAGATATCAAGGCAGATTGCCGAGCGCTTTAGACTAGCTGCGATGGCTTCCCAGATAATTCCTGTACCTCATCTACGGAAAGTATAGGTCAACGTACACCCTCGCTAAAAGGCTCCTTGCCTAACTTTTCTGTGTTTCGAAAGTTTTATATGACCGCTGTAGGTGTCGTAGAAACTTTGTAACCGCAAATCTCGTCTGAATACCTCAGATAATTCTTAAAGGTTTTTGACGCGTCTTCAGCGGTTAAACAGCTCCATCCAGCTGGGCACTCTATTACGACGTCGAAACTGCAGGAAGTGTTGAAATCGTGGCAAACATCGCCTTTTGTTGTGGACAAGCATATTCCTGGATTTACTGTTAATTTTCCAGATTTTTCAGCCTTGAAAGAGGATTTAACCTGCAGTTCTTTTCCGGGCTGAATTGTTTCTCCAGCGTAGAACGAGAATTGGTCTCCAAGGCTTGTTTTCAAATAAATTCCACCTTTTCCTATTTTGATTTGCTCCCCTCCAATGTTTTTTACTCGAAAACTGTAGTATACAATGCTACCGAGTTTCACGGGGTTCTGATCTGAATCAACGACGAAGCCGTAGAGCTGAATATAATTCCAGGTTTCCGCTTCGCTTTGCTGGCATAGCGACGCCGAAGCTGTTGCTACGAGGGATAGCAGTATGGCAATGACGAATTTAACCATACTTTCACCCTCTCGTTGAGAACAGTTTGCTGTTCCCAACCATTGATTATTGTTAAATGATCTTTATAAACTTTTCTTCCAAATCTATAAAGTTTTTATAAAATTAAAAAATTAAACCTGTTGATAAATCCTAACGGTCTCTTCGCAATCCCACTTAATTGAAGGATTCACAGGATCAGGACAGCCCTGAGGCTTTAGAATTCTGAATTTAACGCTCCATGCTCCGCTTTCAATTGGACACTTTGCTTTAAAGGGCTGATTTTCGCTAAGAATTTCGCAGTTTTTGACTTTCCAGCCAATCTCCTCGCAACTCCAAAGCTTTCCAGTTATCTCGCATGGCGAGATCTTCGCATCGACAAGCTTCGCATTCGAGGGTAAATTTAGATTGCTCAGCGTCGCAATTCCATCTTTCGCGATACTGCACTTTGCATTTTCCTTGTCCGCTCTGCAAGAACTGCTCTCTTCTGCACAAAAACTAAGAACGGACGCTAAAGCCAATAGCAGCAACAAAGCTATTATTTTCTTTTTCATTCCAATCCCCGAAAACTCATGACGAAGAAGTATATAAATTAATCGTATTTGAATCATTTTAACTCGGAACTCGAAAGATTTTAATCTTTTAAAGGCAAAGGTGATCATGGAAGTCAGGTTGGAAGGTTCAATCGTGCTCTACGAAGACAAGAAAAGAGTTGCATGGGTTGATTTCACCGCAAAGTGGAATGAAATTGAATTGCTCGCAACCCAAATAGAGAAGGGCATGGAAGGAAAAGGCTACGCATCCCAAGCGGTTGAAAACGCTCTTATCTTTGCAAGAGGTTTTGATAGCATAAAGATCTCTTGCCCCTACATAAAGAGATGGATTGAAGAGAACGGTTTTGATAAGGAAGTGCACTACACTCGAAAATTGCAATTCAAAGAAGCGGTTGAGAAATTCAACAAATATCGCTCACCCGAAGCAAATGCGGAGATTCTGGAAATTGGCGACGACTTTGCAGTTGTTAAGATAACGGGACCATTTTGCGTAAGCTGCGGAGTTTTTGACTACTTCGAAGACATAGCAATCGAGGCAAATGCAAGAGTGATTGATCACAAAGAAGCTGAGGACGGCTTTATCGTTAGATATGGTTTTTAGAAGGCTTTTATTAAACAGCTCCTTAAAAGTGTTGAAAAACCAAGTTAAGCAGAAATGAGCAAATTACCGCCACCGATTGTAACTATCAAACCATTGCGGCTATACTCAGCTCACGAACTTCAGAAAGAGATCTCTCCTCTCAATGACTTTTCTCAACACTTCTCCATAATCTCCGCAGGCAAGAATTGAAACCAAGGGCTCCCCTTTTTTGTAGAACCCAAAGGGAACGTCTGCATAGAACGGATTTCCTGTGAGATCTCTCTTCACTACCATGTTCTTGTGTGCGAACAAAATTGCTCGAATCGCAAATCGCTTCGCCACAGGTTTTTCAACTCTTCTTCCCTCAAAAGCCCTAACGTGCATGGAAAAAAGGTTCACATCGCAACTCATCTCGACGCTGTCTAAAGAACCCTGAAACCTCGGATTCAGTTCAAGGACATAAGCCTCGTCTGCAAGAATGAAGTCGACACCAACTGAGCCTCGGAGCTCAAAGAGTTCTGCTGTTTCAATTGCCAATTTTTCCAGCTTTTTTATCTTCTCTCCGCTAACCTTCAAAGGTGTTAGATTTCCGCTGTATCGAAAGCCCTCTGCGTTCATTTCTTTCCAACCTGAGAAGATGTAGTTGCACGCAATCGGGATTGTTTCCTTTCCGCACATTAGCGAAACGCTGCAGGGAATTCCTTCTACAAATCTCTGCAGAATAAAGTCGCCGTTCGCTTTATCACCGAACTTTATCCCCTCTCCACCCCCGCCAAACCTTGGCTTCACTATCGTTTTCTCTTCGGGCTTTTTTAGTAACTCAGGATGAGGGATTCCACATTTTTCAAGCGTTTTATAAAAATTTAGCTTGTCCACAATTCTCTTCGCAACTCTCGGCTCATTGCAAAGCAGTTCAGCGTTTACTTCAAGTGTTTCTGCATTGGAGCAAAGCACAACCTTTGCGTTCTTTTCCTGCGCGACTTTTTCAGCGTGTTCACGAACGTCACCGCAAATTTCGTAAACTTCTTCGCAGTAAAGCTTAAGATCAAGATCTGGGAACTTTGTTATCGCATAGACTTCATAACCAGCTTTCTTTGCAGATTCTGCAACATTTCTAACATTTGTCCCGATCAAAAGCACTTTTTCAGGCATCTTCGGATTACGTCCTCCTCTTCGCTCCTTATTATCTCCCTAGAACTACCTTTGCCGAGCAATTTCAAGCCACGGATAATCACCGCAGGAATTCCATCACCCGCTTCGCCCATGATGAGATTTGCAAACGCGGCAATCTCGTCCGCAACGCACTCAACCGTGACCTCGAGGACGTTTCCGTAAAGGTCTTTCTCCCCTCTCCAGTCTCTCATAACGCAAACCCCCGAAACACCCATTGCAATTCCAACGACACCCTTCCTAAAGCATCTTCCGTTTGTGTCTGTAACTATGACACCAACTTTCCTCCCGAGCTTTTCAAACTCAACTCGAATTTTCTCCGCACTTTTGTCTGGATCAAGTGGTGGGAGCAGAATCTTTCCCTTGTCGATGTTTGAAGCGTCTATTCCTGCGTTAACGCAAATGTTCCCGTACTTCGCTTTTACAAGTAAAAAAGGCTCATTTATCAGGATTTCTTCACTCTCCTCGATAACAGCCTGGATGAACTCGGGAGGTTTTGAAACTTTTTTGCTCAACTCGAACGCAAGAGGGCCTGGTTTATAATCCGAAAGATTTCTAACTCTTCCTTCTGACTTTGAAACAATCGTTGAGCAAATCACCACTATGTCTCCGTCTCTAACTTCAGCCTTCTCCATTATTAGCTTCGCTATGTTGTCACCCTTGGTTATGATCGGAAGTCCTAGGACTGGGATTACTTCAACCTTTTTTCCTTGCAAGATACTCAAAGACGATACCAAGGACCTCTTCTCTGCTCGGGAGCACTGCGAGTGCTCCTTGAGCGATCTCTTTTCTTCCTCCCCCGCTTCCCTTTGCATAGCTTCCCACCTCCTTTATAATCTCCCTCGCATCGTAGTTTCCGGATGCGAACGCAACGACAAATACTTTTCCCTCTCCTTTTGCCATCAAGCAACCAACCGCTCCACGCTTAGCTAAGAATTCGCCTAATTTCAGCAGTTCTTTCATATCGACGTCGAGAACGTCGACAACAACCTTCACAGAGTTGAACTCCTCCGCATTTCTGAGCAATGTTTCGCCTCTAAGCTTTGAGAGCTCTTCCTTCAATTTCTCGATCTCTTTCCTTTGTTCTTTCCACTCCTCAAAAAATCTCTCTACCGTTCTCGGCAAAACCTTTGGCTCAACTCTTAGGATTTTGCTTGACTCTTTGAGCAGAGATTCCATCTTTGCGATCGCCTCAAGTGCTGCTTCTGCAACTGCGAACTCAAAGCGAATCACTCCATCTTGAATCGAGTCAACGCTTAGAATCTTTATCATCCCTATCTCACCAGTGCTCGAGCAATGCGTTCCACCACAAGCCTGAACATCGTCTCCAACACGGACAATCCTTATCTCTCTCCCCGGCGGAACTCCGCCTTGATACAATCTGAACCCGAATTTCTTTTCCGCTTCAATTCTATCCATCCAGAACCATTGTATTGGTTTGTTCGCAAAGACTTCTTTGTTCACGATTTCCTCAATTCTTCTAACCTCTTCCTCGCTGATCTTTTTGTAGTGCGTAACATCGAGTCGCGCCTTTTCTGCCTCTTTCTTCGCTCCAGCTTGCCATATGTGTTTCCCATAGATTTTCTGGAGCGTGTAAAGCAATAGATGTGTCGCGGAATGGTGGCGCATGTGTCTAAGCCTCCTCTCCTCGTCTATGATTCCTTTAACCTCACCGCTTATCCCCTTCAACCCCTCTACCCTGTGCAAAACCACGCCATCGATATCGATGACTTTCGAAACCCTGAACTTTTCTCCGTTCGCAAGCAAGTAGCCAACGTCGCTCTCTTGTCCACCGCTTTCCGGATAAAAGGCACTTCTGTCGAGAATGACATATCCATTTTCAAAGCCTAAAACCTTGGCAGAGAACTCGAAAAGCTTCGGATTTTCATAATAAAGCTTTTCTGTTTTTGGATAACTCTTCTGCAACTTTATAATTTCCTTCTTTTCTTTCTCAGCTCTCGAATGTCTTTTAGCGAGCTCTGCGTAGATATCAACGCTCTCAACCTCTGCGCCTTTCTCTCTTGCGATCTTCGCTACAAGCTCCGCGGGCAGTCCATGGGAGTCGTAGAATTCTATCAGATCCTCCTTTCCTATTCTCTTCTTTTTCTCCACAATTCTTTCCACGAATTTTATTCCTTTTTCGATTGTCGATCTAAAGCGATCTTTCTCGAGTTCAAGGATTTCTTTTATGACTTCCATTGAGATCTCGAAATCTACTCCAAGTTTTTTGCCGTGAAGCTCGATGAGATCAAAGATTTCAGCATTTAGCTGAAGCTCTTCTGCGATTCTCAAGCATCTTTTTATCATCAGCCTTGCCAAGTAGCCAGCACCGGCGTTCGACGGGACAAGACCGTCGCCGAGCATGAAGAGAACACATCTCGTGTGGTCTGCAAGCGCGTAGACTTTAGAGATCGCTTCGATTATCTCTCCGACTTCTTTTTCATCCATTTCAAACTTCTCCGCAAGCTCAGCATGAATTCTATCTCCTGGAAGTCCAACTCCAAACAATCTCGTGGATTCTGCTACAAGCTTCCTTACATCCCTATTTTTGAGTTCTCTCATCCCAGAGAACGTATAGATCCTATCGATAACCTCGTCGAAGATTGCATCGTAAACAGTAGCGCTTCCCTTGCTCATCCAAACAAATCTCTCGAGCCCGTAGCCAGTGTCGACTATGTAGTTCCGCATTTTCCTGTAGCGCTCCCCCTTTAGCACTATATCCCCATCTTCGCTCGCTTCCAAGTTCATGAACACGAGTGTAGCGAGCTCTAAGCCACGAACTATTGCCTCAAGACAGGGACCAGCGTTTCCACCACCAGCCCAAGGCTCTTCTTTGTAAACGATTTCCTCTTTCTTAACCCCAAGTTTCTCAAGGAGTTCTGTGCAATACGCAACAGTTTCATTCTTCCAGTAAATCTCCTTGCCCGGGTAGTTGAAAGCGTGATGTGCCATCATTTCGAAAAGCGTTAAATGCCTCCCAGTTTTGCCAACACTCTCCAAATCGTCGAGCCTTATGCATGGTTGCGAAATTGTCAGAGGATTCGCTGGTGGTGGAGCAACTCCAGAAGTTACGAATGGCTGGAAATCTGCTATACTTGCGATCGTCAAGTAAATGTCGTCTCTCCACCTCGCAACAACGGGATATCTCCCAATCCTTGCATGGTTTCTTTCTTCAAAGAACTTCAAATAGAATTCTCGCATCTCCGAGAGTTCGAAAGATCTCGTGAACGGGGAGTTATCGATGAAAGTGTAACTACCGCAAGGCGGATCTCCGCAAATCTCTCTATCTCCCGCAGTCCAGAAGTACTTTCCGCATTTTGGACACTTCTTTCTTACGAATCCGTTCTCCTTGAGGAAGGATATGTCTAAATACTCTTCTTCGAGTGTCATCGAGTTTTGTTAAACTCCCGATATATATCCTTCACGATTCACGCTCCATTTTTAGTTTCAAAATGCTTCGTTCCATTTTAAACCATCGTAAAATTAAAGTGTCGAGGCGAAGACTTACCAAAAACCGCAAATTATTTAAGTAAGGGGTAGAGCATAGAGAGAGGTGATCTAATGCCAGAACTCGAAGTAAAGGGGAAAAAGCTTAGGCTCGACGAGGATGGTTTTCTGCAAGATTGGGAAGAGTGGGACGAAGAAGTTGCAAAGGCTTTGGCTAGAGATACAAGATTTAGTCCAGCTCCAATTGAGCTAACAGAAGAACACTGGAAAGTCGTGAAATATCTGAGAGACTACTTTATAAAATACGGAGTCGCTCCGCCAATTAGAATGCTTGTAAAACAGGCAAAGAAAGATATTGGACCGCATGTTGACTTGCAGTATATCTACAAGTTGTTCCCGCAGGGTCCAGCAAAGGATGCCTGCAGAATTGCCGGACTTCCAAAGCCGACAGGCTGTGTTTAATCAAAATTTTTTATTTAAACGCTTTATCCCACCTCAAGTTTTTTCTATCTTACGCTGAATTACATGCGTGACCCTAGTAAAAAAACTCTTAGAAGTTGGAGCTTTGAAATTCGGGGACTTTACGTTGTCATCGGGTAAAAAAAGCAACGTATACGTAGACATAAAACTTGCGGTGACTTATCCCGAGATACTTGAAGAAATCGCGGACGAAATGGCAGAGAAACTCAAGAAATACGAGTTTGATAAAGTTGCGTGCATCGAACTTGGCGGAGTTCCAATCGCTGTGGCGGTATCACTGAGGACAAAGAAACCTTTGGTGATCTTCAGAAAAGAGAAAAAAGCCTATGGACTTGGTGGAGACGCGATTGGGGATCTGAAAAAGGGAGAAAAAGTCGTCGTTGTTGAAGACGTCATCACAACTGGACGATCTGCGATCTCGGTTGCTGAAAGGGTGAGAGAGAGAGGCGGAGAAGTCGTGGCGATAGTTGCGGTCGTAGACAGGGAAGAATCTGGGCTTAAATTTGAGAGCCTGATCAAGCTTAGTGAACTAATAAAAGCTAAGGATCTCCTGGATCTTTCCAAAGCTTAACTCCATTGCGTCTCTTTCAAGCTCCTCAATACCAACATCGAAGCGATAACTATTCAGCGACTTTTTCACGATTTTTTCAGACATTCCAAGCATTTCTGCAAGCTTTCTCACTCCTTGGCTTGGCTTGGATCGGTCATATTCGTTGACGAAATTTTCAAAAAGGTTCCGATTTTTTTCAAGAAAACTCCTGTTCACAGCAAGAGAACAGCAAACGAAGTCTCCAACCACCTCGTCGAACCTCTCAACTTCATCGAAACTCGAGAGGTATGGCTCCCATATCGCAATTCCTCGAAGATTTTTGAGCTCGGAGATCATCTCCTCCGGACTATCGAAGAACTTTATCTCTTCATTTAAGTCTCTCACTCTCAGATATTTCCTCAGTATCCTCTCCATTGTCGAAAACTCCGAGCAACCAAACCTTCTTCCGTTCGAGAAAACAACTCCGCTTCCGTTCATCGCAACGACTCTGAAGATTTTTAAATTCTTCATTAAAACTCCGAAAAAAAGCTTGAGTGATGAATGGCGATGCAACGATGTCGGTAACGCCGTGAACCAAGTCTTTGGTCGCCTCCAATGCGTTTTTGTAAACTTTGAAAATTGCCCCAACTTTTTCGCCAGCGTAAACAACTTTCCCATATTCGCTTGCTTTGAGAATTCCCACTCTTACCATGCCCTCTATGGCTCCCGGGTAGTATTTAGCGAGCCAGACTCTGTAGGACTTTTGGGAAATCTCCTCTCTGACGATCAGCTTTTTCTCCTCGAGCTCCGACAAAATATCCGAAACCGTGGACTTTGAAAGGTTCAAGGTCTTCGCTATCTCGCTTTGCAGAATCCCTTTCTCTTTCACGAGCACGAGTTGGGAAAATATTTTGTTTTCTGCCCTCATTTCAAAACGTTATTAACCCACTCCACGACCTTGTCCACTCTCTCCTTTGCTGTTCCAAGGTAGTTCTCGGGCTTGAGGAGCTCGAAGAGCTCTTCTTTCGTGAAGAATTTCATCACACTATCTTCTTTCAGCAGTT
>JAVZNF010000022.1:0-23175 GCA_038882935.1 Archaeoglobaceae archaeon | reverse complement strand
GAGATAATTACCTCCATCGGAGATCTCATCTCATTGGTTGCGCAAAAAGCAAAGGAAGGTGTGACAAAGATCGAACAGATAGCGAGGAGTTTTGAAGAAGTTGCATCAACCGCTGAAGAGAACGCAGCGAGCAGTGAAGAAACTTCCGCTGCCATAGAAGAGCAGACCGCAGCAGTTCAGCAGGTTAGCATGAGCATTGAAAAGATCAATGCAATCGCAAACGAAACCATGAAGGCGATTTCAGAGAGCTTTAAACTCTAATTTTTTGGTGGTTAAAATGAAGTGGGATGATAGCTTTAGCATCGGAATTGCTGAGATAGATGCACAACACAAAAAGCTTGTGGAAATGCTTGCAAATTTGCTTGAGGAGATGAAAAGAGGCCAAGGAAAAACTGTGATTGCAAAAACGATAGATGAAATGCTTAGCTACGCAAAAGAACATTTTGCAACCGAAGATAAATACATGAAACTTTACAGTTACCCGTATACGGTTTCACATAGAAAGGAGCATGATAAATTCGCTGAAATTGCAAGATCTTTTTACTCAAACTACCTTAACGGCAATCTTACTGCAATAGATCTGATGAATTTCCTGAAAAATTGGTTGGTCGAACACATTCTGGGCTCAGACAAAAAGCTCGGAAAATACGTATGCGAGGTGACGTCATGCAGGCGATGAAAGGCGAAACTGTGCAAGTCATAGTTTTCAAACTTGGTGATGAACGCTATGGAGTTGATATTTCGCAGGTTCGCGAGATAATCCGGCCTTCGCAGATAACGAGAATTCCAAATGCTCCGGATTTTGTTGAAGGTGTCATAAACCTACGTGGCCAAATAACAACAATTGTAAATCTGAGAAAACGCTTTGGAATGCCGCCAAAGCCGATAGATAACGATACGAGGATAATTGTTGTAGAGTATAACAACGCGGTCATCGGGATGATGGTTGACACGGTTAACGAGGTAAAATACCTTCCGCAAAAAGACATTGAAGCCCTTCCGAGTATTATCACTTCGAGAGAAGAAGCGAAGTTTTTGAAAGGAGTTGGAAAGCTACCTGATGGTCTTTTGATACTGATCGACCTCAACAAAGTGCTAAATGATGGAGAAGTGGAAAGGATAAGATAGCATGGCAGAAACGAAGCTGATTGCTGAAATTTTTGCTGAGGGATGGAAAAAGGTGGAGGTCGTGATCACAGATAAGGAGATCATCATAGGAAGAGAGAGGATTGAATTTAAAAAAATAACAGACATCGAGATGGTTCAGCATGGGGGAAGAGAATGTGTTCGTGTTAAGAGCGAACGAGATTACTTTCTTTTCTTTGGCGATCGACAAAAGCAGGTTTTCAGATTTCTTGCGTTTAACATGAAGTCTGATAAATTTGCAGTCTATTTTTTGTCCCCTGCACTTCGTGGGGGCGTTCTTGTAGCCAACTCAAAATGGGAAAAGGGTTATTTCAGCGTCACAGACAGTGCAGTATGGTTTTTATCTCCAGAAAAGCAAATTCGAGTTCCTTTAAATGCATTGGGCTCTGTAAATAAGGACAAAAGAACTGTTGGAGATAAGCAACGGTTGGTGCTTTCAATAACCCACATGGAAGGCAGAGAAGTAATAACGAGTTTTATTCTCTGTCCGGAGACCACTCTTGAGCTCTTAATGGATTACTTGAAAAGAATTCTTGAACAGCAAAAGCCGAAGGAAAAGTTAAGCGAAATCGAAGAGCAAATTCTGACGATGGTTTACACTGGACTCGATTCCTCAAACATCGAGTCGATCCTTGGGATTACAACTGAAGAGCTTAACAGGATCTACGACAAATTCGTTTCGCTCGGACTTGCGAGGGTTGTAAAGGTTAGAAAAGAAATTGAGCTAACTCCAAAAGGAGTTGTGCTGGTTAGCGAATCAGCAATGAAGTTAGGAGGTGGTAAGGGTGGTTAAAGTTCTTATTGTCGACGACACTGCTTTTATGCGGAAATTGCTGAAAAACATTCTTTTCTCTGCAGGATTCGACATAGCTGGAGAGGCTGAAAATGGTAAACAGGCTGTGGAGCTATATAAACAGCTTAAGCCTGACTTGGTTACCATGGACATCGTAATGCCTGAAATGAACGGAATAGATGCGCTTAAAGAGATAAAGAAAATTGATCCGAACGCTAAAGTTGTGATGTGCACCGCTGTGGGGCAAGAGCAGATGGTGAAGATGGCAATAAAACTTGGTGCAAAGGGTTACATTGTGAAGCCTTTCCAGGCTCCTAAGGTTATAGAAGAGCTTAGAAAGGTTGCGAAAGTATGATTGTGCTCGTTGTTGACGATTCTGCTCTCGTAAGGCTTAGAGTCTCTGAAATTCTTCGTAGCGCGGGATTCGATGTGGTTACAGCAAGAGATGGCGTTGAAATGCTTGAAAAAGTGAGAAAGTTCGATCCAGACGTGATAACTTTGGATGTGAACATGCCCAGAATGGATGGTTTGAGCGCACTTGAAAAGCTGATGAAAATTCAGCCCAAACCTGTTGTGATGCTGAGCTCGTTGACTCTTGAAGGTGCTAGGGAAACAATCGAAGCTCTTCGTCTCGGTGCAATTGATTTTATTCCAAAGCCAAGCTCCGGGATAGAAGAGATAGCAGAAGAACTCGTTAGAAAGGTGAAAATGGCGATAGCAATCAATCCGAACTTGATTAGACTTCAAAATCTGAGAAAAATACGTGGGGAAGTTGTAAGAAGGAATTGGAACGTCAGCAAGGAAATTTGTGTTTTAATAGGTTCTTCAACAGGCGGACCATCTGCTTTGGAGCAAGTGATTCCAAGATTGCCATCAGATTTTCCTGCACCAGTATTTGTGGTGCAGCACATGCCACCAAATTTCACAAAGCAGTTGGCTGAGAGGCTTAACGAAATTTCGGAGATTGAAGTGAAAGAAGCTGAAGACAACGAGAAGGTTGCGAGAGGTGTTGCTTACATCGCTCCGGGTGGACGACACATGAAGCTGAGAAGAGCTTTGAACGTTGTGCGAATAAAAGTGGTCGACGGCGAGTCTGTAAACAACGTGAAACCTTCTGTTGATATTACAGCGGAGTCAATAGCACAAGTTTACGGTGGGAACGTAGTTGGGGTTGTGCTTACTGGAATGGGTGAAGATGGAGCGAAAGGAATGAAGAAAATCCACGATCTCGGTGGCAAAGTTATTGCATGCAGTGAGGACACATGCGTTGTATTTGGGATGCCAAAGGCTGTGATCGATCTCGGAGTTGCAGATTCCGTGAAACCACTTTTCGAGATCGCGGAAGAGATTGCGAGGTTTTTGGAGGTGATAGGTTGACAGACTACAAAGCCGAATTTCTCCAAGAGGCAAGAGAGTTGGTTGAACTGATGAACCAGAGCTTTCTAAGGCTTGAGAAGGGCGATAAGAGTGCGATAGACGAGATCTTTAGGGCTGTGCACACGATAAAGGGGATGGCTGGTTTCATGGAGTTCAAGATTCTCGAGAACTTCTGTCATAGGCTCGAAAGCGCACTTGGGCAACTTAGGGGAAGGGATGTGAGTGAAGAAATTGTGGATGTCTTGCTTTTAAGCGTTGACGCGATCTCGGAAATGCTTAACAAAATCGAGGTTGAAAACAACGACAACGTTGACTACGGGCAAATTTTGGAAAAACTCTCATGTATCTTTGAGGAAGAAAACGATGTCAAAAAGCTCGATCTCGTTCCAAAAGATTTTCAGGATGCTAATCTGAGGATAACGATCAAGCTGGCGGAAGATTGCCAGATGAAGGGAGTTCGTGGATTATTGATTCTCGAAACGCTGAAAGGCGTTTGCGAAGTCAAGGCTACAGAACCAGAAGAGGCGAAGATCGAGGAAGGATGTGATTTTTTTGTGGTGTATGCGAAGGGAGATGCAAATGCAATTGACAACGCTTTAAGTGCAGTTTCAGAGATCGAGAAGTTTTCGATAAACGAGATCGCAAAGCAGAGTTCAAGTTTCGAATCCAAGGTAGAAAAGAAGGTCGAGGATGAGGAAGCAAAGTTCGAGAAGAGGGAAATCAAGAAGTCCGAGAGCATTCGTGTCGATGTTCAAGTTTTAGACACGATAATGAATTTGATCGGAGAACTCGTGATCATAAGGGGAAGATTGCTCCAGCTTGCATCAAAATACAGTGTTCCAGAGCTCAGCGAGGCGATAAACATCATGGACAAGTCTGTTACAAGGCTCCAAGACGAGGTTATGAAGCTTCGCATGGTCAAGGTTGAGAAAGTTTTCAACAAATTCCCGAGGATGGTTCGTGACCTTGCGAGAAAGCTTGGGAAGAAAGTGGAGTTTACGATGGAAGGTCTTGACACAGAGCTCGACAGAAGCGTTCTGGATGAAATAAGTGATCCAATAATGCACTTACTCAGAAATGCGGTTGACCATGGCATCGAAACTCCGGAAGAAAGGATTGCGGTTGGAAAAAGTGAAACGGGTAAGATAAGGCTCTCAGCTAAAAGAGAAAAAAGCAACGTCGTCATAGAAATCGAAGACGATGGTAGAGGATTGGATTTGGATAAGATAAGGAAAAAGGCAATTGAGAAAGGAATAATTGCGGAGAATACAAATCTAAGCGATGAAGAAATAAAAGCTCTTATATTTTTACCAGGTTTCTCGACAAAAGAAACTCCCACGGAGATCTCGGGAAGAGGTGTAGGAATGGACGTTGTTAAGACAACCGTCGAGAAGCTCGGAGGCAGTTTAAGGATAATCTCTGAAAAAGGAAAAGGGATGAAGATAAGGATAAATCTTCCACCTACGGTTGCGATAATAAAGTCTCTATTGGTTTCAGTTAGTGGACAGACTTATGCAATTCCACTTTCAAACGTCGTTGAAGCAGTTTATGTCGAAGAGAGCAATTGGAGGAAAATACACGGAAACCCGTTTTTGATAGTGAGAGGGAAACCGATCTTCGCTTTTATGCTCTCCGAAATTTTTGGTTGTAACACCGGAAATGGTAGAAAAGTTGGGATAATTGTTGAGAGGGAAAACGAAAAATACGCTTTAATCGTCGATTCGATTGTTGATCAACAGGAAATAGTTGTAAAGCCATTGACGGGTTTTCTTTCGAAAGTTCGTGGATTTAGTGGGGTTACAATTCTTGGTGACGGAACTGTTGTGCCCATTGTAGACGTCTCGAGCCTTTTGGGGGGTGAGAAATTTGGATAAGAGTGGTTTTACTCTTAACTCAGATGAGATGGATGCACTTAAGGAGCTCGGAAACATCGGGGTTGTGCATGCCGCAACATCTCTTTCAGCGATGCTTGGAAAAATGGTGGAGATGAAAGTTCCAAACGTAATTTTTGCGAAGATCTCGGAAATTCACAACTACTTCGAAGAGGAGCTTGTCAGCGGTGTTGTCACAGCACTCGAAGACGTGGAAAACGGTAGAAGCGGATATCTATACATATCCTTCCCCAATGCCGAGAAGCTCGCAAAGCTCTTAATCGATGACGTGACCCTTTTGGAATCGACGATAATGGAGATCGGAAACATTCTTTCATCTTCTTTCTGCAACGCAATCGCAGACATGCTCGGAATAATGCTACTACCTTCGCCACCCAGCTTTGCCCAAGATGTTAGCGTTGCGATATTCGAGGCAATTGTTGCACAAATTGCAGAGAGGAGTGAATACGTGATCATATTTGAAACCGAACTTTTAGAAAAGGACAACGCCATTCAAATCTTGATTACTCTTGTTCCCGATGAGAAGTTCTTTGGATACATAATGAAGATGTTTGGCATGTTGGGATAACATGGAATTCGTTGTAGGGATTGGAGAGGTAAAGATCGCAAATTCAGGAATCCTAAAAACCATTGGTCTCGGTTCCTGCGTTGCGATTGCAATATATGAAACAAAGCTAAAAGTCGCCGGACTCGCGCATGCGATGCTTCCGAAGTCTAATGGGCTAAAGAGTGCAAAGTTCGTGGATTCAGCCGTTGAAATTATGCTTGATTCTATCCTATCGATGGGTGGTAAGAAAAGAAATATGGTTGCCAAGATCGCCGGAGGAGCGCAGATTTTTAAGCATCTAACTCTCGATAATTTGCGAATTGGAGACAGAAACGTTGAAGCGGTCAGAACAGAGCTGAAGAACCGCGGAATAAGGATCATATCCGAAGATGTGGGTGGAACACTTGGAAGAACTGTCTACCTTTACACAAGCGATGGAAGGGTACTCGTTCGTTACAGCAACGGCGAAGAGCTATGGATTTGATTTTCAGAGCAATTCTTAGCTACGTTACGAGAAAAAGCGGTTTGAGGCTCGAGATGTATAGAGAAAGCTACTTAAGGAGGAGAATTGATCTCAGAATGCGTATTCTCGGTTTTCAAAACCTTTCCGAATACTATAGCTACCTTAAGGGCAATGAAAGGGAAGTCAATGAGCTGATAGATGCAATTGCCATCAATGTAACAGATTTTATGCGCGACAAAACGCCGTTCGAGTTTTTTATGAACCGGATTTTACCGGAGATGGGCAAAAAAAGGTTGCTGAGGTTTTGGAGTGCGGGCTGCGCTTATGGCGAAGAAGCTTACAGCATCGCAATTTGTGCATTCGAAGCTACGGAGTCGGACTTTACAGTCTACGCAACCGACATCGACGAGGATTGCTTGCAAAAGGCGGCAGTTGGCATTTACAGCGAATCTCAGCTGAAGAATTTGGATGAGAAAATCAAACAAAAATATTTTGAAAAACTCGGAAATCGTTTTAAGGTTAAAGATTTTGTAAAAAGACGTGTGAGATTCAAAAAACACGATTTAACCTCGCAGGAACCAATAACGAAGTTCTTGGATGCGATATTTTGCAGAAATGTTATGATCTATTTTACCGAAGAGCAAAAGACAAAAGTTCTCAGAGATTTTCACAATGCTCTGGTTGAGGGTGGTTATCTAATAATCGGCAAAAGTGAGTCAATCCCAGCACAGGGATTCGAATGTGTAAGTCTTACGGAGAAGGTTTACAGGAAGGTATGATTTTTAAATCTCTGGCCAATCTTCTGCGTGCTTGCAAGGACTGTGATGAAGAACGTGATCTACAACAGCTCTTCACTACTCATAGCGAACTTAACTGGCTTAATCGTTGTCGTATTTTTGGCAAGAACTTTAAAGCCGGAACTCTTCGGAATCTACACCTTGTCTCTTTCGATCATCTACATCTTCTCAATATTTGCAGATCTCGGCATAAACAGCGCTATAACTCGTTACATCGCAGATGCGGTTGCTAAGAACGACTACAACCTCGCAGGCGGGTATTTTCGTTTTCTTTTTAAATTTAAGCTCTCTCTTACGCTTGCAATTTCTGCGATCGTTGCGGTCTCAGCCAATTTTCTTTCGCAAATCTTCGACAAACCGATAATGGAGCCATTACTCCTCCTCTCCATATTCCTCGTTTTCTCATCGATGAACTCTCTGTTCCTCGGTATCGCAAATGCTATGAACGATTTCAGGCTGAACCTCCTAAGCAACATGATTTCGGGAACAACAAAGCTCTTTTTCACGTTTCTTCTCGTTTTGGTCGGTCTTTCCCTTTTTGGCGCACTTCTCGCGATCGTTTTCTCTGCAGTCTTAACGCTTGTTTTTGCGGTCTATTACGTGCTAAAGCGATACCAAAGCCTTTTTGTTGCAAAAAGAAGTGTTGAAAAATCGAGAGTTCTTAGATTCGTCGCGTTTACTGCCGTCTTGAGCGTCACTTGGGTTGTTTTTGCAAATGTGGACATTGTAATGATTGGCTACTTTCTAAGGGCAGAAGACGTCGCCTTTTACAGGGCTGGGTTCAGCATAGTTTCGGCAATCGCTGGTTTGATCTCGATTCCTGCAGTTTTATTGCCTGTTTTTGTTAAGCTCGAGGACGAAGATTTGAGCAAAGCCTTCTCAAGGGCTTTCAAGTATTCCTCAGCCCTTTGCATCCCTTCAGCATTCGGAGTTGCCACAATAGCTAAGAACTTGCTTTTGCTCGCCTATGGCGTGGATTACATCCAAGGATTGAATGCAATGCGAATTCTCTCGTTACTTCTAATCTCTCCAATCTTCGGAATCTATGGAGCTATTTTCAGCAGCAAGGAAAAGCCAGAGCTGAATTTTTATCCTTTGACTTTTTCCATGGGGCTGAACGTAGCCCTTAATTGGATTCTGATACCGATTTATGGCATAGATGGTGCAGCGATTGCAACAGTGTTTTCAAACGTCGTTTTTTGGATTCTCTTAGCAGTGATCTGTGCGAGAGAGTTTGCAATTTTTCCAAAGCTCGAGTTCATAGCAAAGCCACTTTTCTGTGCAATAGTCATGGGCTTTGTTGCTATGAATTTCGATTCGATGCTCTTTTCGATTCCGATCTCGATTCTCGTCTACTCAGCGTTGATGTTCCTTGTAAAGGGCATAACGAAGGAAGACGTCGCCTTCATAAGGGCGATAGCAAGGGTTTGATTCTCTCAGCGAAGACCAAAACGGTAAAATAAGAGGAGCTCGAAAATTGAGCATGGAATTCGAGTATATCTTTGAAGAAGTCAAGGTGAAGCCGAGCAACGCTCCTAAGTTCAGGCTTAATGGGGAAGAAATCGACATTTGGAGCGAAGAATTCGCTGTTTTTCACTCCAAGAGCATAGCAGATTATGTTCGTGAGAATCTGATTCGTTATGAGCTCTTTGAGAAAGATCCGTTTCACGAAATCGTTGGAAAGTCGAAAGAGAAGGAGCTTGTTAAGACTGCGTTGATGAGCGGATCGAACATTCTTTTTAAAGGGAAAAAAGGCTACGGAAAAACGACTTTTTCAAAGAGTGTACTGAAACTCCTCCCTGAGAAACTCCTTGCGATAAAGGGTTGCAAGATCCACGACGATCCGACGCAACCTGTATGCTTTTCCTGCAAGAAAAAGGTGCTCGAAGAAAACGTTGTAGACCTCGTTTTCATTCCGAGGAAGTGGATTCGCATCCCCGGAGACCCGATGATGACAACGAGACAGCTAATTGGTGGTATAAGCATCCAGAAGATCCGTGAGGGCTACGATCTCGATCATCCGGAGGTATTCACTCCAGGAAGAGTTTTGAAGGCCCATAGAGGCATTGCTTACTTCGACGAGCTCGGCTCAATACCTTCTGCGTTGCAAACACTTCTGCACGAGCTTTTCGAGGAGAAGCAGATAACGACGCCCGAAGGTGACATAGTTCCGATGAAGATCGATGCTTTGATCATAGCCTCAACGAATCCAGCGAACTACAAAGGCGTCTCTGACATAAAAGAACCTTTGCTCGACAGAATGGAGCAAATCGACATTGGGCCTCCAGAAACAATTGAGGAGGAGATAGAAATTGGACTAAGAAATATGAGCCTCAAAGAAGGGGCGAGGATACCGGAATGGCATCTAAAAATCCTTGCCAACGCTGTTCGTTGCATGAGAAGCAAGAGTTGTAGATTTGCAAATCGCATTGAAGTTGAACCGAGTTGCAGGGCTACGATAAAGCTTTTCGACCACATTCGTGCATCTGCGACGAGGAAAGGTCACGAGGCGGTGATGCTTTCTGATTACGGTGAGAAGTTCGAGATTGTTAAGCTTGCGTTGAGGAGTAGGTTCGAGGTTGATTACGACGCTGAAGTATCAAAAGACGAAATCGTAGAAGGTGTTATCAACGACTCGATAGACAACGTCTGCAGTTCGATATACGCTTCAATACCCAGAGAGACTTTCGGTGAGCTCATGGAAAGAGTTGCAGAGGCAAGGATAGTGAACGTTTACAAAGCCAACGGGATTTCGGAATTCGCAGCTCCGATGTGTAGTGATAACTCCGAGCTAAGTTCTGCGGTTGAGATAATTTTGGAATCGATTGCAAGATGCTCCGGGCTCGTTGAGAGGCTTGGGGATGGAATCTATGCTTACAAGGCATACGATCGATAAACCTGAGTGCAAGCTCTGCAAAGAAGAAAATCCGATGCAAAACTTAGCTCAAGACATGCTTTACTCGCTCTTCAACCCCTATCATCGTGATAGAGGGAGGTTCGATTTGTCGGAGTTTCTTCGGAGGTACGTCAACGAAGATTTTCCGATGCAACGTCTCTCGAAGTCGTTCTTTGGCAACTACTGGTCTAGAAACCTCGAGAAGCTTGGTGAGATGAGGAAAAAAGCTTGGGAAGATTTGAAGCAAATGCTCGAAAGGGGTGAACTGGGCAAGGACGACATAAGCATGAGTCAGCTGGTGGAGCTCTTTTTTGAAGAAGTTGTGGAGGAACTCGAGAAAATGGGATACATCGAGACATCGGAAGGGAGATTTCATCGGAAAACGGTTCGCTACAAACCTATTGCGGAGAAGATAATCGGAGACAAAATCCTTTCGATTGCACTCGAAAATCTCGAGAAAAGAAAGGCCGGAGAAGAAGTGACCGAGATGGAAGGAGTGTCAATATTCGTCACGGAGAAGATCGTCGACTTCGACGAAACGATCCATAGCTTAGACAACATCGATATCACAGAGAGTTTTGTTCAATCTCCGAAACTCGAGAAATTCGTTGCAAGGCAACCAAAGCATTCGGAAAAGTGCTCCTATGCGATGCTCATCGACGTCAGCGACTCGATGAGGGGAAAGAAGATAGTCGGTGCAATCGAAGCGGCAATAGCTTTGAAAAGAGCCATAAAGCGACACGATGGCGAATTGGAGATCATAGCTTTTAACCACAGGGTTTCAAGAGTGAAGGGCGCAGAAATCCTCAACCTCGAACCGAGAGGTAGAACAGACATAGGTTTAGCGCTTAAATTTGCGAGGAAAATCTTGGCTGAAAAAAGCGGGAACAGGATTGTTTTTCTAATCTCAGACGGCGAGCCGACTTCGAGTTACAACCCGCAACTCACACCGTGGCATTGCGCTCTAAAAGAAGCAAAAATGCTCCGAAACATCAACGCAAAGCTCCAAATAGTCATGTTTGGGAACGAGAAAAGGTTCGTCGATCTCTGCACCTCAATGGCTAAGCTCTGTGGGAAATCGAGTGTCTTTCACTTCTCAGATCCGCTTAATCTCAAAAGATACATTCTCCACAGGTTTTAGAAGATCTCCTCTTTTGAATACACGACGATTCCTCTGTTTGTGATCTCAAACGGATGAATTTTCTTGCTGTGGTTCGTACCACGCATCTTGAAGATCTCTATGCTTCGCATTCTCGTGTTCTCGATTCTTGTATAGTAGAGCACAATCGTGCCCTCTACAACGAAGTTTTCAACTCCAAATCTGCTGATTTTGTCTGGGCCGTTTTCTATGACCTCGCAAGTTAAAAGCGAAGTCAAGCCAAGGATTTCCATTGTTGTTGAAATCTTTAGAAGTTCAACTCTGAACTTCCCAGGGTCGCCTATGACGAATCCTATGGAGGTCGTGGAGTCGACGACAGCTCTTTTCGCTCCAATCTCGTCTTGAATCGTGATTATTTGATCGAGAAGACTCCTCGTGTCGAAGGGGCGAACATCGATGTATTTTTCATCGCTTGGCAAACCGATTTTTGTTGAAGTTGCGTCAACGATCGCCAGCATGTTCTCGTCTTCAAGCTTTTCGAGATCCCAGCCAAACGTTATTGAGTGTTCCCTCAGGTGCTGGGGTCTCTCTTCTGTTGTAACAAATATTCCCGGTTCGTTGAACTTTTCTACGCCGTTTACTATGAATTGAAGTGCAAAGACTGTTTTCCCTGATCCCGATGGACCGGAAACGAGGTAACTTCTGTCCCTAAGCAATCCACCTTCACAGAGCTCATCAAAACCCGGAATACCCGTGGGAACACGCTCCAACATTATCATCACTGTAACAATTGAAACCTTAAAGTTTAAATTATTTACGCAAGATTCAGGGCATGAAAGTTACGGTGTCGTTGATCAAGGCAGACGTTGGTAGCGTTGCCGGACACGCAGTTGTTGCGGAAGAGATAAAGGCAATTGCAGAAGAGAATCTCAAAGAAGCGGTTAAAGATGGCAAAATAATAGACTTCCGGGTTTTTAACGCGGGCGATGATCTCGAACTTCTCATGACTCACAGAAAAGGGGTCGACAGCGAAGAGATCCATGGACTTGCTTGGGAAATCTTTAAAAAATGCGCAGAAAGGGCAAAGGAGCTTAAACTTTACGGTGCAGGGCAAGACTTGCTGAAAGACGCTTTTTCTGGGAACGTTCGAGGTCTCGGACCAGGAGTTGCTGAGATGGAGTTCACGGAGAGAAAAGCAGAGCCATTCGTCGCCTTCATGATGGACAAGACCGAACCCGGTGCGTTTAACTTGCCAATCTTTAGAATCTTCGCAGACCCGTTCAACACTGCTGGTCTCGTCATAGATCCCTCAATGCACTCGGGCTTCGTTTTCGAAATATGGGACGTGTTGGAGCACAAGAGAGTCTTCATGCGCAGTCCGGAGGAGTTATACAGCATTTTAGCGCTGATCGGTGCGAAGAGCAGATTTGTTATCAAAAGAGTTTACCCAAAACCTGGAAAATTGCCTACCGATGAACCAGTAGCGGTTGTGAGCACGGAGAAGCTTTATCAAGTCGCTGGTGAATACGTTGGGAAAGACGACCCAGTTGCAATAGTTCGTGCCCAAAGTGGCTTGCCTGCGGTTGGAGAGATCCTTGAAGCGTTCGCTTTTCCGCATTTAGTAAGCGGTTGGATGCGTGGAAGCCACAACGGTCCAATAATGCCTGTGCCATTCAAATATGCGAAGTGCACACGATTCGATGGTCCGCCGAGGTGCATCGCAGCTGGCTTTCAGATTTGCAATGGAAAGCTAATTGGCCCAGTCGATCTATTCGACGACCCAGCCTTCGACTACGCAAGACAAAAGGCGAATGAGATTGCGGAATACATGCGAAGACACGGGCCCTTCGAGCCCCATAGACTCTCTGCAGAGGAGATGGAATACACGACCTTGCCGAAGGTTTTCGAGAGCTTAAAGGGCAGATTTGAGAGGATATGAAGTATTTTTTCTGGAGAAACCTGATGAGCGAGGACAAGATAGAGTATTTGAAGAAGTTCAGCGTTGGAATTGTTGGTAGCAGACTGCTCTTGGAGATCCTGTGGCGATGCGGAGTTGGTTGCATTCGCTACATCTCAGACTTTGTTACAACGTTTGACGTCGCCTACGATTGCTCTCTGAGCCCATTGGAAGCGAATTGTTACGACATCGTCCATCCAAGGTCTGATGAGAGTTGCGTAATCTCGTATCTTTTCCCAGAGAGCAAATCCGAGCTTAGAAAGTTGCTGAAGGGAGTGGATTTGGTTATAGCGCACAAGCACATGGCAAGCGTTGCTGAAGTTGCCGAGGAGCTCGGGACTCCTTTTATGCCCGACATAGTCACGGTTTTTCTGCCCGATGGCGTGCGATTTAAGGAAGTGGATTATCCGAAGTTCGAAAGAGATCCTGTTAGCTACACGCTAATCTGCGGGCTCCAGGCGATGGAAGTCATGAGGATCTTCGCAGGATTAAAGCCCCTGATCGCTCCAGAGGCGATTGTTGTAGATCTTAAAGAAGGTGTGAAGAAGGTATGTTTGAGGACGTTGGTTTGAAAGTTGGGATCGAGATCCACCAGCAGTTGGACACAAGGGAAAAGCTGTTCTGCCGTTGCCCCACTGAACAAGGAAAAGAAGTTCTCGAGATAAGGCGCTATCTTAGGCTTAAAAGAAGCGAAATTGGCGAAGAAGACAGAGCTGCAAGAGAAGAGGTTGAAAGAGAGAGGAGCTTCGTATACAAGTTCCACGATACGACTTGTTTAGTCGAAGCAGACGAAGAACCGCCGAGAGAAATGAACAAGGAAGCGTTGAGGATTGCAATTCAGGTTGCGAAGATGCTCAACATGACAATCTTAGACGAAGTTCACGTGATGAGAAAGATTGTGATCGATGGAAGCAACACGACCGGATTTCAGAGGACTGCACTCGTTGCTGTCGATGGTGAGCTTGAGGTGAACGGTGAAAAAATCGGAATTGCGACACTTTGCCTTGAAGAGGAAGCGTGCAGAAAAATCGAGGAAGGAGAAGGATACGTTGTTTACTCTCTCGATCGTCTTGGGATTCCCTTGATCGAGATTGGGACAAGAGCTGAAATTAAAAGCCCGAATATGGCGAAAGAGGTTGCAAGGAAGCTTGGAATGATCTTGAGGTCTACGGGGAAGGTGAAGAGAGGAATTGGCACGATAAGACAAGATGTGAACATAAGCATCCGTGGGGGAGCAAGGGTTGAGATAAAGGGTGTTCAGGAGCTCGATCTTATCGAGAAGGTCGTTGAATACGAAATCTTGAGGCAGAAAAACCTGCTGAAAATAAGGAATGAGCTGATAAGCAGGGATGCGAAAGTCATTGACGAGATTTTTGATGTTTCGAAGCTTTTTGAATCGACGAACTGTAAAATCTTGAGGGGGAAGAAAGTAAAAGCGATTTTGCTTTGTGGATTTGCTGGGCTTGTTGGAAAAGAGATCCAGCCAGGAAGAAGGCTTGGAAGTGAGTTCGCAGACATCGCTCGAAACTTCGGATTAGGTGGCGTTTTTCACACAGATGAGCTTCCAGCCTATGGAATAACTGCAGAAGAGGTTAAAAGGCTGAGGGAAACTCTTGGAGCGAAAGAGAGCGATGCAATCGTTCTTGTTGCAGGGAAAGAGGAAAGGGTAGAAAAAGCTTTGTCGAGGATAATCCAGAGAGCGAAACAGTGTCTTTTCGGCGTTCCAGAGGAGACGAGGAAGGCGAACGAAGACGGAACGACTTCCTACCTTCGTCCCCTTCCGGGAGCGGCGAGGATGTATCCCGAAACCGATATTCCGCCTGTTTTGACTGCAGATTACGTGATCGTAGAGATTCCTGAGCTCATCGAGGAAAGAGCGAAAAGGTATGCAAAACTATTGCCCTTTGACTTAGCTTACGAAATTGCAGACTCGAAGCTCTACAGGCTTTTTGAAGAATTCTCAGCTTCGATTCCCGCAACTGTGGTTGCGAGAGTTTTGCATGTCATTCCAACTGAGCTCAGGAGACAAAAATTCAACGTTGACGTTCTCGACGAAAAACACTTCAGAATCGTCCTCGAGCTAATAAGATCTGGGAAGATTGCGAAAGAAGGTGTGGAGAATGCGATAAAACTATTGATTGAGAATCCAAATGCTGAAGAAAATGAGATCGTCGCAAAGCTCGGATCAAAGCAAGATCTCGACTCATTCATAGAAAAACTTGTGGAATCGAAAAAAGACTTGGTCTTTGAGAAAGGTGAGAACGCCTTTAGGCCCTTGATGGGGTTGGCGATGGCTGAGTTTAGGGGAAAAGTCGATGGGAAGATCGTGGCCGAAAAGCTAAGGGAGGCGATCAAGAAAGTTTTAGCCCAGGGGGATTGATCTGAGGAATGTCGTTTGAAAATCCTTCTCTATAGATAGCTCGACGTATTCAACCTTTTTTACGACCTCTTCGATCTCTTCCCTTTTTTTAATGGATTTCAGCGCAATCTTTGCCCCTGCAACCGCAGAATCTCCTGCAAAGACAATTTCTCCGCTTTTTGGTAGCAATCCGATTAGCCTTGCGTTCTCGATGTCGATGTGCTTCCCGAAAGATCCTGCGAGGTATATTTTCTCTATTTTCTCTGGCTCTACGTTGAAACGCTTTGCTAAAATGCTCCATCCTGCTTTTATCGAAGCTTTAGCGAGCAAGAACTCATTTATGTCCTTCTCAGTCACAGTTATGCTTTTTCCAAACTCTGTCTCGTCTGAAAAAGCTACTACAAACTTTGGAACTTCCTCATGAACGATTCTACGCCCATCTCTTTTGAACTTGCCAAACTTATTTATGTAATTATTTTTATACAATTCTGCTATTAGATCTATCAAACCGCTCCCACAAATCCCTTTCGGCTTTTTGTTGTCTATGGTGCTGTAGAACACGTCTTCGTCCTTGATTCTGATTTTCTCAATGGCTCCGCTCACTGCTTTCATCCCAGAACTTATATGCGCTCCCTCAAATGCGGGTCCAGAAGGAGTAGAGCATGCAATCACCCGTTCTCGATTTCCCAGTATTATCTCCGTGTTTGTTCCGACGTCGATGACCATCGCAATCTCTTCGCTTTTGTATATCTCCGTTAAGAGGAGATTTGCAGTCGCATCTGCACCAATGAAACCAGCAATCAGCGGAAGCGAAGTTACAATCCCGTTCTCTGCAATTCTAAGCCCGACTTCGTTTGCAGGGTAACTTATAGACCTTCTGACAGCTGGAATGAATGGCGAAACACCGATGAACTTTGGAGTGATTCCAAAGAAGAGATGGTGCATCACCGAGTTTCCGACGACAATTACTTCGTACACGTTCTCCTTACTGATTCCAGCTTCTTTGCAGAGCTTTGTTATCAAATCGTTCACCGTTTCGACCACGATTCGCTGAAGCTTTGCCAAGTTCTCGTCCTTCTTCGCGTAGGTTATTCGAGAAACCACGTCTTCACCATACGCTACTTGTGGGTTCTCTGCAAACGCCTTGGCTATCGTTTTTCCATTTGCAAGATTCACGAGATGGCAAACGATCTTCGAAGAGCCGATGTCCACCGCAATGCCGTAGATTTCGCTGTTTGGGCTTTCTATACCTATGAGCCTGTTTTTCCATAAAACTGCGCTGAAGTCCCAGGAAAAGGATCTCAGCAAGTCCGGAAGTTTTCTGAGCAGACTCAGTGGGATTTCAACGTTCTTGATTGCTTCGCTTAACCTTTCGACGTCTGGTTTTGGATCCTCGAGAGTAGGAGTGTTCAGTTTTAGCCTTATCTTTACAACCGCAGGGTTCAGCTCGACTTCTTTGTCTATCGTCGCATCTTCTATTTTCCTAACTTCTCCTCGGCTCTCCGCAGGTACAAAAACAGTGGCATCGCTCAGAATCTCTGCTTGGCATGAGAGCCTGTAGCCCTGTTTGATCTCGGTTTCGTTCAGCTTTTTCCGCTCGTGCTCCGTTAACTCGCTGAACTTGCCCTTTATCACTAACACCTTACACTTCCCGCAAATCCCTTTTCCCCCGCAGTCGGATCGAATTGAAACCCCTGAAGCCCTTGCTATTTCTATGATACTTCCGGAACCTTCAGCGACTTTTCCCATTGGCTCAAAAAGGATTTTCATAGTGTTAGGAAATCTTTAGTTCTTGAGAAGCCTTTGTATGCTACGTTTATCGTGTAAACTGCGGGAAAGATTAACTTTGCATCTTCTATTGGACCGTAGAGTGCGAAATCTAAGCCGAAGATTATTTGCATTGTGTTCGCGATTACGAGAGCACTTTTCTCTGATTCCTTGCCAAGGAGGTTTCGAAGCCCTTTCCAGCTCGCAATCGCGTTGTGAGCTCCGGAGCCACAAGGGAAGCCGTAGATCTTCTTGATCTCTATGCCCGCCTTCACAGCTGATGGCAAACTCGGAACGTCCATCACGAACGTGTCGACAAGCGGTTTTTTTATTCCCGCAATTTCAAGTTTTGGAATTAGCTTCTGAAGAACTTCTATTCGGGCTTTACTGCTTAGGACGTTCATAGTATACGTGAGAACAATTGCAGACTCTACACCGCTTTCCTTCAAAGCTACGAGCTCTCTTTCTTTCACTTCTGGCGTTATCGAGTTGTATACTATTCTTTTCTCAAGCCCGACTTCCTTGGCGTATTCTACAGCTTTTATCTTCACATCCGCTGTTGCGGAGTCGATCAAGAAGGGTTTCTGTGTTATCGAAGAAACAAAGTCGATGTATTTTCTCATCGCTTCTTCGCTGATTGCAACGACGTCGAGCATCGAGGGCAACTCGGTTTTGTCGCTGAGCTCTTCTTGCTCTTTGATCAGCTTTTCTGCAAGCTCTTTGTTAAATACACCCTTCTTCTCGTCTTCCACGAGCTTGTGTCCTTTGTAAAAAATGCTCCCTATTAGCAGAGTTCTTGTTTCTCCTGGATTTCCGCCAATTTTGATGCCAGAGATCTCTAAGACCTTTGGTTCTGGAAACCTGAACAACTTCTCACCTCAAAAAATTGGTTAATATTTTCCGTATTTCTTCACAGCATCGATCATCGCCTTCACGTTCTCTGACTTCGCATCTCTCGAAATTCCACCATCTACGCCAGGCCAGATCATCATCCCTCCGGCTTTGCAGTCTTCGAGCAACTTTTTCATGAAATCTTCGACCTTCTGCGGTGTTCCGCTGATCAGCAGTGAGTTCGGCGGACCGCTTACAAGAATTATGCGATCTCCGAGAACTTCTCTTACTTTCCTCGGATCGGTTTTTTCGAAAACTCCCACAACTTTGCCTTTAGGTGCTTCTTTCAGCGTCTCGAGATGTGCGTCGTGTTTACCCTCGAATAGAACGAAAGGTGTGAGCCCAAGAGCTACGACTTCTTTGAAGACCTCGTTCAACGATGGCCAGTAGAACTCGTTGTAGAGCTTTGGATTCAAGTACTCGTTTAAGTGCAGAGGGAAGAAGCATTCGACGATCTCAGTTCCAAAAACTTGTTTCCTTATTTCCTTTGGCGGTGCAGAAATCATCGCAGACTCTACGACTAGTGGTTTGACTGCGTCAATAGCTTGCTTTACTTTATCTCCGATTCTGTAGAGATCCATCACCACGTTCTTGATGTCCCTTAGAAAGTCTCCGATCAGATCCAATGGAGCATAGCTCCAAGCCATTGGAACAGTTGGATATCCGAGCTTTGCAAGCTCTGCTGAGACGTCTGCCATAAAGGCTCCGAATTTCGCAAGCTCCACTCCGAACTTTGCAAGGGCTGAATTGTATTCTGCGGATCCCGGGTTGCTTAGTTTTTTGTTTATCCTTGTCATTGCAACCCTGTTGATGAAGTTGAGCGGATCTTCGATGAGCTGGTCGTATTCGTTTGACTTCATTATTTCTTTGCCTATGAATTGTGGATGTGCGTTCTTGTCGAGCTCGTAACCCGGCCATTTCGTGAATACATCCATCAAAGCCAAGTGAGTTGAACCGAGGATGAATCTCGCAGAAGCGGAGATGTCGGGTTGCTTCAAGAAGGCGACGACGTATATCATCCCCTCAAGACCCGGGATAACGGTGAACGTGTCAAATTCGAAATCCCTCGCAACCTTAAGCCATGCGGATTTACACTTCCCGTAATCGAAGAGAACCTCGTGGGTTGTGTAGCCAGCATAAGCTCCATGCCAAACCGCTGTGGCACCGAGTATCGGAACCCTGTCTGGTTCTTTTCCATTTATGACGTCTTCTATTCTCTGCAGTTTCTCTCTCAGGATTTCTTCAACCTTCATCATTCCACCCCCACTAAAGCTTTGATCTTTCGAACGCCAACCGCTGCATCGTCAGCCCACTCATCTGCGCCTGTATAGGCTCTCACTTCCTCACTCGTTCTCCCACCGCCGACGATGATCTTCACTTTATCCCTGAGCCCAGCCTCTCTTATTGCATCCACAGTCCTCTTCATGCTCTCTATTGCTTCGGTGAGCAAACCGCTGAGCCCGACGACTTGTGGATTGTGCTCCTTAATCGCTTCAACAAACGCTTCCGGCGGTTGATCGACGCCAAGATCGATGACTTCGAAGCCCTCCGCTTCAAGAAGAGCGATCACGATGTTCTTTCCGATATCGTGCACGTCTCCTTCGACTGAACCTATCAAGACTTTTCCTTTGCTCTCTGCTTTTCTCTCTCCCAACAACGGACGGACGAGCTCCATTACCTGCTTTAGAATTTCGCCTGTCATTATCAGATCTGAGACGAAGTATCTACCTTCTTCGAATCGCTTGCCCACGATTTCAGTCGCTTTTCTTATGTCCTCGAGGATTGTGAATGGATCTTCCTTGCTCTCTATTCGCTTCTTTGTTATTTCGAGCACTTTTGCCTCCTCAAGATCTGCGAGTGCTTTAACGAACTCTTCTCGCAAACTCATAGAAACCACCGCAATTTATTCAGCTCGAGGAAAAATAAAGCTTGTTAAGAATGTGTTCATAACAATAAAATTTTACTCAAAGTAAAATTTTTTTGAGTAAGATAAACAAAAAATAAAGGTTACCCCTTTGGTGGCTCGGGGATTAGGAACGCAAACAAGCCCTGGGTTGCGAAAAAGAGCGCTGAAACTCCGAATGCGACCGTGAATCCTTGGCTAACTGCGATCGGAGCTATTATGAAAGGTGTGCTCAAGAAAGCTCCGAGGCACAAAAACGTGTTTATCAACCCAGCTGACCCCCCAACCCATTCCGCTTTCATCTTTGTGTCAACCGCAGGCAAATAAGCTGGAACTGCCATCCAGTGCGGAATGACGCCACCAGCGAGAAAACCGGCGAGTGTAATCGTAATCCATAGTGTTAGGACATCGCCTATTATCCATCCAGTAAAAACGAGCACCGAAAAGCTCAGAGAAAGTAGGGAGATGTATAGCTTTATTTTTCCAGTCTTTGCACTTATCATCGGGAATATCAGTGAGCCTATCCACCCAGACCATGTTATCATTGCAACGATCGCTCCTGAGGTTGCAATGTCAATTCCTTTTTCAAGTGCTCCTGTCGTAAACAACGCTTGGAATGGCACCATTCCTGCCATCGCAACAAAAGTTCCAATTGCAGTAGCCCAGATTGCTTTGTTGGTCAGCGATTTCTTTGCACCTTCAATTACGTTGGCTTTTGGAATCTCGACATTCTCAGGAGAATCTCTGACGAAGAATGCGAAGATTATAAGGGAGATAACTATAAGCAATCCGCCAACGAAGTTTATTTCACTCCAATCGCGGAAGTACGGTGCAAAAGTGAGCCCAAGAGATAGCCAGATCATGAGTGCGGTCATGTAGATTCCAGTTGCGAGGCCTATTTGCTTCGGTGGGAACCATGCGCTGATTATTTTTGGGAGATTTACGAGCGTTGCACCCAGTCCTATGCCGACGAGAGTCTGGGCGAGGATCAGTGAAGCGTAATCTGTGCTGAAACCCTTTAGAAACGTTCCTAAGGCTGTGATGATTGCGCCCATAGTTGCGGTTACTCTGATCCCGATCTTATCCGCGAGCATCCCAGCGGGAAAGGCGAGAATGCCTGCGACGAGCCATGGAAGTGTGAACGCAAGAGAGTAGGCAGTCTGGTCAGCTTTGTAGAGTTCCATCAGCACCGGTGCAAGAGTTCCCATCGCATACCATGCGAACACGAGTGAACCGAAGAGTAGCCATGAAACCGCTAAAACGACCCATCTTCGCTTCTCTTGCATTCAGATCACCTTGGGAGTCTTTAAACTCAAAAAAAAATAAAATCTGTTATGAACTCGTTCATAAGGGTCTACCTCGCTGTAAGAGTGATGGTTTCAAAACTTCAAAATCCTTTTAATCACAAAAAAGAGTTCATTTTTACCGCAAAGACTTTGCAGATAACCTTCCCAGCTCATCTGGGCATTCGTGGCAATATTTTGGCTTCTCTTTCCTTCGTCCCGAAGATAAGATCTACGAAGACGTTGCAAGGGTTGAAGACTGCATAGGAGTTGAGAGTCACATTTTTAAAACCTCCAAACTCCTTTTTCTGTGAAACTTGGAAATTACTACGTGATCGAAGAATTTGAAACAAGCGAGGCCCATGGCTGTCCTCCAAACAAGAGGAGCGTTGAGGATCACATTAGGAAGGGTTTTGTCTGCATAGACAAGCCCATGGGTCCAAGCAGTCACGAAGTCGTTGTGTGGGTTAGAAACATCCTTGGAGTCAAGAAAACAGGTCATGCGGGAACTTTGGATCCAAGAGTCACAGGAGTTTTACCAATTTTCATAGAAACGGCAACTAAACTCGTAAAATTCCTCCAAGAGTCGGGAAAGGAATACGTTTGTCTCATGCGGCTTCATGGAGATGTGAAAGATGAGGAGATCAGGAAAGTCTTCAGATTGTTTACGGGGAAAATATTTCAAAAGCCCCCGCTGAAATCTGCAGTTAAAAAGCAGTTGAGGATTCGGGAGATTTATTCGATGCAAATCCTTGAAATCAATGGCAGGGATGTTCTTTTCAAAGTCTCGACGGAATCTGGGACTTACATAAGAAAGCTCTGCAAAGATATAGGCGAGGTTTTGGGCGTTGGAGCGCACATGCAGGAGCTCAGGAGGACTAAGACTGGAAACTTTACCGAATCTGAGAGCTACACACTTCAAGATTTGCTCGATGCTTTTGTTTTTTGGAAAGAGGAGGGAGAGGATAGATACATAAGAGAAGTGGTAAAACCAATGGAATTGGCGGTTGCGGGAATTCCGAAGATAGTCGTTAAAGACACCGCAGTTGACGCAATTTGCCATGGTGCGAATTTGAGCATAAAAGGAGTCTCGATGGTGGAGAAAAACGTGAAGGAGGGAGAAGTTGTTGCGATGTTCACAGCAAAAGGTGAGCTTGTAGCCCTTGGCAGAGCTTTAATGAACGCAGAAGACATGCTCGAGTTGAAGAAAGGAATAGTTGTCGACGTCGAGAGAGTATTGATGGAGCGTGGAGTTTACCCAAAGGTATGGAAATCAAAGTAGCAATTCCCTCTTCTTCGCTCATAAACGAAACGGACGAGAAGATAAAGGTGTACAAACTCGGAACAATCGCAAGGGCTCTTGCGATTTATAGAGTGAGGGAACTCATAATCTATCGAGATCCGATTCTCGATGAAACGAGGTTCATGAGAAAGGTGTTCGAGTACCTCGAAACACCGCAGTATCTGCGAAGGTTCCTTTTTCCAGTCGACGAGGATCTCAAATACATTGGTGTTGTTCCACCACTTGCGATTCCTTCGCATAAGTCGAAACATTTAAAAGTCGGAGAATTGAGGGAAGGGGTCGTAAGGAAGGTGGCTCCTGACGGAACACGATGGGTCGATGTGGGTGTCGAAGCCCTTGCACCCCTTAAATGCGACGACGCAAGGGGTGCACGTGTTACCGTCAGGATCGTTTCGAAGACCCCGTTGCGAGTCGAGAAAGCAAAAGCTACGGAGTACTGGGGGTATAGGGTTAGGGAAGCGGAACTCGAAGAAGTGCTGAAAGAAGAGAACGTGATCGTCGCATCACGTAAAGGAAAAGTGCCAAGGTTGGATGAAATTAGGAAAGCGACATTCGTCTTTGGGAACCCGAAGGAAGGAGTGTTTGAGATAATGAAGAGGATGGGGATAGAAATGGATGTCGAAGCTTGGAACACGATTCCGGAGCAGGGAGTGAAGAGTGTTCGCCTCGAAGAGGCGATAATATCGACATTGGCGATCGTCA
>JAVZNF010000021.1:0-23237 GCA_038882935.1 Archaeoglobaceae archaeon | reverse complement strand
ATCGGAACCGCAGTTAGCAGCCCGAAATACTTCTTGAGCCCGTAGCTTTTGGCAACTTTTTTCAGATACGCAACTGGGCTCATTCTGTAAAAATCATCGTCAATGCAGTGGTTAAAGGCGCATTCAACGCTCCGCCATCCGCCAAGCAGGCCAGTGCTCACGCCGAAGAATTTTCCGTGAACCAAGAGCGTTCTGTCATCGATGCAGTAGTTTTTGTATGGCATCAAGAGCACCTTCCTCGTTCTCGACGACTATCGCCTTCTTTAGGATCTCCCTGTAGATTCTTTCAGCCTCTTCTCCGCAGAAGTTTCTATCCGCAAAAGGTGTCGAGTTCACGACAATAAGCTTTCCCATCTCCGCAGATTTAAGTGCACAGAGCAGATTTTTGAAGTTTCCTTTTCCTATTGCGAGGTTTGCCAAAACAACCGCATTGGCATTTGCTATCGCCTCGAGATTTCTCCTGAAGGATTCCTCACCTATCTCAGAAAAAGGTGCCTCCTCGATCGCAATGCCATTGATTTCTTGAATCGCCTCCCAATCTGAATCGAGCACGTTTACGACTCCTGCTGAAACCCTATAACCTCTTTCACCAAGCATTTCGATCAAAGTTCTACCGCTTCCCCCGCCACATATCACGTGAACCCATTTTCTGTTTTGTGCCACTTTCGTCTTTGGGATCACGTAAATTTTTCCATGCTTCTTCACAATGACTTCGATTCCAAAAACTTCACGTATGCTCTCCTCGCTTACGACTTCACTCGGTTTTCCAGCGTATCTTATCCCGCCCTCCTTCATCATCATTACCTTGCTCGCAAAGCTCAAAGCGAGATTTATGTCATGCATAGCAACGATCACAACTTTGTTCTTTGCCAATTCCTTGAGCAGACTCATTATCTCGATTTGCGCAGAGATGTCCAAGTGCGCTGTTGGCTCGTCGAGCAAGAGGATCTCTGGCTGCTGCGCCAAAAGCCGTGCGATTAAAACCTTCTGCTTCTCCCCACCGCTGAGTTCCGAAAAGATTCTGTTTGCCAAATGCTCTACTCCAACTTCTTTTAAAGCCTTGATCGCTATTTCATAGTCTTGTTTTTTCGGGATCTTTATCGCTCCAAAGTCTCGAGTCCTACCGAGTAAAACGATCTCGATTACCTTCAGATTCGTGTCTGCGGTTTCTTGTGGCAGATAGCCAAGAGAATCTCTTTCGAGATAAACAACTCCTTTCAAAGGCTTCAAAATTCCGAAGATCGTCCTAAGCAAAGTCGTTTTTCCCGAACCATTGGGACCGAGGATTGTGATCAGTTCTCCTTTCTCTGCGTGGAAAGTCACGTTTTTCAGGATTTCTGCGCTTCCGAGTTTTACGCTAACACCCTCGACTCTTAAGATCATAACCTCCTCCAAAGGAGATATATAAAGAATGGTCCGCCAAGCATCGCAGTTACTGCACCAATCGGAATCTCTCCGCTCCAAAGTCTCGCAAAAACGTCAACAAGGGGCATGAAAGACGTTGAGAAAAGAATTGTCGCAGGCAGAAGTCTGCTGTGTTCCTCGCCGAGCAGTATTCTGATCGTGTGCGGGACTATTATTCCAACGAAGCCTATTACTCCGCTCATCGCAACTGCGGAAGACGTTAAAAGACTTGAGGCTATTATTAACTGCGTCCGATAACGATCTACGTTTAAACCAACCGCTCTTGCATGTTCATCGCCGAGAAGTAAAGCGTTTAAATTCCAAGAGGTCAAAAGGAGAAAAGACGTGCACAAAACAAAGATCGGAATCACAAAGTAAATCTCCTCCCATATTGGATTCGAGAAACTTCCCATGAGCCAAAACATGACTTGATGCAAGCTTTGGGAATGAAGATAGATTAGAAGAGAGTTAAAACCTGAGAGAAAAGATGCTATCGCTATTCCGGTGAGAAGAATCGCGTAGCTTTGGTCTCGGAACCTCTTTGAGCTTCCTATGATCAAAACGAGCTGAATAACTGCGATAGAGGTAAAAAAAGCTATGACGAATCTACTAAAGATTCCCAACCCAAAGATGACAGCAACAATGGCTCCGAGGCTCGCACCGCTCGCAACCCCCAAAATGTATGGTTCTGCAAGCGGGTTTCTGAAGATTGCCTGAAGAGCTGTTCCCGAGACCGCGAGCGAGGCGCCCACGAGCATCGCAACAAGAAGTCTTGGTAGGCGATAGTCGAGAATCACTAGCTTCTCGACCTCGCTTGCTTTTCCAGCAAGAACTGCGATTAGCGACTCTACTCCGTATCCAGCGCTTCCAACTGTGAGTGAAACGATGACTGCGACGAAGTTCAGCGCAAGCAACACTGCGAATTTCACAATCAAAAGACAAAGATATGAGCTAAAAGGTTTTGGATATGGGCTCGGGGGGATTCGAACCCCCGACCTCCGCTGTGTGAGAGCGGTGTCATAACCCCTAGACCACGAGCCCTAAGTTTGTTTATTTCTTTGTTTTTATGTCTTTCTCTCTAAGACTTTCCAAAGTGCTTCTCAAAAATCGCAAAGATGTCCTCGGGTTTTTCCAAGATGAAAACTCCGTCCATCCTGCTGAGCCTTTCCACGTGCTCGACATCTTCTCTCCTTATTCGCAGTTTCATTTTTCTCCCGTCAGGTAGCTCGGTTTCGACGATCCCTTCTCTGTAGTCCGAGGGCATGATGTAGACAGGAACAAAGGCTTTTAAAGCCATGATTGCCGAATTCGTTAGCAGCGTATCCGCGATCCCCATCGAGATCTTTGCAACTGTATTCGAAGTTGCTGGGGCGATCAAAAGAAACTCAAAAACACCGCTTTGGAGCATCCCTGCAAGAAATGGGACGTTTGCGTTAACTTCAGTCCAAACTTTGAAGTTGTTCTTCAGCGTTTCCATGAGCTTGTAGTAGAGAACAACCTGCTGCCCTGCTTTCGAGAGATACACCCTTATTTCGAGGTTCGGATACATCTCCTTGATCCTGAGCATCACGTCCACGGTTTCTCGAAGCCTATCACCGCTCCCCGTTATCCCCCATGCGACCTTCATAACTCCTCAACACTTCCAAAAACCTCTTAACAGTTTTTCTCAGACTCCTAAACCCTTCTTCGTCGCCCATAACACCTTCCAGCGTGTCCTTGCTCCAGAAAGTTGCGCCGAGGTTTGCGCCGAAGGATCCACCACTTACGGGGATGATGCCGTTTAAGATGTAAAAAGTCAAAATCTGCTGGATCGCCAGCTCTTGTCCTCCTATTCTGTCTCCGCCGACAGCTATCGCCATCCCCACCTTTCCACGGAAGAAGTTGTAGTCTTTAGCAACCAAAGCCCTGCAACGATCCATCACGGCCTTCGTTTGAGCGCTGACCCCACCGTTGTAAACAGGAGTTGCGATAACTATACCTTTCGCCTTTTCGAGCATATCGTAGAGCTCATACATGTCGTCCTTTATCCTGCACTCCTTGTGCCTTAAGCAGTAGTCGCAATGTTGACAGAAGTCTATCTGCTTTCCCCGAACTGTGAACATCTTGGTCTCGTATCCCATTTCGCTCATCATCTCAAGTGCTTTGCCCAAAACGAACTCCGTCGCCTTTTTCCTCGGACTGCCACTTATGCCAACGATCATTTCGCAAGCTCGACCCCCAACTCGTAAGCTTTTTCAAGTTCTTCCCTTGTAGGCTTAAACTTCACTGCGAATTGGGTCGTTTCAAAGCCGAGCTCTTCGAGTATCTTCGCAATTTCCTTTACCGCAACACCATTCCAGCCGTAGGACCCGAATGCAAGTGCCTTCTTGTTCTTCGGTTTTAAGCTTCGCAAATAGCTCAGAAATCCCGCTACTGGCGGAAATATCGAGTTGTGAATTGTCGGCGCACCGACTGCGACTGCTTTCGCATCCAAGATCTCGGCGACGATTTCGGTCCACGAGTCCTTTCTGACGTTAAAGATTCTGACTTTCGCAACCTTACTCGCTCCGTCTGCAATTGCTCTTGCAAGCTTCTCGGTCGAGCCCCACATCGTGTCGTAAACGATTACCACCTTGTTCTCTGTCTCAAAGCTAGCCCATTTTGCGTAGCTTTCGATTATCGGCTTTGGATTCTTCCAAGCAACGCCATGGCTCGGGAAGATCATCTTTATCTCCACGTTCTTTATTTCCTCGAGCTTCTTCTTTATCAGCGGAGCCAAAGGCATGAGTATGTTCGCATAATACAACTTCGCCCATCTCAACGCCTCTTCGACTCCAACTTCTTCTGCAAATCTCTCCTCAGTGGCGATGTGTTGCCCAAAGGCGTCGTTCGAAAACAAAATCTTGTCCTCGACGAGATAAGTTGCAATGCTGTCAGGCCAATGCAACATCGTCATGTCTATGAACATCAACGTCTTTTTCCCTATCTTCAACGTTTCTCCGTTCTTAACCACTCTTATCTTCCAGTCTTTGCAGTCGAAGTTCTTGCAGATCCCCTCTTTGCCTTTCTGAGAGCAGATTACCTCTGCATCCTTTGCAACCCGCATCACATCTGCAAGCCCGCTCGCATGATCAGGCTCTATGTGGTTCACAACCACGTAATCTATCTCCTTCGGATCCAAAATTGCTGAGATCTTTTCCAAATGCTCCGCAACGAACTTGTGCTTTACCGCATCGATCAGCACATTTTTATCGTCAACGATGAGGTACGAGTTATACGTCAAGCCCCGTGGCGTTTGAAAGTTGTGAAAGTCTCGCTCATCCCAGTCCAAAGCTCCGACCCAGAAAACGTTCTCAAACATCTCTACGGGCTTCATGAAAATAGTGTTTCGACTATTTTAAAAAGTTATCGCAGTTTTGATCTTTTAGAACCTATTGGTTCGGAATTCGAACAGTGTTTGCATTTTGCTAAGCTTTTGCATAATTTTCTATTGAATTTAAATTCTAAACCGAAAAGTATTTATATCAATGGCATCTAATGGTATTAGATGGTACCAAATTTCAGCGAAATTCAAAAATTCTGGGAAGATACACTGAGATTGCAGAGAGAGTTCATGGAAACTCTTTCCTCGATGATGAAGCTTGTTTCTGGCTTCAGCATTCTCAACAAAGACATCGCAGTCTTTAGAGCAAAGGTTCAGGCCGGCGGGAGAATTTCGATTCCCGAAGCTGAAAAAATAGCTTTGGGGATACGTGATGGAGATGTTGTTAAAGTAATAGTTGTTAGAGAAGGAGGTGAAAGGTATGGAGATGAAGGAATTGATGGAAGCGGGTAGGGGGTTCTACAAGATGGGTTTTGGAATAGCGAGAACAAGTTTGGATCTGCTGAAAGTGGCGATGGACAGCTATGTGAGCATGTATGAGTTCTACGTGAAGCAGTTCGTTCCAAGCGAGAGCTTTGAAAGCATTCGAAAAGCGATTCAACTATACACAGAATCGCAGACAAAGGTTTTTGACAACTTCAAGAAGCTTCTCGATCAGCTAGAGAAACAGCAGGACGAGATCTACAGCAGAATGCTCGAAATGACCCCCAAAATCGAAGGCGAAAAGAAGAAGGCGTAAAAAATCCTAAAATGCTCCTATTTTTTTCGAAGCTCAATTTTGTCCAAGTTGAAGTCTCTACACGCTGTCAGCTGAGTTGTTTAATGTGTCCGAAGGGCTTTTTCGAATGGAAAGCTAAAGACATGAGCTTTGAAGATTTCAAGAAAATTCCCTTTTCTCGCTTCCGCTATGCTCACCTGCAAGGCTGGGGAGAACCTTTGCTGAATCCTGAGCTCGGAGAGATGATAGATTTTGCAAAGAAGCATTGCAAGATAAGTCTAACAACGAACGGGCTTCTTTTGTCAGAGTGGAAAGAGGAGATCTCGAAGCTTGATCTGATTGCGATCTCGATCGCTGGAATCGATGGGCAAAGGGAAGTGAGAAAAACAAGACTCGAGAAAATCGCAGAAAGTATTGAAGCGATCACATCGCTAAAAAAGAGACCTAAGATCGTTATAGCGACGCTTATGATGAAGAATACGATTTCAGAGCTCCCAAAGCTTGTCGAGTTTGCAAAATCGGTAAGAGCGGATGAAGTGTTAGCGAACAACCTCGACTACATACCATCGAAGAAGCTCGTGGGTTTGGAGATTTTCTCGGAAAATCCAAGCGAGGAGCACTTGCGGATTATCGAGGTTGCGAAGGAGAAAGCTAAGGAGCTGAAGATAAACTTCTTTGCAAGACCGATAAAGATGGAGGAAGCCCTGATTTGTGCAGAGAACCCGATAAAGAACTGCTTCGTAACCGTTGACTGCAAAGTCTCTCCATGCGCCTACCTTCACCTACCAACTCACGACGAGACTATAACGAGATTCTTCAAAGGAGAAGAGTTAAAAATCAGAAAACAGTATTTCGGTGATGCGAGGGAGTTCCAAAAAGTTTGGAAAAGCAAAGAGTATTCCGAGTTCAGGAATGCCTACGAGCGAAGATTGCTATTTTGCACTCCTTTGCCAGAAGTCTGTAAGAGTTGCTACAAAGCCTATTCGCTATGAGCTCCTACGTTTTAATTCTCGAGAACTGTGAAGAGAGAACTTTGCAGGTCGGAAAGCTTAGACGAATAAGGTTCGAGCCCGGATACTATTACTACGTGGGGAGCGCAAAAAGAATAGCGAGAGTCACAAGACACTTCAAAGCAAAGACGAAGAAGTGGCATATAGATTACGTGTCCGATGTTTTCACGATCGTAGGAGCGATTCTATTCAAGATCCCTGAATGCGAGCTTGCATCGAAGATCAAACTCGAGAGAATTCCAGGATTCGGATGTTCCGATTGCGATTGCGACTCGCATCTCTTCTACTCCAAGAATCTGACAATAGAGAACTTGTTAGCATGAACTTCGATGCCTTTTTTCCCCTCCTTTGCAAATCCATTGTAGATTTCGATCCCCTTGCCAATGTCTGCCTGAAAGTAAACTTCCTTACTAACAAGAACTCTTATGCGTCCTGTTTCATCTGAAATGTATATCTCCCTCGCAATCTCTGGATCGCCGATTCCGCTTATCCTACCACGAACGTTCACCCTCCCTGGCTTTATTTCGGCGAGTTTTGTGAAGCTAACAACTTCGTAGTTTGCAAGCATCTCCATCGTTTCTTCATCGAGCAGATCACCAAATCGCTCCCTGATCTCTTCCCTTCTATCCATAAAACCACCAAAGTATCAGCGTTAAAGCAAAACCGAGAAAAAGAAGTATAAGCCCCTTCGCCTCATTCATGTTATCCACTCCTTCAAATCTTCAGGAGCGGAAGCGAAGAAGCGAAGACACTCGTATTCCATGAAGTGGAGCTTTCTCGCAAGGATTACAAGTGTGTGCAAAGGATCGCCGAAGTCGAAATCCAAGAGACTTTTGAGCCTATCGCACTTCACAACAGCACTTTCGCTTCCGGCTCTCGCAATTCCGACTGCAAAGTGGTTTTCAAACTCTTTTTCGAGTTCGAGAATTCTCTCAATTGCATCACAAATCCGCATCGGCGGATTCAGATCTAAAAAAAGCAGTGTATGCGCGTCTATGCTCAAATTCGCCTTGATCACATCGATAAATGCTCTCGACCTATGCCAGCTCACAGTTGCGGATTTTCCGAATCTGTAGTTCTGAAGCCCCGTAAGCGAGCAAACTGCGTTTATTATGCTTGCGTTGTTTATGACACGAGTTTCGATTCCTTTCTTCTTTGCCTCAAGTAAAATCGCAACATGTGTAGTTGCGATGGTCGGATCTCCAGCGACGAGAATTGCGACTTTCTTTCGCTTTGTCTCTTCTATTAAACTCCCCACCCTTTCTTCAAGGTCTTCTCTACTCAAGACCCTTATCTCTTTGCCAAGAAACTTTCGAAGAGCTTCAAGCGAAGCAAAAATTTTCGACGTGTAAAACTCCGCATAGACTACGTCTGCGTCTTTCACAGCTTCAAGTCCACGAATCGTTATGTCCTTCTCGTCCCCAAGCCCCAAACCTATGAGTGTAAGCATGAAGTGATTGCGATGGACTCGTTAACTACTTTTCTCCTCAACCACAAATCTGTCCCTTTCCTTCCTTATTTCCACAAACACCTCTTTGCTACCATCAAAGCCTCGATTGCGAAGTTCTGCAAAGTCCGCATTTTTCATGAACTCAAGTAAGAACTCGAGTTCTTTCTCTTTCTCCGAATCTTCTTTCTCGAGAAGCTCCGTGACGAGACGCTCGTATCTCCTCTTCACAGCCTTTTCTATGCAGTGTCCAGAGATGTGAAGAACGATCTTCATCTCTTCAGCTTATCCATCAGCCTTCTGCGCACGTCTTCGTAAAGGTTTTTCCCCCTCGAATCTATCGCAACTACGCAGGGTCCGAAGTTCTCAACTTCAAAAACCCAAACAGCCTCAGCCATGCCAAGATCTTCCCAGAATACTCCCTTCACCTTCTTTATCCTACTCGCCGCAAATGCGCCTGCACCACCCGTGAATGCTAAATAAATCGCCTTTCCTTTCATCGCTTTCACAGCCTCATTGCTGACCCCACCTTTACCGATCATAACAAAGAAGTCAACCCTTTCCATTATCCTTGGTATGTACGGGCTCATCCTATCTGAAGTCGTCGGACCCGCGGAGATAACTTTGTCTCCTTGGATTATTGGTCCACAATGATAAACAATCGATCTATTGAAGCTAAAAGGTAGCTCCAAGCCCTTTTCCATCATTTCAACAGCCCTTGCATGCGCTTTGTCCCTTGCAGTCATTATTTCTCCGTCGACGTAAACGATGTCGCCAACCTTCAAATCCAAAATCTCCTCCCCAACGGGTGATCTCACAATATCACCTCCGCTCTTCGATTCGCCCAACATTGAATGTTGACAGCCACTGGTAGCGATGCAGTATGGCAATGTGCAATCTCGGAGAGCACAGCTAAGGCAGTCGTTTTCCCACCAAGCCCCATCGGTCCAATGCCAAGGTCGTTTACAGCACTGAGAATTTCGAGCTCGAACTCGTTCATGCTATCCAATCTCCTAAGCAAAGCTTTCTTGGCGAGTTTTGTAGATAAATCAAAGCTTCCACCAATCCCAAGCCCAACGACGATGGGCGGACAAGGCAAACCCATTGCATTCGCAACGACTTCGACAACGAAGTTCTTTATCTTTTTCACCTCCATGGGTAAAAGCATTCTCAGCGCTGACACGTTTTCACTTCCCGCTCCCTTTGGGAGATAAACAATTCTCAATCGATGCCCATCAACGATTTCGCAGTTAACAATCGGAACCCCTACGCCCGTGTTGTCTCCCGAGTTAACTCTCGTTATTGGATGCACAGCGTTGGGACGAAGGATTTTTGGTGTCATTTCCTTAACAGCAACGCTTATCGCTTTTTTGATATCGAAGTCGAGCTCGAAATCCCTACCAATTTCGACGAAAAATATCGGCAACCCAGTGTCCTGGCATATCGGAACTCTATTCTTCTTCGCTATTTCGAGATTCTCAAGGATGATCTCGAGATTCCTTCTTGCGATCTCGCTTTCTTCGATTTCATATGCTCCCCTCAAAGCCTTTTCGACGTCTTCCGGAATCTCTGTGTGGGCTTTGAGTATCAACTGCTTAACAGCTTCCACGAACTTTTCAAACTCCAACATACTCCCTCACGAGATAAGCGTATAGTTCCTCAACCTTCGTGATCTCTTTCTTCACATGACAAAAAATTCTTTTCCTCAACTCGACGTCCACAGTTTTTCCACAACTAAGAAGTGCCCTCTGCAAGCCACGTTCAATTTTCTCACCTCTCTCATCGTAATCCGTTAGTATCACAACCCTTTCCCCCTTCACATTCTCAGCTGTGCTCAGGAAACCCGAAAAAGTAACGATTTCTCCATCAACCCCGATTTTTCTGAGCGCATCTCGATCCTTGGTTCCTTCGACCACTATCACCCATCCTTCTCTCGCCTTGTCCTTCAAATCCTCGATCGCCTTAATGAGCTCCTTTAGTGCCTCTTCCACTCTCTCACCCCCGGTTCGATCTGCACTGTTACATCTGCGATCATTCCCCGTTTCATATTCCCTTTTACGATCGTGAAGGAGTAAAAGTCGATTACCTTCACATCTCCCACTTCTTCGGCCCCAAGGTTTCTCGCTATTTCCATTATCTTCTTCCTCACTACTTCTATGATCTCCTCGTCCTTTGGTATGCTCCCAACCCTAAACGGGGATTTCTCGAAAACTCCGTTGTATATTGCAACCCCCTTTTCTGTGTCGAACCTCGCATGGAGGGTGAGGCTTATCTTTGAAACCGCAGACCCAATTGCTCTAACACCTTCGCAGAACTTCGGAATCACGTAGCTAATCTTCGCCTTTCTTGCGATCTCGGGAATCATGTAGGGCGCTAAGTAGCCGGCGCCGATTATTTTTTCAGCGTTCATCTCTCTCAGATTTTTAGCGATCAGAGAGATGAATTGGTCGATTGCAAGATCGTAGTCCGTTTTTTCTCCAGTTTTCCTCGAAGCTTTGAAATCCCCTATCTCACAGCCCATGCAATTCATCGCATCAGTTAAAGTGAACTCGTTGCCACCAAATGCGATCGGCTTACTCGTTTCAGCCTCAAGTCTACCGTTTGCAACTATAGAGCTACCACCAAATGGAATCGTCACCATGTCGACGCTCCTTATCAGCGTTTGCCTCCCAAGGATTTCGAGATTGCTCACAAACTTCGGTTTCCCGTTTTCGACCGGAACGAGATGCGTAGAAAAGCCACCGATGTTCACGACTACGCCTTCCTTAACACCTGTGAGGAAAATTGCACCAAAGGCTGATGCTACTGCGCTCGAAGCGTAAAGTTCTGATGGATTTTCCACAACTCTTTCCGGTATAGCGATCGATCCATCGCCAAGAAGGTAGTAAAACCTCGGAACATGCTTCTTCAGCTCTTCTGTGAGATCTGAAACGAGCTCCTTTATCTTTGCGTTGATTATCGTTGTGTTTATTCTTGCAGGGTAATTCAGACCACCAACGTGGTAGCTCAACGCAATTTTCTTTTCGCTGAACTTTTGGAGCACGATCTTTTTCACTTCTTCTTCAAGACAAGGATTTCTGACGGAAAACTTTGAAGCGATTGCGACATTGCTGAAACTTCCATCCTCGAGAACTCTTTTTACCTCGTTTTCATCGATTTTCTCAACGACATCCCCACGATGGTTCACGTAACCTTTCAAAACTACGCCGTAGCGTGAGTAATTCAATCCCGGTCCGGGAATCAGCAGAATCAAGGTCTTGAGATGCTCGAACTTGGAGAGAACGTGGTTTATTGGTAGAGAGGTGCTAACAACAACTCTTTCTTTCTGGAGAAAATGAGAAATTTCTTTCATCAGCTCGCCCAAGCCAAGTTCGGATGGCTTCTTAAAAACTCTGATCTCGTCTTCTAAAACGATCGCAGCAACGTTGTTTGCTCCACCAACGTTTATCCCGATCATTAATACCAATGCTCAAAGGAGGTATAAAAAATCTTTGAAATTTGCGAGGATGGCAAAAATCTATAAACATCTGGGATGATCAATTCCATGGTTCTCACAATTTCCGAACAAGGGGGCGTTAAAGTCGTGAAATGTGGAAACGAGGTTGGCGGTAAAGTTCTCTACTGGGTCCACTTCTTCTCCTACGGTGACGTTCTTTTCGACTCAGGTTGTCCGCATACTGCGAACGAGGTTTTCTCTGCGTTCAAGGAAAAAGAAGCTGTGCTACTGACGCATTACCATGAAGATCACATCGGTGGAGCGATCGAGCTGCAAAAAGCTATGCCGATTTACGCTCCACGAAAATCGCTCGACATTCTCAGAAATCCACCCCAAATTCCGCAGTATCGTAAAATAGTCTGGGGACAACCGAGTGCTGTGAATGCAAACGAGCTTGAGGAGATTGTCAAGATCGGAAGCCTTGAGATCGAAGTCATCGATACTCCTGGACATAGCTTTGACCATGTTTCCTTCTTAGTGGGCAAAAACCTCTTCTGCGGGGATCTCGTTATCACGAGGGGGCAAATTGTTTGCATGCGAGAAGAGAGGTTGCTCGAGACGATAAAGTCGTTGAAAAAGGTTCTGAGCTACGATTTCGATTTTGCATTCTCGGGAGTTGGAGTTTTTCCAAAAGAGAAGGTCGAGGATTACCTAAACTACCTCGAAGAGCTTAGAGGGAAGATCTTGAATCTATGGAGGGCTGGAAAGACAATTGACGAGATTGTAGCGGAGGTCTTCCCAAATCCGAATGAGAAAGCCCTGATGATGGAGATTGTGAGCGAAAAGGAATGGGCGAGAGAGAACATGGTTAAATCCCTGCTCGAAGATGTTCGGGGGAACGCTTAAAATCTAGGCCAATTACTGAAGACATGTTCGAGTCCGAGCTCAAGATTGTCGTATTTCACTACGGATTCTTTGGCGAAAGGTTCATCGCAAATCTGATGAACTACCCAAACTCCTGCCCGAGTTACGGAGCATGCGGAATAAACTTGTGCACTCAGTGCAAGGAGAAATTATACAGCTTCTCGAAGAACATAATCGCAAGCTACTCGATGGTCGATCCAAAGACTTTGCCAAGCTTCATAGAGAATGCAGAAGATTTCCTGCCGAAGTTTATCCCAGAATGCGATGTTTCAATTGCGATAAATTTGCACGCAGACATCTTATCTGCCTTGCCAAGCAAGCTCGAGGGAAAAACTTCTGCGCTGATCGTTCCTGTTGAAGAACCACGCTGGTGCGCATCAGGGCTTGCAAAGCAGATCGAAGAAAAATGCGAAAGCCTTGGAATCGAATTCCTAGCTCCAAAGCCGTTTTGTAACATGAGGAAAACTGGAAAAAGAATCATAGACAAGTTTATCGAAGAATTTGGAATCGGATATCCAGAGTTCGAGATTGAAATCGTGAATGGAAGAGGAAACGTTCGAATTCTTCGTTCTCAGCCATGTGGTGCTGCTTGGTTTATAGGTGTGAAGCTGAGAGGTTTTGATTTCTCGGAATACACGATGCGTGAGCTCTGGAATACTGTCAGCGAAGCTCATCACAGCTATCCATGCACTGCGAGCATGGAGCGAGATATGGAATACAACGAAACGCTTTTGCACGTCGCCGGATACATTGCAAGACACGCAGTTGACAAAGCCCTTCACTACGAAGGCGATGAGGAGATTCCAGAACATTTGAAAAAGATCGTTTTTTAACTCTACTGCCTATCTGATTTAATGAAGCAGATGAGCTCATTCGACATCAAAGCCTGCGTTGCCGAGCTTCAGCGGCTCATTGGCGGAAAGGTCGAGAAAGTGTACCACTACCCACCGGACGAGATAAGGTTCAGGATCTACGCAAAGGAAAAGCTCGATCTGATAATCGAAGCTGGAAAGAGAATTCATCTTACAAGGTTTCCAAAGGAAGCGCCGAAATTTCCGAGTCCCTTTGCGATGTTGCTTAGAAAGCATCTTGAAAGTGCAAGGATCGTTGCAATAGAGCAAAAAGACTTCGACAGAGTTGTGATCATCGACTTTGAAAGGGAAAAAAAGAAAAGAATCGTTGCAGAGCTCTTTTCGAAGGGAAACGTGATCCTGATGGAAGAAGATCGCATCATAATGCCCCTGAAAGAGATTAGAACGCAATCTTCGGAGAGGAAGGTCGACAAGAGCAAAGAAGTCGTGAAAGTTTTAGCAAGCTCCGGACTTGGGGGGCTTTATGCGGAAGAGATTTGCCTTCGAGCTGGGATAAACAAGAACAAGAAGTTCTCTGAACTGAGCGAAGAAGAACTGAGGAAGATCGAATATGAGATCGAGAAGATAAAAAGCTTCGAGTTGAAACCGCAGATAATCATGAAAGACTCGAAGCTCGTCGATGTTGTGCCGATGGATCTTCTCTATTACAGAGACTACGAGAAGAAGTTCTTTTCGAGTTTCAACGAAGCGCTCGACGAGTTCTACTCCAAGATCGCAATCGAGAGCGAAAAAGAAAGCGAAGAAGTTGAAAAACTGCAGAACAGACTGAGAATCCAGAAAGAGACTCTGCAAAAATACGAGCACGAGATGAATCAGAGTAGAGAGATTGCAGAATTGATTTACTCGAACTACTCAACCCTCGAGAAGATAATCGAAGGGCTGAAATCAAGTGTAATGGCAAAGGAAGTAAAAAGATTTGATCCAAAGGAGAAAAAAGCAATCGTTGCCATCGACGGCAAGGAGTTTGAGATCCACCTGGACAAAAGTGTCCATGGGAACGCAGAGCTATACTACGAGAACGCAAAGAAGATGAGGGAGAAAGTCGAGAGTATTAAGGTTGCGATCCAGAAAACCTTGGAAGAGCTTGAGAAGGAAAGGAGAAAGATAAAGGTCGGTTTTACGGTTCGAAGAAAACGAGAATGGTTCGAAGATTATCGATGGTTCATAAGTTCCGATGGCTTCCTTGCAATAGGCGGAAGGAATGCGAAGATGAACTCAGAAATAATCTCGAAGCACTTGGAGAGCAAAGATCTGTTTTTCCACACGCAAACCCCAGGAGCGCCAGCTGTGATTTTAAAGCGCGGTCAAGAAGCGCCAGAGAGTAGTATAGTGGAAACTGCGGAATTTGCGGCGATTTATTCCTCGCTTTGGAAAGAGGGGAAGCATTCGGGCGAAGTTTACTACGTGAAACCCGAACAAGTCCTCAGATCTGCGAAGCACGGAGAATACTTGCCAAAGGGTAGTTTTTACATTGTTGGGGATCGAAATTACGTTGAAGTTGAGCTCAGATGCGCTATAGGCGTGGAATTGGAGAAGATGCGTGTCATCGGCGGTCCGCCGAGCGCTGTGAAGAAGTGGGCGGATTACTACGTTGAACTCGAGATCGGCGAGGAAAGTGTGGAGAAGCTGAGTGTTGAAATCGCGAAATTACTTGCAGAAAAGGCTGGAGAGAACGCTTACATCGTGAAGACGATCGCAAAACCTGACGAGATTGCGAAATTCTTACCCCCAGGGAGATCGAGGATAGTATGGTCTTAGACTTTCCGTCAACGCAACTTTCGAGAGAGATTGCAAGAAAATACGGATATGACGAGTTCATCATAAGACGATGGCTTCACTTCTTCGGCGAGGAGACAATAGAGATCGTTAAAGCCTTCGAAAAGGGTTTGCCAAAGTTCATCCGAGTAAACACGATAAAGATCGAAGAGAAAGAACTTCTGCAAAGGCTTGAGGATCGCGGTTTCAAGCTTTGCAAAACCGAAGTTCGTTTTTGCTACGAAGTAGTGAAAGAGAAGTATTCGATCGGCGCAACGCCTGAATATTTGATGGGCTATTACTACGTGATGGACAAAAGTTCCTGCGTCCCACCGCTTGCGCTTGATCCGAAGCCTGGTGAAGTGGTTGCAGATTTCTGCGCATCTCCAGGAGGGAAAACGACTTTCATGGCTATGTTGATGAAAAACCGTGGAAAGATTTTTGCGATCGAACCGCAGAAGGAGCGATTGCAAGCGTTGAGAGACAACGTGAACAGAATGGGCGCAATGAACGTTGCAATTCTCAACATGGACGCAAGGGACTTTCCGAAGCTTGGAATAAAAGTCGACAAAGTTCTCTTGGATGCGCCCTGCACGGGAGAGGGCATAATCTTCAAGGACAAAACGAGAAAAACAGATCGTGGCAAAGAAGATATAAAATTCTGCTCAAATCTGCAAAAAGAGCTAATACTGTCTGCCTACGATTCGCTCAAAGCAAACGGCATCCTTGTTTATTCGACTTGCTCGATGACACCAGAAGAGAACGAGCTCGTCATTGATTACCTTCTTTCAAAGAGGGATGCTGAGCTTCTCGACGTTGACTTCGGAGAAAGAGCTTTGCAGATCACAGAAAGAGACCTAAGCAAAGCAAAGCGATTTTACCCACACAAACATCATTGCGCCGGGTTTTTCGTTGCTAAGATTCGGAAACTTTGATTGCAGCGCAGAAATTGGGCTGTAAAATTTTTAATTCGAATGAAAGCGAGTTTTTGCGACTCTTCACATCAAAACCACGTAGCCTTTTTTCGCCTTAACGTATTCCAAGAACTTCGAGAGGAGGAGTCTTTTCCCCTCAATAGCCTTTGCGTTTCCTATGGCTATGAACTTGCTTTTCGCCCTTGTCAAAGCTACGTTGAAAAGCCTTTTGTCAGATGCAAAGTAAAAGTTCTTTGTTGCAGTGATCGAGTATAGTATCACCTCCTTCTCCCTCCCCTGATAGCTGTGCACTGTGCTCACCTCGCAGTGTATTCCAAAATCCTCCAGCAGTGAGCTTATAAGTTCCCTTTGCTTCACATAGGGCGTTATGATTCCAATCTCCTCATCGCTTATCTTTGCGCTCAGCTCGTCACAGATCTGAGAGACGAGCTCTGCTTCGACTTCGTTCACTTTTGAAGCCCCAACTCTCTTTTCCTCGCTGTCGCAGTGTAGGAAAAGGACAGCCTTCGAAGGATCCCCGACCTCTGGGATCGTTGTCTCGATCCTTGGGATCTTCACGTTGTAACATTTTTCGTCGATCTCAAGCTTTCCGTAGACTTCCCTCGCTGAAAACCCGATGATGTCTGCGTTACATCTATAGTGTCTCCGCAACCACAAAGCCCTGCGGTAGATTTCGTAGAGGTAATTAAAAGCTGAGAAAGCATGCGAGTTCGGCACATTCACTTCGTAGACTGGCGGAAGCTGGTACGGGTCACCAACGATCACAGCCTTCCTCGCCTTCTCCAACGCGATCAAAGCGGTTGATATGCAAGTGTTGCTAGCCTCATCTAAAAACACTGTGTCGAATTCGAAGCGGTTGAGAACGCTCATCGACCCCTTCAGGATTGTCGCACCAACAACGATTTTTCCATTCTTCAAAACCTCTTCCTGCAACCTCACTATCTCTCGATAGGCGTTCGCAATTTTATTCGCAAAGTCCTCATAGCTGTTAAAGCTCAGTCGGGACAAAATCCTCGCCTCTATGCTGTGTCTCTTCGCATTTCCCAAGATTTTCGATGGATGCCCTATGCGAATTGCTTTTTCAAGCTTTTCGAGCACGTTGTCGACTGCGACGTTCGTGTTCGAAGTAACCCACACCATTTCTTCTTTCGAGAGTTGCCTTGCACTCTCGGCAATGAAAGTCGTCTTTCCTGTGCCTGGAGGTCCAACGACAAGCAGAATCTCCCCTTCTTCAAGAGAGCAGGCTGCAGAAAAGCATTCTTTCTGCCAATTGTCGAGAAACTCTGGTGCGTTAACTTTTTTGATCCCGCTCCAGTTCCTAAAGTTGAGGATTTCATCCATTCTCTCGACCGCTTCCTTTCGAAGGGCAATGCTCAAAAGATTCTCCGCTTCCGCAATTCTTTCCCCTTCGAACCTCTCAAACTCCTTAACTGCAAGTAGAAATCCATGCTTTACTTTTCTGACATCGAGGACGAATCCAAACGGGGTCACGACATCGTCAACCCACGCAACAGAGCTTCCTGGCTGTATTAAGCCCGAGGATAAGATTATCGCTGTATCGCCTTTTCTTGCAAGAACTTCTGCGCTGAAAACCTCTTTTTGAAGTACATTCCTTGTTACCCTCTCCTCAATCTTTTCGAGAAGTTCCTGGAGATTCATACCAAATTCGTGAGTTTCTTGCTCGCTATTGCATAGGAGCGGTTCATTTCTTCAGCGCTGAGTCTTCTCGCAATCTCTGGATACTCGTAGGCTTTAAAAGTTGGATAGTATTGGAACATCAGGTTAAATCTAACATCCTTGCCAAGGTTTTCCGCAACCCAGTCCACAATTTTTTCCGTGCAACACTCTATATGCTCGGGCATTACGAGGTGACGAATCAACAGCTCCCCGTTGTCCTTCGCCCGCAGAAAGTTTCTTTGAACAACTTCCAAATACCTCGGAACCTTTGAATAGCGAAGAGCACATTTGTTGTTCCCATACTTGAAATCGCCAAGCCAAACGTCGACGAAATCTTCGATCACGTTTGCAAGCTCAACGCTGTGATACATGTTCGAGTTCCAAACAACTGGAACGTTCGACTCTACGTTGAGAAGAATTTCTGCAATCACATGTGCATGCTGATCCGGATTTCCACCGACAAAGTTCACGTTCCTACTTCCCTGCCTGTATCTTCGATCGATGATGTATGCAAGATCTTTCGTATCTGCGATGATGTCATCACTGTAGACAATGTCGTAATTCTGGCAGAAAACGCAAGCAAACGTGCAACGGTTGAAGAATATCGTGTGCGATGGGATCAGCTCAGGCTCCTCGCCCATGTGAAGAAATTCGCTGCTGAAGTAGCTAACAACTCCGCATTTACAAAAGCCCTTCTTTTCGTATCTGTTGACTTCGCATCTTCGCTCACAGAAGTTGCAGTTCCGCAACATCTCGTAAAGGATGTCCCTCTTTAGATTGAGAAACGAGTATTCCGCCGGTTTCTCCTTTAAAAAGCTGACGTCTTCGTTTAACATGCTCTTCAGCTCTTTTTTAAGCCTATCGTGGATTTTCAGCTTTTCTTCGAGGGTTTCAGCCTTCTCTGCCGGGATTCGTTTCGCTATCTGAAACTTCGCAATCGCTTCGTTGCGGTTTATCGCAGAGTATCTTTCAAGCCCTCTAACCACAATCAAGATTGTTTCGCAAAGTTAAATCGTTTGCGGAGAAGTTTGCCAAAAAGCTTATATTTTTTCAAGGAAGCGTTTGCCATGGAGTGGTATTACTGGGGAATAGCACTGATAATTCTAGTTTTCTTACTCTCAGCGATAAGAGTCGTAAAGGAATACGAGCGTGGTGTAATCTTCAGACTTGGAAGGCTTATCGGTGCAAAGGGTCCTGGGATCTTCTTCATAATCCCTCTCTTGGATTCGATGGTCAAAGTAGATTTGAGAACTGTAACATACGACGTTCCTGCGCAGGAAGTTGTTACGAAGGACAACGTAACCGTTAAGGTGAACGCTGTCGTTTACTATCGAGTCGTCGACCCTGCGAAGGCCGTAACAGAAGTCTACAACTACATGTATGCAACTGCACAGATTGCGCAAACAACACTTAGGAGTATCATTGGTCAGGCCGAGCTCGACGAAGTTCTTTCAGAGAGAGAAAAGCTGAACATAAGGCTTCAGCAGATAATCGACGAGGCAACGAATCCTTGGGGAATAAAGGTAACTGCAGTCGAGATAAAGGATGTTGAACTTCCGGAGGAGATGCGAAGAGTTATGGCCATGCAAGCTGAAGCTGAAAGAGAGAGAAGATCGAAGATAATCAGGGCAGAAGGAGAATATCAAGCTGCGATGAAGCTTAAAGAAGCTTCTGACGTCCTTGCGCAAAGCGAAGGAGCGCTTTTCCTAAGATACTTGCAAACGCTGAACGAAGTTGCTGCGGAAAAGAACACAACGATAATTCTGCCAATTCCTGTCGAGTTGCTCAAAATCTACAAAAAATAAATACTACGAAGATTTTTATGGACCTCATCCTAACTCCGTCCTCACCTTCGCTTGGAAAAAGAATTGCTGAAGAGATTGGAGTGAAAATTTCAGCTGTAAGCTTTAAGAGATTTCCAGACGGAGAACTTTATGCGAGGGTTGAAAGCCAAGAATCTGAGCACGTGGTCGTTTGTAGCTTAAACTCGAGCGATGACTTCGTTCTGCTGAATCTACTCTTCGACGCAATAAAGGGCGATGTTGTTGCGGTGATTCCGTATCTTGGTTACGCAAGACAGGACAGGGAATTCTTGACGGGCGAAGCCGTGAGCGTAAGAGTTGTCGCAAAGGCCATCGAAGAAAGGGCTGAGAAAGTTATAACTGTGAACATACACAGCGAAAAAGCCAAAGAGAGCTTTAAAAAACTCGTTGACGTTGATGCAATGCCATTGATTGGGAAAAGCTACGAGGGAGAAGATGTTATCATGATCTCCCCAGACAAAGGCTCTGCTGAAAGAGTAAAAACTGCCGCGAGAATTGCGAACTGCGAATGGGATTGGCTGGAGAAGCGCAGAATAGATGAGAAAACGGTCGAGATAAGCCCGAAGAAGATCGATGTCGAAGGAAAAAGGGTTGTGATCGTCGATGACATAATTTCGACTGGAGGGACAGTGATCGAAGCAACAAAGAAGCTCTACGAACTCGGAGCAAAAAGCGTTGAATGCGCTTGCGTTCATGCAGTTCTTGCGGACTTCGCCGCTGTAAAGCTTTTCTCGAGCGGAGTTCGTGAAATCGTCGCGACCGACACCGTTGAAAGAATTTACTCAAAAATCAGTGTCTCAAAGATATTAGCAGAAAAAATAATTTGATTCACCAAAGCTCGGCAAGAGTGACTTGTTTTTCGAAGAAAAGAGATTTTATTTCGTGCTCAATAAGCTTTAACCTTTGTCTCGTGTATTCTGTAACTTTGTATTCCTCGCAAAGCTTTTTCGATATGTCCAAGTACTTCACGATCGAACTGCTGTGAACGGTTAGCGTAAGATTTCCCCCACACTTTCTGCACTTCCCGCTTAAAGGAACTCTCCGATATTTTTCGTTACAGTCGACGCATCTGAACTCCTGCCTTGAGAAAGCCCTGAGATTTCCGATTATGTCTGGCAAGAAGTGAATCGTTATTACTCTTTCCGCAACGTCGTTTTCATCAACTGCACTTATTTTCCTCGCTATCTCCATCTGCTTCTCAACCTTTTCGCTCATAGTCTTCAGCTTTTTGTAAGCGCTCTCCTTCAAACCATTTGCGATTTCTGTGTCATGAGTAAATGAAAGTCCAAAGAACCTACTCTCAAGCTTCAAACGGTCCTTGACTTTCTCGATCGTGTCTTCGAGTTCCTTCGGATTTGCAAATCTTAGTGTCGCCTGATAAAACTCTAACGAGTAACGGGAAACGATGTCCATGTTGTGGACTTCCTTATCAACTTCTCTTGGATCAACGATCGTAGTCAAAACGAGCGGAGCATCCATTTGCCCACCACGCTTTTCTGGCAAGAAATGTCTCGAGAAATTCAAAAGCCCGTCGAGAAGGAGCATCACACAGTCTTCGTCTCCATCGCAGTTTCTTCGCTTCGCAGCATGGAAGTATGGATGCGCATAACATCCAAGGATGTCCACAAAACCAATTATCCTTCCAAGAACTCCAGCAGACGTGTGCGGAGCCAAAGCGATTACGAGGTGTCCGATGAGATCTTCGATTTTCTCAACGTTGTAGTAAGGCTCGAGCCTGTAGAACTTGACAAGCAGATCATCGACGAATTTCGCCACCCTCAAAAGGTATTCCGCACAACTCTTTGCAATCACGATGTCCTGTGGCTTTAGCTCAACTATTTGCTCTTCGCTCTTCAGCTCGTTCCCAAGATAATCCGTCGTGTATCCAAGTTCTCTAAGCTTTTCAACGCTAACCCCAATTTCTTTTGGCTTGAAATGCGTCAAAGGTAAGTCTGTCATGTCGTATCTGATCGTTCCGTCTTTAAAAACGTAAACGTCGTGCTTAGCCCTTAAAATGCCCTTCTCAAGCCTTTCTGGAATCTTGTTCTTCGATGTAAGCCCGATTACGCCCTTTAAAATCTCGAGCTCAAACCTTTCTCCTAAGTTTTTCAACGCGTTCTCGTAAAGCTTTCGCACGTCGACAAACCTCTTCACATAGCCTTTTGTCTCACTTCCGCATTTGCAGATCTCGGAATTTTGCTTTGTTTTGCACTTTGGACAGTAATAGATCTGCTGCGTCAAAGCTCCGCAGTCGCATTTAAGCCAAAAACCCTCCTTTCCGCACTGCATGCATTTTCTAAGCGCAATCTCAACCTCGACTTCTCCCCTTGCTATCCCGTTGCTCTGCTCAACTGCACTTTTTATGTCCCTTCTTTTTCCACCAGCTAAGCTTATTGGGAAAAGAACGTGCGGAGGTGGGCTCATCTTCCTTTCTTTCGCTTTCTCTGGTCTCCCCATCCTTGCACCAATTCTTGAAACCGCCTTTTCTCGAACGTCGAGCCCGGAAATTCTGCGGATTATTTCAAGGACTTCATTTCCATGAATCTCGCCAATTTTTCTAAGCCTTGAATCGAGCCCAAGACATCGGACGAGAACTTTCCACTTCTCTAAAACAATCCCTTCCCTAACTTTGTGTTCAACGAGTAACTTCTCCAAGATCTCCTTTGCCTTTGCATCGATCGGCAAAACAAGATACCTTCCATGCCCTTCTATCTTCCCCTTCTCGCTTATGAAGTCTCTAAGATAGCAGAATTCCTCAACGCTTATGTCGTGCCAAAGGTAAGTCCACTTCGGGTGCAAAGGAACGTTGAGCTCGTCGCAAAGCCTTAGAGCTTCTTCTTCGCTTGGGTTCTCGATTTCGATCTTCGACTCCTGAACCCACCATTCGTAAACGTAGGAACTCGGAATCAGGGGATGGTTGTTCTCCAAGAAATCGCCATAGTTTATCAGAATTTCTCCGAGGTCCAAGATCTTCTCGACCTCGTTTTTTACCTCCATCGCCTCCTTTACCGAGTTTATTTTTACGACGTCACCGTTTCGGAGCCTAACTGTTGGACCTTCGATCGTTGTAACTGGAACAGCACTTCCAGCTTTTCCTGGACGTTCGATTTTCAGTTGAGTTCCAATTGCAATGTCCACAAGTACCATGAGGGCTGGATTTATTCCAACGGTTGCAAACCCAGAGTTCCTTGCTCTTCCATATCTCAACCTGAAACCGCCTTTCCTCGAGGGATGGCTGAGCACAGGTCTCCCTGCAACTATGTCTGAGAGATACTTGCTCCTAGGCTTCACATCGACTTCTTCTTCTGAGTCCTTTATCAGCTTCTCAAGCCACTCCCATCCATCGATCTTCAGCTCTTCGACCATCTTTTTTAGCTTTGGTGCCTTCAAAGCTATTCCCTCTGCAATTATCAGCGCCATCCCCCCACGAACTTTGTTTGTCTCAACCCTCGGCAAATTCCTGTAACCCGTGACTTCCACGTCTTCAGTCGCTTCACCATCTATACAAATCGGACAATTTGAGACAATTAGCCTTATCTCTTCGTCGCTCGGCAAATACTGCAAGTTTGCAACCTTCTTATATAGCTGAATCTCCTCGCAATATCGAAGAATTTCCTCCTCTGTTGCAATATATTTCCCTATTCCGAGCTTTCTTCTCACGTAATCTGCGATTAACACCGAAATAACTTGCGCAGTCCCACCTGCGCTTCTTATTGGACCGGCATAGTAAACTTTCAAGAAGTTGCTTCCATCGTTGTTCTTGTCCAAAGCAACCTTTGCAATCCCCTCTATTGGGGCTGCAACCGCTCCTTCGGTCATTATCGCAACCGCAGTTCTTATGGCTTTGTCTATTGCAACAATCTCTTCGAAGTTTC
>JAVZNF010000020.1:0-30366 GCA_038882935.1 Archaeoglobaceae archaeon | reverse complement strand
GCAATTACCCTGCTATTTTTAGTCTTTTCTTCAAACCTCTTGACGATTTTTTGGAATAGCTCATTTGATATCTTACTTGATTCGCCAACTTCGACCTTTTCTAGATCTAGCGTAAAGAGGAACAGTTCTTTCGTTATCTTGTGCTCTTCAACCACAAGATGACAGCGTTTGCATATCCTTTCATTTTCTTCTCCTAAGTACTCTTCTGCTTTGAACTCGTAACAGTATTTACAGATCTCTCCTACTGGAATCACTACGCTATTGCCAATCTCTTCCTCCACTTCCAAAAAACTCAGAGTTCGCGAAACTATCTCTCCAAAGTTCCTTCTTTTGATAGAAGGTTCCGATTGACTGTCAAGGAAAAATTTTGGCCCGTATTTGAATTCATAAAGCCTATACCTAAATCTAGACGGCAATTTCGGTTTTACTATAAGCGTTCTGTTTTTGAAGTGGTTTAGGATCTTTTCTCTAATTTCATTATAATAGCTCGCAGGTATAATCGCAAGTAAAGATCCGCCCTTAGCGTAAATTACACTCTCAGGAGATATCGTGTTTGCGAGCATATCTCCGACTTCTCTTAAAACATTTTCAAGCAAAACGCTCGCTCCTGATATATATTTTCTGAAATCTGAAGCATTTATAAATTTTTGAATCCCTGCGATCTCAAGACAGAGAACTCCAAGTTCAGGATCAACTCCAAAAACCTCTTTTAGATTAAAAATCCTTCTATCCATTTCCTGTGGATTCAGAGGTATCAGAAATTCAAGTTCCTTGTTGATTTCCTTTTTCTCGAGATATCTGATGAGTTTCTCTATTTTTTCCCCATCTTCTGGTTCTATCAGGTTGTTAAGCTTTTGTCGTATCCAGTTGCAAACTTCAGTTGTCCTCTCGTCGAGCGATATCATTCTGTCGGCAACCGAAACTTTGTCTGCAATAGCGATTACCCATTCAAGCTTTGTTTCTGGTTTGTATTCCTCTATTTTCCCCCATCTATAATGATGTCTTGATGCGCATAAAGCGATTTCTCCAGCTATTTCCCCAAATCCCGCCAACTCCAGTATTTCTCTAACGTATTTCCTCGTTCTCTCGTCATGTTGCATGGGTGGTTGCTTTCCAATGTCGTGAAGAAGTGCTGCACATCTTACAATCTCTTTCAAAGAATCCTCTTCTTTGAGAATCTCCGCAAATCTTCCGCTATATTCCAAACTGAAGTCAATTCCACGTTTTCGAAGTTCAAGAGCAAGTGGAACCGCGATTGCTGAAGTCGATAACGAATGATCTGCGAGGCTAGAGAAAAATCCTGGAAATCTTGTGTCCGCCGGCAAGTCGCCAATCTTGCTGTTCTTTAAAAAATTAGTTATGAAATCATTGAACTCCTTAATATTCTTGAATTTCTTCCCCTTTAGTGCATTTTTGAGTAATTCGCCAGCGACAATGTGCTCAATGAGTTCAACCTTTAAATTTATGGGGTTAATTGCCAACATTCTCTTCCCCTTTCTCTAGCAAAGCTCATACCTATATAAAACTTTTCAATTCAAAAGACTTAAAAAACCGTTGCGAAAAGTTGAAAATAATGAAAACTGCTGTAATAGCCCCCCTTGGATTAAGTCCCCCGGTAATAACAACGTTTGTGGATGGAATTGGTGAACCCGTAAACGATTTGGTCGTGCTAACAACTGAGAACGAAGACGTTAAGGCTGGCTATGAGCTGATAAGGATTGGAATCAAACGAAGGTATCCGAAGATGAGGCTTCACGAAGTTTCTTTGCCATTCGAAGACGTGAACACGACGGAGGAGAATCTTCAGTTCATGTCCATATGTGCCAAGATAATAAGGGAGGAAAGAGAGAAGTACAAATGCGATAAAATTTTGCTAAACGTCGCGGGAGGGAGAAAGAACATGTGTATCACGCTTTCTTTGCTCGGACAGCTCATGGGGGTTGACGGCGTTTACCATGTGATAAGCAAAGATGTAAAGATTGTAAACCAGCTTTTGGAGAATCTCAGGAGTAGCATAAGAGAGATTTACAGAGCCAAAACTGATGACGAGAAGATCAGGATTTACGGGGAAAGAGAGAGGCACTTCGACGGTCTACTTTTCCCAAATAAAAAAGAATATGAGATAATAAGGATTCCAACTCTGCCATATCCACCAGATTACTTGGCAAAATTGATAAAAGCGCTTGAGGAGAACGACCTCGATACCCTCTCTTGGACTGAGAAGAGAATGCTCGAATCACATGGGGTCCTCAAAAGCTTTGGAGGAAGATTTAGAGTTAGCGATTACGGAAAGAGGCTCGTAGACGCCCTACTCGTAAGACTTTGATTAGAAAATCTGTATTTCATGGAGTATCGTGTTTTCTTCTGCCCACTTTTTCCATTCCGAAAAATTAATTACAGATTCGTCAACTAAACCCCAGATGTTAATAAGTCTTTCAAACAGGTGTGTTCTCTCGACTGTGTCATCCTTGAAGACTAAAAAGTTCCTAAGCTTGGCTAAATACTGCTTGCCAAAGCCACAAGACTCAAGAACACCCTCTATTTCTTTCCTATTCACTTTTTTCCTACCTTCAAAGACTTCGTTTATCTTTTTCAACAGATCGCCAATTTCTATGTTGAAGATCGGAAGTTCCTGCCATCTTCTGATCGTTTCGCATACTATCTCGTTTAAATTTTCTCTGCTCGGCTTTTCGATCCCTTCCGGCTCGAGAAGGTTCTGGGCACTTTGGAAAACATAGTAATATCTCGAAACAGTTGCTTTATAAGCGCCCGCGGTTAAGATAGCGATGTTTATCTGATTCGAACCGCCTATAATACTTCCCCAGATTTCCTTGTCCTTCAGAGCGTTCAGAGTTGTGCCGATTTTCTTAAAGCAGTCCTCGAAGTCTTGATGGTTTACTTCCACGGCGAACATTCTAAATTCCTTCGGCCTAAAACCAAATTTTTCCTCAAAATAATCAAAAAGTTTATTAAAAAACTTCATGTAAACGCTCTCTAAAGTATAACTCCGGTCACCTCTATTAAATCCAAAGCCAAACCACTTTGATTGACACGAGTTAAGTACGGTTCCTTCAATTGTTTCTTTCGACGTGAAAACGATAACAGCTTCAACCATACCTTTTTCTCTTTCATAACTTCCCTTTCTTTCAAACTCGCCCGAAGATTTGAAGAAGTCCTTGGCTTTCTCGATCTCCAAGGCCTGACCAAGCTGAAGAATATAAACAAGCGACAAGGGAACCGTCACCACGCCGGGATTTTTGCCTAATCCCATCACATGGTAGACTCCCATGCAGAAAATAGAATTTTAAATTTTAAAGTTTTCCTTTTCAAATCTAGCCAAACTTCCTTAAATTTCCAAGAAGGCTGTTTTGAGGGAGCTAGAAAACGCTGAGTATTAGCGAAAAACAAGAGTGAAAATGTCACTCCTGAAAAACTCAGTTTCGGAAAACAAAAGGAGATTTTCCCGCAGATAACTGTAATAACGCATCACCACGTGTCGATTTCGTATACAGCTTCAAAAAGTTATGCGGGGGGAGGGATTTGAACCCTCGAACCCCTACGGGACTGGCCCCTCAAGCCAGCGCCTTTGGCCACTCGGCAACCCCCGCTGGAAGTTCGTTTCCTATACGATTTATGAAGTTTGTGGTTCTCGAAGATACTTTCAAGTTCATCCAAGATCTTCCTCGTTTCCTATCTTTTTTCTTTTTCGTCAGACTTCCTTACACTTTTGAAACCAGAAATCAGACGCAGTCGATTGAACTCTTTAGGTGAGATCCGCAGAGGGTAAAAGGGGTAGAAGTAGATGTTTCGTCGAATATGGGAAAGGCCGTGGAGAAGGGGATTAAAACCTTGGGCATATCTTAGATTTGCATCCTCCAAAGCTCTCCCAAGCTTTCAAAATACAGAATAAAAGCAGAGTTACAGGTAAAACACGACAAAATTGCTCTGTTATTAGCTTGAGCTTAGTAGGGTTACTCGGAGAATTGCGTTATCGTTCCCCTTCGCCTTGCCCTCTCGAATGCCCAGAGATAAAGTGCAACCAAGACTGCAAGTGCAAAGAAAGATAGCATGTAGCCAATCAGCAATGGGTTCTCGAAACTCGTTTTGAAGCCGTAGAAGCCACGATAGAACTCAAGAAAATGCGTTAATGGAATTGCATACGAAAGAGCTCTGATCACTTCGGGAAGCATCGAAACTGGGTAGTAGATCCCACAAACGAGCATGAAGATCGCAGAGAGTGTCCATGCAAAGATCTCAGCACGATAGCCGAAGATCAGGAGCAGAGAGCAGGTAATAACTCCGATGATCATCGCAGAGAGAAATACTCCGAACAGGAACAGAAGTAGCCATGGTAGAGATATCAGAATGTTAACCCGAAAAAGAACTTCGCTCGCAACAAATAGGATCAAAAAGGCAACGAAGCCCCTGAAAACTCCAAAAAGCCATGAGCCAAGGATCATGTTCCATGCGCTTATTGGGGTTACGAAGGTGTAGCGAACACTCTTGCTCCAGATATCAAAGAGCAAAACGTAAGCAACGTCGAGTTGCGAGACTTGAAGAATGCTAAGAGTTACAGCACCGATGAGGATGAATGCAAACTGCTCCTTGCTGAGTTCAAGATATACGCTCATTAACCCGACGGAGATAAGCCCTATGACTGGCCAAAAAAGAGTCTCGAAAATTGTAAAGAAGTTCCTCCTCGTGATTATAAAATTTCGATACGTGAATCCGAGCGTCTTGTAGATTTCATTTCGCAAGCTCATTGAAGACATCCTCCAGATCGACTTCTCTCACCGTTACATTCCTAATCCTGCCGTAGTTCGCAACTTCCTTCGCGATATCCCAAAGCCTCTTTTCAACGCTGTCCACGTAAAACGTGTAGCTGTTCTCGTTTCTTTCCACCATAAAAACACCTTCAAAGTTTTGAAACTTCTGCTCCGGGATTTCTGCATCTGTTTCGATCGTTATCTTGTCCCTCATCCTGAGCATCTGCTTGAGTTCTTCCTTCGTTCCCTCTGCAACTATTTCGCCGTGGTTTATGAACGCTATTTTCTTACAGAGCATTTCAGCTTCGCTCATGTAGTGCGTAGTAAGAACGACCGTTATTCCCCTTTCTCTCTGCATCGTGCGTATCTTTTCCCGAAGTCTTTTTGCGATAGGCGGATCGAGTCCTTTTGTTGGCTCGTCAAGAAAAACGAGCTCTGGATTGTTTATAAATGCTCTTGCGAGAATTAGTTTCTGCTTGTTCCCCGTCGACAGCCTGTTGAACTCCACGTTCCTAAATTCCTCGAGCTCGAAATCCTTTATCAGATTTTCAACGATCCTTCGATCTCTGATTCCGTAGAGCATTGCATAATAGCGAAGATTTTCGTAAACTGTAAGGCTCCAAATCAAATTCGGATTCCCGCTTGCGATGTTTATTCTTTTCCGAATTTCTTTCGCATCTTTCAGCGAATCAAACCCAAGAACCTCTACTTCTCCTCTTGTCTGTCTCAGCAGTGTTGCCATTATTGAAACCAATGTTGTTTTTCCGGCTCCATTTGGTCCAAGAAGTCCAAATATCTCTCCTTTCGGAACTCTAAGGTTAATTCCTTTGAGAGCTACCTTTTCCGAGAGAAGAGATTTGTAGATCATCCAAACGTCATTGCACTTCACAGCGTCCACAAATCTAGTTTTGTCGAGCTTAAAATCTCTTACCAAACCAAAAGATTTTTAAATTTTAAGGTAAAAGAGAGTTGAGCCAGGGTGGCAGAGGGGCAATGCGGCGGACTGCAGATCCGCTGACCCCGGTTCAAATCCGGGCCCTGGCTCTATTATTGAGGTTTAAATACCGGCAGAGACATTAAAAAGTGGACATGAATAGCTTTGCCTCATCGATTTTTTCAAGGCGAAGGTTATCTCTCGCAGAGTAGCCTCAAACTCTTTATTTCCCTATACAGTTATGCTCACTCCATACGCGACTCTGCAATTCAGGTATTGGGTTATTCTTTCTTTGCTCTTCTGATCGATTTTGATCTCTTCAAGAAATTTTCAATTCGTTTCTAAGCAGATAGTCATAGCCTATGCTTCTCCATTTGAACGAAGTTTTTGCTGAACTTAACATTTCTGGGTTAAAATCGCACTGTGGTGGAATTCAGAAAGGCGACTAAGTTTTATTTAAAATTCATTGACAGAGAAACGTAGTTCTTCCAGAACTCGAAAAAAGTAACCATTTCGATAAAAAGGGCATTAAACAAAAGCAAAAGTTGCAAAAACCCTATTGCAACCGGGATGTTTGCACGTGGCAGCTGCTGTAGTCCTCGTTTTGAACCTCATGCCAGAAACGCCTCGCGTCGAGTCAGTAGCAGTGGTGCAGGGAGGTTCTTTAAAATCCCCGTCCGGGGCTATTGAGCTGCTCTTTACCTCTGAAAAGCAGCCGCAACTGAAATCGCTGCAGAGCTTTTCTGCTCTTCATACAATATCATCCCTCACATACTCTTTCGCGATTTCGTAGTTTTTAAGTCAGATGTTACGAGTTTAGCGCTCGACGATCGCTATGTAGAGTGCATCTGACAGTGATCTTCTCCTCAATTGCGATTTCAAGCGTTCTCTCAAGAAAATCACCCGAATTCAGAACCCTTAAGAATTAGCTTCAACGCTTTCAGTCTTTCCATTGCATCATTTTTCAATTCTCTCCGTGATAATAGCTTTCCGGATTGCGTTCATCGTTTCCAAATTTGCGAGATCGGGAATTGCTGTTTTTGTAGAAAACTCAAATCTTTCCATCTCCTTTTCAACAAAACCATTGCGAACGCGGAAGCCTTTCTCAACTCGCTCCAGTTCAGCTTGACTTCCCGTCTTTTTCCTCAGCTCATCCGGCACTCTGGTCGTAATTACTGGCATAATTACATTTTGTATTTCAAAGACTATTGTTTGCAGTTCTACGTATAGATTCCTAGGCAAGCGAAAAGTTTTGTAGTCTAATCATAAAACCTTTTTTGGGGCAATTCGAAACATATAGGCTGGTATTTCTACGGACTGCCAAATTCCCGCTCTGCTATGAGCTTTATGATTTTTGGAATTGCCTAAATTTATGGTTCCATTCTCTTTAACTCCTTTAAAACATCAAAATCGCTATCGTAGCTTACGATCTCAGTTAAACCATTCTCTATTGCTACTGCTGCGTGAAGTGCATCTCTCGGTTTGAGCTTATACCTCTCAAGGAGCTTATGAGTCACCAAAATTGTGCTCTTCTTAACAGAGAGGAACTTCAGGTTTGGAAACTCCAGAAAACGTCTTCCCTGTTCCAAGGATAATTCGAAGTTGAAGATCTTTCTGATAACCCAAACAACCTCACCCCATGCAATTGTGGAAGTATACGCCTTCAACTCTTCGCTCTTCTTGCTTCTTCAACATCTTCAGCCTTTTATAGAACGGGGAAAAGAAATATGTTCGAATCAACGTATGGCAAGCCTTTCCTCAACCTCTCACCAACGATCCTCCGAACTTTCTCAGCTCTATAATAAAACTCTTGTTATAAACTTTTTTCCAACTGATAAGTATGAACATTCAACATCATCGAAGCACTTTGCAGCGAGGCTTTAAACCTAAAGTTTGCAAAAAATAAGAGAATGTCACGAGATAATAGAAAGGTGGGGGTTAAAAAGAAAAACAAACATAACCAAAGAGTCGACAATAAAATGTTACGTAACATCATAGACCTATAAACACAAATCCGACACTAAAAATAAAGAGCAAACAATAATAAGCTCCAGAGCTTAAAATGTAATTCAAGACTGGGTGGCGTCTTTTACACTTCAGAAATAAAACTTCTTGGTTGGAAATGCAATCCGGATTCGAGAAGACCATTTTTCAAGCATCGATAACTTTTACTGGAATTATCGAAATAGCCCCATCGCATTTAACAACCTCTATTTCAACCTTATAGAGGGATTTGAGGAGTTCTTTTTCCAGCACATCCTCCGGTTTTCCGAATGCCAGAAAAACTTTCTGTCTTTGACCACCGCTGAGTTCTCCAAGTCTTCTCCATGCAAGTTCGGTAATTTTTAATAACTTTAAAGTTTTCTCGACTGATTTTAAATCATTTTCATTCGGGGAAAAATTAAAATACTGCATTCTACCAGTCAAAACTGCCTCAAAAACCGTTAAATGTGGAGCAAAGCTTGGTGACTGCGGTAGGTAGCAATATCTCTTTCTTTAACTTTACCTTCAAATCTAACGATTCCCTTTGTGGTCTTAAAAGACCGCTATTATTTTCAACTGCGTCGATTTTCCCGCTCCATTTGGGCCAATTAGGCACGTGAATTCTCCAATCCCGATTTTAAGACTTTTATGATCAGAGAAATCAATCACGTAAGAATCGAAATAAAAAGCTACATTATTCCAGCCCTTCTCAAAGCATCCTCAATTCTTGAAATCCTCGAATTTATTTCCCTAAGATTCGTTTCCAGATAATCCCTGAAATCAGATCTCAGCATTTCAAGCTTCTCGTTTGTCTCATCGATCTTCTTCCCCAGTTCTTCTCTTGTCTGGTCAACTTTTCTTCCAACCTCATCAACTCTCTTTCCCACTTCCTCTATTTTCCTTCCAAGCTCCTCTCTTGTCTGATCTACTTTCTTTCCAACTTCATCCACCTTCCTTCCAACTTCGTCAACTTTCCTTCCCACTTCCTCTATTTTCTTAATCGTTTCGTCCTGTTTTTGCAGCATCAAATCCTGCTTTTCAAGCATCTTAACTCCAACCTGAACGATCTTCGAAAGCTGCGATGTGTTAAAGCTCGCTCTAAACTTTTCGATGTCTCTAACTTTGCCCTTGAACTCTTCAACGCTTATCTCTTCAACCAAAGCATTTTCTGGTTTATTGCTTTTCACGAATTCAATGAACTGCTCCAGCTGCTCTTTTTCTCCGTCAACAAGAACGATTAAGGCTTCTTTTCCATTTATTTTTACATTTCTCGCATCGAAGAATGGAATGAAAAGCGAGTCAGCTTCTTCAAGAAGAAAAAGGCGATAGCCGACTTCGTGAACCTTTCCCTTGATCGTGATCCTGATCGCCATAAAAGAATTTTTTTTATAGTCTTTAAAACTCTTTCCATGAATTTTTTAATTACTCATGAGGATGGTTAAATGTATTTTGCTTTCTTCATCACAGAACTTCACAAGCAGGCAATGAAGATTTGATTTCGTTTTTAATTTTACATCCCTATTTACATCTCTACTTAGCCACTTTATTATCACATTTATCAGCTCTAAATCGCTAAATCTGTTGTTCGACCAGTCCATTATCGCTGCTATCGGCTCAAGATCTTCGATTTTGCCGTTGCTGTCGTAGCTTTGCCATAGCTGCAGCGGATCAGATTTCAGGGCAAGATTATCAACGTTGTTGCTCGCAAGAGCGTAATTTCCTTGCTGCAAGGTTGTCGGAAAATTATTGCTAGGAATGTGTTTTTCTCTATTTTATTGTTGTGAAAAAATAGTTGTGGAGATAAAACTACTTTGTCTGCCAAAATCCCTATACAGTTCGTTTTAATGCTAGCGCGTATTATTCTACTCTTGCTAAATCTACATCATCACAAAAGATTAAATTAAAGCACTCGAGTAAACTTAAGAGCAGCGTCAGCACCTCCTGGTTAGCCTCTTGAAGAAGTTAGCTACGTTCAGCATCGAATACGTCCTGAACAATTGAATAGCCCTGAATGCATTCAAAAGAGAGATACATTTTCTTAAATCTTTTCGACTTCCTCGATCTTCTTTATAGTGTAATATTGAGGACTGTTGAGAGAATGCCATCTTATGAAAGTTTCTTTTCTGTTAGCTTTTTGCATCAGGAAGTCGATGCCACGATGATTGCGTGGTAATGGTTGTTATAGCTCGACTGAGATTTCTGGACTTGGAATAGGAAGACTGATGATAAAGTTAGAGTCAGGAGAGCTCGAGTTTTGTGGTCAGCGACTTGTGTTTCCCCTTCCTGGCAAGGAAAAGAGAGCTTTTTCCAAGTGTAAAAATTTTCGTGGGCAAACAACTTTACGATTGATATTTCTTGGCTTCAAAGTTGCTCTTTTGCATCAAAAATACCTCGGAACTGGATGACTATAAGTTTATTTTTTGTTCTTAGCAAAATCTCAAAAAAAGCCCCTCCTTTGTTGTAAGCCCTAACACTCCCGCCATATCTCTCCACAACCCTCTTCACTATGTAAAGCCCAAGCCCCGTTCCAGCGCTTTTTCCATAGCTAAAGCCCTCGGTGAAAAGCTTGTCTGCAAACTGCATAGGCAAACCCTTCCCGTTATCAGCGATTGTGAGTTTGCAAAACTCACCTTCTTTCTCGATTCCTACACTTATCTTCGTGGCTTCACCGTGCTTTACAGAGTTGGTCATTATGTTGTCGATAACCGAATAAATTGCGTCGTCTGCTAAAACCATTGCATCGCCCTGGATCTCCACTTCAACTCCAAGCTTTCGAACATTCTCTGCAACCTTTTCAACGACTTCCCTCAATTTAACGACTTTTGTTTCACGGCTCACAATAGACTTTTCGAGCTCTCTCATCCTTTCAATGACATCAACAGCTTCGTCAAGCGTTTTCAGCGCTTTTTCAATTTTCTCTTTTTCCAAATTTTCAAGGGAAATCTCTAAATAGCCACGAACGATTGCAAGCTTGTTTAACACATCGTGGCGTAGGATTTTGTTCATTAGTCTCAGAACTTCGTTCAGCCCCTCTATTTTTTGATATGCTTCGACCAATGGTGTGACATCGCGAAAAGTGAAAACAAAACCAGAAAAGTCGCTGAGCGGAGTTGCGTAGATATGCAGATAAGCTTTTTCACTCCCTTTCTGGATTTCCACAATTTCTCTCTTTTTGTAAATTTTTCCGAGCTTCAATTTTATAAAAAACTCTTCCATTCTACCGGGATCCCTCAAAGTCGGTATCGCCCACAGTTTGTCTCCAACGAGTTCATTCGCTTTGACTCCCATTATCTTTAAAGTTTGTGGACTTGCATAAGTTATCCTGCCCTCCATGTCAACCACAATGATGACTTCCGCAACACTCAAAAGTATTGTTTTGAGAAACTCTTCCGAGCTCATTCCCAGAAGATGTCGTTTTCTGCGTAGTTGTATTTAAAAACCAAGATCCTAAAAGGCTCGTTGCTGTAATTCTTTACCCAATGCCTTTCTCCTGGCCTGCAAATGAAAACTTCACCAGCCCTCGCGTTGTAAACCTTGTCTCCAATGCCAAGAATTGCTTCACCGCTTAGAATTGCAAAGATCTCAGTCTGCTTCTCGTGATAATGCTTTCCAACTTCTTTCTTCGGCTTTACCTCTACGATTTGCGTAAAGCAATCTTTCGACAGCTCAAAGCCCTTTGCAACCTTGTAAACTCCTTTTTCTTCCCAGCAAAGGTTCTCGAGTTTCATCGAAACAACTTGACGAGAAGTATTAAAAAGCTTAGGTGATCGTGTTGCATGGAAAAGGTAAAGTTGGGCTTTGTCGTTTCGGAGTTCAACAGAGACATAACATACATGATGGAGATCCTTGCAAGAGAGCACGCGGAGTTTCTTGGGGCTGAAGTCAGCGAGACAATTCGAGTCCCCGGAACCTTTGACATTCCAATTGCGGTAAAGAAAATGTTAGAAAACGGCAACGTTGACGCTGTCGTTGCAATTGGTTGCGTTATTGAAGGTGAAACGGAGCACGACGAAATCGTTGCACAACACTCTGCGAGGAAGATCATGGATCTCAGCATCGAGTATGGGAAACCTGTGACGTTGGGAATCAGTGGTCCGGGAATGGGAAGAGTTGCCGCTGCTGAGCGAGTTGATTATGCGAAGCGCGCAGTCGAGGCAGCTGTGAAGCTTGTAAAGAGGCTCAGAGAGTATGAGAGTGGCAAGAAGAGTTGAATCCGTAAAGCCTTCTGCGACTCTCAGAATTTCCTCGATCGCAAAAAATCTCGCAAAAGAGGGCAAAGACGTCGTAGACATGAGCGTTGGGGAGCCAGACTTCAAAACTCCACAGAGGATAATAGATTCTGCTTACAAGGCAATGAACGAGGGTAAAGTCTTCTACACCCCAACAAAAGGTGTGCCAGAGCTTTTGAATGCCATTGCAGAGAAGATGAGGAAAGAAAATGGAGTTGACGCAACCGCGGACAACGTAATCGTAACCCCTGGCGCGAAGTTTGCGATCTACGAAGCCATCATGACTCTGATCGATGAAGGCGATGAAGTTATTCTCTTAGATCCCTCTTGGGTTAGCTATGAAGCTTGCGTCCTTATGGCTGGCGGAAAAGTCGTGTGGGTTCCGCACACCGAAGACTTCAGCGACGCTCCGATCGAGAATTACGTAACCCCAAGAACGAAGATGATCGTAGTCAACACCCCAAGCAACCCACTGGGCGTAGTTTACGGCAAGGAATTCCTGAAGAAGATCCGAGACATTGCGGTTGAGAAAGATCTCTTCGTTATGTCCGATGAGATCTACGAGAAGATCATCTTCGAGGGGACGCACTACAGCCTTGCGAGCTTCGATGGTATGTTCGAAAGAACGATAACGATAAACGGATTCTCGAAAACATACTCGATGACCGGATGGAGAATTGGCTACGCTGTTGCGCCTAAATGGATAATAGAGAAGATGAATATAATCCAATCCCACTCCGTAAGTCATCCGACTTCTTTCGTTCAATACGCAGCAATCGAGGCTTTAAAAAGTGATGATAGTTTCCTAAAACAAATGGTCTCTGAGTTCAGGGCAAGGAGAGACATGATCATGGAAAAGCTTGACAAACTCGGAATTCGCTATGCTCCGCCGAAGGGTGCGTTTTACATCTTCATGAACGTTGAAAGGGACGGCGACAAGTTCTGCGAAGAATTCTTAAAAAAGGAATTTGTTGCACTAACTCCAGGTTCAGCCTTCGGCGTGTCTTTTAGTAACTGGGTTCGCTTAAGCTACGCAACGTCAAGGGAGAGAATTTCAGAGTTTCTGCGAAGGCTTGAGCGCTTCCTTAACTACCATCTCTCGTAGTGGATTCTATCTACTTTGAACCTCTCTGCCTCGAAGAATTCGTCTTCGCTCCTCGGGTAACCGAGCGAAATTACGCTAAACACGACTATGTCCTCTGGAATTCCAAGGGCTTTTGCAATTGGCTTCATCCTCGACTCGTTCGGGTAAACTCCAAGCCAGCACGAGCCTATGCCAAGGGCTCTTGCAGCGAGCAATATGTTCTGCGTCGACGCACTGCAGTCTTGGATCCACATCGGTAACTCATACTTCGAAAGCCTTGGATCGCAACACACGACAATTGCAGCTGAAGCTTCCGAAAGCATCTTACCATAGGGATGGATTTCGCTCAATTCTTTTAGCTTGACTTTATCCCTGACAACGATGAAGTGCCATGGCTGTTCGTTCCCAGCAGAGGGTGCTTGCATCGCGCATTCGAGAATCTTCCTTATCTCCTCTTCCGGAATCTCCTTCCCAGAATACCTCCTTATGCTTCTGCGTGTCTTTATAATTCTCAGGAACTCCTCATCCATGCGATAGAGTTTAACTCTGGCTATATCTTTGTTTACCCAAGGATCAAAACTTAAAAACCTTCGTGAACTTGGTGCATGGAAAGCCTCGAGAGCATTAAAGAAGAGATACTGCGATGCACAAAATGCGAGCTTTACAAAACAAAGACGAACTTCGTTCCGGGTACTGGAAACGAGAAGGCTGAAGCTTTTTTCGTTGGAGAAGCCCCAGGAAGGGAAGAAGACCTAAAGGGAGAGCCATTCGTCGGAAACGCCGGAAAACTGCTGACAGAGATGATCTCCCTCATGGGATTGAGCAGAGAAGACGTTTTTATCACCAACGTCTTAAAGTGCAGACCACCGAACAACAGAGATCCGTTGCCAGAAGAAGTGAACGCATGCGGGAGTTATTTGCTCAGACAGCTCGAAGTCGTAAAGCCCAACGTCATAGTTTGCCTTGGCAGACACTCCGCAAAGTTCATATTCGAGACCTTTGGGCTGAACTTCTCCTCGATCACGAAACTGCAAGGGAAGGTTTTTGAGGTTTCAGCTTGGGGAAAAAATGTGAAGATAGTTCCACTATATCATCCCGCCGCAATTCTTTACAAACCGCAGCTCAGAAACGAGTACGAGAAGGGTTTCAGACAACTTGCGTCCTTGTTTAAGAGAAGACAAAAAAGCCTCCTAGACTTTTAAAGCAAAAGACTTAGAACGAGATAGCTGATCAAAGCTACGAAGTACGCCACCAACATCTGAAAGGCTACGGAGAAAAGCAGGAACGTGCGATTTTTTATCTCTGCATAAATCGCAGAAAGCGTTGCAACACACGGCGTATAGAAGGCGATGAAAATTATCATAGCTATCGCTTGCTCAGGAGTTAAAGCGAGTTGGGAAAGGATTTCCGAAGGATTCGAAGTTTCGAACGAGACTGCAAGAGCTGAAATTATAAGTTCCTTGGCGAGAAATCCCACGAGGATTGCGAAGCCAAACTCAGGACTTTCAAAGCCGAAGGGTACGAAGGCTTTTGCGATTATTGCGCCGGTGAGCTTTGTAAGTCCAAGGTAGTCGAGCGTCCACATGACAACGGAGAACGTTAGAAGCAGTTTTCCAACCTTTACTATGAACGCCTTGCTCCTCGCCCAAGTTATCCACCAACTCACTCTCAAGCTGGGAAAGTGGTAAGGAGGAAGCTCGATGAGCAGTTCTGAAGGCTCCTTTTTAACGACCCTACCGTAAGCGATAGTGGTAAGTATAAAGAGAAAGACTGAGAGAACGTAGACAGCTATTATCGTCAGGCTCTGGAGAATTGGTGAAATTAGCAAAGTAGTTACGAACAGAACGATCACAAGTAGCCTTGCTTGGCAAATCACGAACGGCGAGGCTAAAGCGACTCTTATCCTTTCTGAATCGGTTTCAAGTATTCTCGTTGTTGCAATTCCCGGAACGTTACACGCCAAGCTAATGCTGAACGGAAAAACAGATTTCCCCGTTAAGCCAAAAATCGCAAAAAATCGGTCCATCGAAACGGCGATCCTCGCCATTACACCACTGTCTTCGATGAGCGACATCACGTAGTTCAAAATGATGATTAGAGGGAAGAAAGACGCGACTGCTCCAATCCCCGGAATAATTCCGCCGATGAGGAGATCCTTAAATATTGACTCCGGAATGTTTTCGCCCAAAAATTGTGAGATTCGATCAAAAGCTGTGGATATCAGTTCCACGAGACTGTAAGTTTCGACGATTTCCGCAAGTTCTTCGTAGCCAAGCGAGTGCAGTATTAGGTTCAAAGGAAAGCCAGTGTTTACGGAGAAGGAGACGAATAAAGCGAAGAACAAAATTAAAAGGGATAAAAGAGCTCCAAACTTGCTGAAAAATACTCTATCAATCGTTCTTCCAAAGGGCTTTTCGGCGACTTTGACTTCCTTCACCGCAGAGCTGAGGACTTCTTCGACGAACCTATACCTACGCATGGCGATTATCTCTTCTGGGTTTCCGTAATTCTTCGAGATTTCCGCAACGATCTTTTCGATTTCAGCCTTTTTCTCCGCTGGAAGAGAAGATAAAACAAACTCATCACCTTCGATTGCCCTGAGCGCAAGAGCTCGATCGCCCGTTATTTTCTCCGCCTTTTCAATAAAGGTCTCAATAACTCCGTAATCAATCTCGAGCCTCTTTTTAGATCTGTTTTCTAGGCGGTCTATCGATCTGTCAAGTAGCTGGTTTATTCCAATTCTACGCAGAGCACTGAGCAATATGACCTCTGTACCAAGCTTCTTGCTCAAGATATCCGCGTTCACGTGGATGCCTTTTCTCTCGAGATAGTCGAGCTTGTTTATTGCGAGAATTGCGTTCTCCCTAAGCTCTAGAACCTGAACTGCGAAATAAAAAGACCTATATAGAGATTCCCCATTGACCAAAACGACTGCTACACCATCTTTTCCAAAAATAACCTCTTTGGTCAACTCCTCCTCCTTGCTGAGGGTTCTGAAGCTGTTTATTCCCGGAAGATCTACGATTTCGATCTCCTTTCCGTGATGCACGATCCTTGCCTTAAAAGTTTCCACCGTTTTCCCAGGCCAGTTTGCAACGTAACAGTTTTCGCACGCGAGCTGGTTAAAAAGCGTTGTTTTTCCCGAGTTTGGCTGTGCTATCAAGTATATCTTATCCATTCAAAACCTCAACCAGAATCTTCCTTGCAATTCCACGTCCGATTGCGATCTCCGAGTCCATGACCCTAACAACGATCGGCGGACCTTTACTGACAACTTCAACAACCTTTCCTGGCATTAGACCCATGTCCGCAAGTCTCCGAACGAAACCCTTTCCCCCAACGATCCCCATTATTTTCACTTTCCCCTCTGCAGAATCTAGTGTGGTCACCATTTAGGTTAACCTAAAATTTCTAGTGCATAAAAAGCTTTCGGTGATCTCAAAGTTTTTATACCGATTAGCCTTCGCTTTTAAGGGGGCCGTGGGGTAGCCTGGTATATCCTTTCGGCTTCGGGAGCCGGAGACCCGAGTTCAAATCTCGGCGGCCCCATTGAGGGGTGATGAGCATTAAAGATTTCCCGTTCAGGTATACGAGGTTTGAAAAAGCCCGGATAATTGGAGCGAGGGCGTTGCAAATAGCGATGGGAGCGCCAGTTTTGATTGAAACCAATAAGACCGATCCGATCGAGATAGCGATCGAAGAGTTCGAAAAAGGTGTTATCCCGATAACCGTAAAGAGGAGGGCGAACAGGTTTGTCTGGCTCGAAAAACACGATGCGTTTTGAGGTGATCTCTTGATAGTGGAAGATCTCCGGTATCGCATAGTATTTGATAGTAGGGGAAAAGAGACAGTGGAATGCGAAGTTGAGAGCGAAGGCTTTGTTGCAATCGCTTCCGCTCCAAGCGGGGCGTCAACAGGAACGCATGAGGCGATTGTTGTAAGCCCAAAAAAGCTAAAAGAGATTGAAGAAAAGGTATCAAGAGCGCTCATAGGAATGAGCGTGTTCGATCAAGTGGCAATCGATGAAACGTTGCGTGAAATCGACGGCACAGAGAACTTCTCTAACATCGGCGCAAACTTTGCAGTTTCTGCGAGTATCGCAGTAGCAAAATGCGCATCGCTAATTCTTGGACTTCCCCTATGCACTTACCTCGGTGGAGCTTTCACCAAGGAGCTTCCTTACCCACTTGGGAACGTAATCGGTGGAGGAAAGCACGCAGAGGGCTCGACGAGCATTCAGGAATTTCTCGTTATCCCTATCGGAGCAAAGAATTTTTTTGAGGCACAAAAAATCAATGCAGAGGTTCATAGAGAGGTTGGAAACCTCTTGAAGTCTAACGGAATCTTCGCAGCCAAAGGTGACGAAGGTGCATGGGCTGCGAAGATAAGCGACGAAACAGCTTTTGATATCTTAACAAAGGCTATCGAGAAAGTCGAGAAAGAGAACGCAACGAAGATCCGTATCGGTCTCGACTTTGCATCGAGTGAGCTGTGGAATGGAGAAAAATACGTATACAAGGGAAAAGAGTTCGACAAGAACGAGCAGATAAGCTTTGTTGCGGAGCTCGTTGAAAAATACGATCTCCTCTACGTTGAAGATCCTTTGCACGAGGAAGATTTTGAGGGCTTTGCCGAACTCACGAAGTCTGTGGATTGCATGATTTGCGGAGACGACATCTTTGTGACAAATTGGAAAAGAGTTGAAAAAGCCGTGAAGATGAGGGCTGGAAATACTCTTCTCGTGAAGCCCAACCAAGTTGGAACGCTTACAGATACGTTTAAAGCTGTTAAGATAGCAAGAAGCGGTGGTTTCGATATCGTGGTAAGCCATAGGAGTGGAGAAACTGAAGACAGCTACTTAGCACACTTAGCGGTCGCCTTCAACGCAAAACTAATAAAGACTGGCGTTGTTGGTGGCGAAAGGATCGCCAAGTTAAACGAAATGATTAGAATTGAGGAAATGCTCGATGCGAGGATGGTGAGAATATGATGGAAGTCGAATACGAATACCTCATCCCGCCGGAGGAGTACTTGGCAGCGGGAGTCCACATAGGGACACAGATCAAGACAGGAGACATGAGAGAGTTCATATTCAAGGTTCGCCAAGACGGACTATACATCTTAGACATCAAAAAATTGGATCAAAGGATTAGAGCTTGCGTCAAGCTTCTGCTTCGATACGAGCCATCCAAGATTCTTCTCGTTGCAGCGAGGCAGTATGCGCAGAAACCGGTGAAGAAGTTCTCAGAAATTGTGGGAACAAGCTACATCGTTGATCGCTTTGTTCCTGGAACTCTTACTAATCCAAATCTAAAGGAATACGTCGAACCCGAGATCGTTTTTGTCAACGATCCGGCGATCGATAAACAAGCGATTGCAGAAGCGACGAAGATTGGAATTCCCGTGATCGCACTCTGCGACACCAACAACTCAACCGCGGACATCGACCTGATAATACCGACGAACAACAAAGGGAGAAAAGCCTTAGCGCTCATCTATTGGCTAATAGCGAGGGAAATAAAAAAGGCACGAGGAGAAGATTTCCCATACACTGTAGAAGACTTCGAGGCAGAGCTCTGAGCTTTATTCAATTCTTTTACTGCATAGGAAACGACGGAGCAAACGTTTTTTAAGCAATCGTTTGACTAAGGACATGGATAAAATCTCAAAAATCGTGGATGAAATTTATGAGCTTTTCAAAGAGCATGGCGTAAAGAGGTCGGATATCGAGAAGAGGCTCAAACTGCTCATTTTTGAGTTCAAAGTTCCGGAAGAAGAAGCGAGAAGAACTGTGATCAACGGATTGCGAAGAGAATTTGATATCTCAAGAGAGTCTTTACGCTATCCCCTGACAAAGATTTCCGAGCTTGAGCCGGGGAAGTGGGTAAGCGTAAAGGCGAAAGTCCTTCAGCTCTGGAACGCTACAAACGCCTCCATAGCACAGTGGGGAGTCATAGGGGACGAGACTGGGACCGCAAGGTTTGTGATATGGGCAAAATCGGGGAAGGGAAAGGTTGAAGAGAACAAATGCTACCTTTTCGAGAAAGTAGTTGTCGACGAGTTCGCTGGAGTTAAAAGTGTAAAGGTCACAAGCATAAGCGAAGTGAAGGAGATCGATGAGGAAATAGAAGTAAGCGAGGGGGGCGAGATCGAAGCTGTTGGGGCCTTAGTTTCGATTTCTTCAAACAGTGGTCTCGTGCAAGTTTGCAAAAACTGCGGGAGAATAACAAAAGCGGGAATTTGCAAAGAACACGGAAAAGTCGAGACGACCGAAGTACTCCGACTACGCGGAGTTCTTGATGACGGAGAGAAGACTTACGACGTCGAATTCAGCGAAACCACAATAAAATCTCTCACAGATCTTGATCTTGCAACTGCAAAAAAGCTCGCTTTCGAGCACTTGGATCGAGGAATTGTTCTCAGCGAACTAAAAAGAAAGTTACTCGGCCGATATCTGCGAATCTCAGGCGAGGTTCGGCTAAGCACGATAAACGTAAAGAATGCGGAATTCTTGAGGGCAAAGGTTTCGAAAGAAGTTGAAAAGTTGCTCGCAGAGGTGAAAGCTTGAGACTGAGAAGAGAAGTTGCAAGGAGGGTTTTTGCAAAGGAATTCAACGATTCGAAATTCAAAATAGGCGGAGAAGCCGAGAGGGAGCCGACTTACGTTTTGACCCCCTTGGGACTCAAATGCAACCGTGTTTTTATCGTTGGAGCCCTCCTCGAAAAAGAGGAAACGAAGAACGAAGATGTTTTGAGGATAAGAGTCGCAGATCCCACCGGATCCTTTCTCGGTTTTGTCGGAAAATTCGACCCAGATGCAAAAGAAGCACTCGCAGAAATCGACGTTCCATCGACGGTTGCTATAACAGCGAAGGCAAAGCTACTGCAAAGAGATGAAAGAGCGATTCCTTTTATCAGACCAGAAAGCATTGTACTTTCTGATTTTGAGACCCGAGACTATTGGATCCTCGAAACTGCGAAAGCGACACTAAAGAGAATCGAGCTCATGAACAGCGACAACGAGCTTGCAAAGCTCGCAAAGGAGAAATACAACACTAACCCCGAAGAATACAGGGAAATGGTCATCATGGCGCTTCAAAAATTGAGAGAAGAGACAGAGATAACCGAGGAGAGCGAGGATTTCGATCTTGATAGCTCCATAGAAGAGGAGATAATGGGTCTGGACGACATATATTAGCTAACTGCCTTTTCGTAATCGAGCTCCGTGATTATTCCGTTTTTGTTCAGTATCTGATTCGCAGCTTCGATGCTGTTCGCGTTAAGAACAAGCTTTGCGGATTCGTTAACCTCCATCACCGCTTTTGCTTTGAAATATAGAACGAGTGCGGAGAGAGGAGTTATAAGCACAGTTCTCCCTTTCCTTATTTTCTTCAATCCAAACTCCCCACGGTATGCGAGAATTGGAATCTTGCTCGCTTCGGTGACGACAAGTTCACAAACCCTTTCCATCTCTGCACAGTCTTTATCGCTAAGCGACGAGCAACCAAGAAAGCCATGAATACGCATGATTTCGGAGATGTTGAGCATCAATTCTTCGATTTTCAGTTCTCCATCGCTTCCAAATCCAGTCACCGCCACCAAACCCTCGAGTTCGCTGAGCAGAGCAACGCTCATCGCATCTGCCAAAGGACTCCTCACTCCGGACTCGTAACCAACTGAGATAGCATCTCCTCCCGCATCGACGCCAACAAGAAGCCCTATACGCTCTGTTTCGATGAATTCCTCCAAATCTCTCTGCAGTTTTCGCACACCCTTGGTTATATCGAGTCCAACAACTTTTCCAAAGAACTTTGCGGACCTTGCAAGATTTGGTCTAATACCATCGAACGTTCTCGTTTCTTCTCCTATGATAGCAATTGTTTCTGCAAATTTTTCCGCATTTAAAAGCTCTTCAACGCTCCTAGGACCAGGCTTAGGATCTAAGATCAGCCGATCCCACATAACTCCACCGTGAATCACTTCGAAGTCGAAGAGCCTCAGAAAGTTTGCAACCGGGATCGTGCTAACTATATCTCCCCCACCGCCAATTCCGAAGACAAGTGCTTTCTTTTTCCTACAGGCTTTGATGAGCTTTATCAGTTCCATGGAGTTCGCCTCGCTGGACAATTTTTCAACCCAGAAAACGTGAACAAGGCAAATCCAAAAGCAAAAATTATTTAAACCATGGAATCATCTTTCTAACCTCTTTCCCGACTCTCTCTATTGGGTGATTTGCTTCCATCTCCAGCAGCTTGTTGTAAACCGGTCTTCCAGCCAGATTCTCCAGAATCCACTCCCTCGCAAATTCGCCAGTCTGAATTTCTTTCAGAATCTTCCTCATCTCTTGTCTCGTAGTCTCGGTGAATATTCGCTTCCCCCTTGTCATCCCGCCGTATTTTGCAGTCTCGCTCACCGCCCTCCACATGTTGAAAATTCCCCCTTCGTAGATTAGATCGACTATGAGCTTCAACTCATGCAAGACCTCGAAATAAGCGACCTCTGGCTGGTAGCCAGCTTCAACGAGTGTTTCGAAGGACATCTTTATCATCTCCGCAACCCCACCGCACAAGTCTACTTGCTCCCCGAAGAGATCAGTTTCTGTCTCTTCCTTGAACGTCGTCTCTATCACACCAGCCCTCGTTGCGCCGATTCCCTTCGCATAGGCGAGAGCGATTTCCAGAGCTTTCCCGCTTGCGTTCTGCTTCACAGCAACGAGCGCTGGAACTCCTTTACCTTCAACGAACATCCTCCTCACCAATGGCCCCGGCCCCTTTGGAGCAACCATAATGACGTCAACGTTCTGCGGAGGAACTATCTGGTTGTAGTGGATGTTGAACCCATGGGCGAATAGAATCGCTGAGCCAGCCTTAAGCTTATCCTTCACGAACTTCCTATAGACCTCTGGCTGAACCATGTCTGGAATGAGCATTGCAATGAGATCGCCGTCTATCTTGTCAAGCGTAACGACTTTCATTCCATCTTTTTCCGCTTTTTGCCAACTTTCCTTGTCCCACTCCGGAAGTGCAACCGTAACATCGAGCCCAGAGTCGCGCAAGTTTAAGGCATGCGCATGCCCTTGGCTCCCATAGCCAACGATGCAGATCTTTTTGTCCTTCAAAACTTCGAGATTTGCATCTTTTTCATGGTAGATTTTTGCCATACTATCACCGGAGAAAAGTGGTTTCGAGTTTCATATTTTTTTTGCTACGATCCAAACGTCGAAGAACTCTCTCGTTCCTATAACTTTGAAACCGCAATTCTGAAGAAGTGACGCAAGCTGATCGCGATCGAGAAATGTGTTCCACTTCAATGCAAGATTCTTTGCGTATTCCGGGCTAATTAGTATGGTTAAAAAAGATTCTGCAAAGAACCTAACGATTTGTGGAGTTTTCGAGTTCAGATCTGCAATTGCAATCGTTCCACCTCTTTTCAAAACTCTCTCGGCTTCTTGAATAGCTTTTTGCACTTCGAGCTCATGCAAAGCGAAGCAAAAGATCGCAAGATCAAAGATCTCGTTTTTAAACGGAAGAGTATGTGCGTCTGCTTTTATTGCCCTCGCAATTTTACACATCTTCGTTGAAGAATCCACGGACACGATTTCTGCTTTTGGAAAAACATTCTTAAGTTCTGAGCTCAAAACACCTGGGCCGCAACAAATGTCAACGATGAGCTTTGGTTGAACGTATTTTGAGATGAAAAGGGCAAATGAGCGATAATACCACCTGTTGAGCTCGGCCCAACGTCGATAGCTCTCCGCTACATCGTTCCACATAACACATGTTGTTTTTAAATTAATTTTTGCCCAAGGCTTTTAGCGCTCGAAATTCCAAAGCATAGCTTAGAGTTATCACACGCACGCCAGAAAGACTTTTTAATCTCCTTCGCTCGATAAGTCAAAGTGAAGCGATTCCGAGTCCTGAAACCGTTCGACCCGTGGAAGTCAGAGCTCTGCAGTTGTGGAGAGAAGATGTCTTTTAATCCATACACAGGTTGTGCGCACCGTTGCGATTACTGTTACGCAACATACATTCCAAGATTCTGGGAGGTTAGAGAGAAAAAAGATCTACTAAAAAGGCTTGAAAGAGATCTCAAAGATCTCGATAGCGACGTTCTCGTTTCCATGTCGAACAGTTCAGACCCATATCCTCCAATAGAAAGGGAAAAGAAGCTTACGAGAAAATGTCTTCAACTCTTTCGAGAGTACAACGTGAAAGTACTGATAGTAACAAAAAGCGACATCGTCGTTCGTGATCTTGACATACTCTCTGAAATGGACTGCGTCGTTAGTATGACGATCACGGGTTGCGATAGACTCGAGAGATTTGCACCCTCTACAGAAGAAAGAGTCAAGGCGTTTAAAGAGGTTCGAGACATCGTCCCCTCAGTGCTGAGATTTGATCCGATTGTTCCATTCGTCAACGATTCGCGCCTCGACATAATCGAGCTCTGCGATCCGGAGCACGTAGTAACTTCGACGCTGAAGCTCAGGTTCGACTCGTATAAGAGGATAACCGAAACGATGCCTTGGCTAGCTCCGGCACTTAAAAAGCTATATTTTGAGGAAGGAGACAAAATAAGGAGCTATTACTATCTTCGGAGCGATTTAAGAGTGCGCTTGCTCAAAAAAGTTGAGCAGTTCTGCAAGTCTCTCGGGATAAGTTGCGGATTTTGCAGGGAGGGCATAGCATTCAATGCTGAGACTTGCGACGGTAGACACCTGAGCAGTAGCTTTAAAAACGTCGGTGGAAGTTATTTTGGGGGATGGGATGTTGTGTAAGCTTTTCCTTCACGAAAAAGCGGTCGAAATTTTGCTCACGATTTTGGATTTCGAGGAAAAGGGAGAAAAAATCTATCCCCTTGGCATCTCAAATCTCCTAAACTCTCCATACAGTTACGTTTCAAAAGTTCTTGGCGAGTTCGAAAGGTTTTGTCTCATAGAAAGCAAACTAGAGGGCAGAACAAGAGTCGTAAAACTTACGGATTACGGAAAAAGGATAGCAATGGCTCTTAGAGACCTGAAGAAACTCTTAGAGAGGGACATCGTTGCGGAGTTCAGACTTGATGTGCTAAAGAGAATTTTTGAAAATGAACAGAAAGATTTCTATTCCCTCGCTCCCATTCTCGCAGAACTCGAGATGCTGATCTCGACAACGAAGGATACGATTGTGCTGGAAGAGGCGAAAGAAATGAAGAGGAAGGTGGAGGAGATCATATGCTCAGAGAAATAGAGAAAAAAAGAGACGAAATGGTGAGAGTTCTTTCAAAGCTTATAGAAATCAAAGCAGTCTCCCCAGATTTTGGCGGGGAAGGAGAGAGCGAGAAGGCAGAATTCCTGATGGGTCATCTCGAGGAATTCGACGACGTGCAACGCTTTGATGCTAAGGATGAGAGAGTTGGAACGAGACCGAACATCGTTGCAAAGATCAAAGGGGTCGTGAACAGAACGATCTGGATAGTTTCCCACTTGGACGTTGTTCCCGAGGGTGACGAAAAGCTCTGGAGAACTCCGCCATTTAAAGCTGTGGTTGAGGGGGGTAGAGTTTACGGCAGAGGTAGCGAGGACAATGGACAAAGTATAGTTTCATCGCTCTTTGCTGGAAAGGCGATAATCGAATCCGGCTCAAAGCCAAAGTTCAACTTCGGGCTCGTTTTTGTTTCAGATGAAGAGAGTGGTAGCAACTACGGGATAAAGTTTTTGCTCAGCAAAGACATCTTTTCGAGGGAGGACATGTTCATAGTTCCCGATGTAGGCTCGCAGAGTGGAGATGCAATAGAGATTGCGGAGAAGGGCATCCTCTGGCTTAAGTTTGAAGTCTACGGGAAGCAATCGCACGCAAGTCAACCTCAGATGAACGCATCGCGAAGGGCGATGAAGTTCATCCTCGATCTCGACGAGAAGTTGCACACGAAGTTTAACGCCAAGAACGACCTCTTTAACCCCCCTTACTCGACTTTTGAGCCAACAAAAAGGGAAAAAAACGTGGATAATATAAACACAATTCCGGGACTTGACGTGAGCTACATGGATTGCAGGATAATCCCAGACTACAGACTCGAAGATGTTCTGGAGTTTATCGAAAATGTGAGGAGATTCCATGAGATCAGAGACGGGGAGAAAATAAAAGTCGACGTTTTGCAGGCTTTTAGTTCTCCTAAGACTCCAGAAAACTCCGAGATTGCAATAAGACTCTCTAAAATGATAGAAAAGATCCGGAAAATAAAGACGAGGTTCATAGGGATAGGTGGAAACACTTGTGCATCTTTTCTGAGAAGTGCAGGATTCAAAGAAACCGTGGCCTGGTGCACCGCAGAAGGGACTGCGCACAAACCAAACGAGTATTGCGTCATCGACAACATGGTCGAAGATGCAAAAGTCTTCTATTCGATTTGCTTCGATCCCGAGTATTGAACTTGAGATTTGCCCGCATGATTTTCTCGCTTTTTTAATTCTATGCAAGTATGAACATATGGAATATTCACAATGTTAAACTTTCCAAAGATTTATATGCTCAGGTGAGCTTCGTGGATTATGAAAACTGTAGAAGATATAAACGCAAAGATCCGCAAGGGCGATGTCGTTGTCGTCACAGCGAAGGAGATGAAGGAGATAGTCTCACAGATAGGTGCGGAAAAAGCTGCGAAAGAAGTAGACGTCGTAACCACCGGAACCTTTGGAGCGATGTGCTCTACCGGAGCGATCTTTAACTTTGGTCATGCAGATCCACCGATAAAGTTCAAAAAAGTCTGGCTAAACGACGTCGAAGCTTACGCTGGGCTTGCAGCAGTCGATGCGTTCCTCGGCGCAACAAAACCCTCGGAAACAAGAGAGTTCTACGGTGGGGCTCATGTGATCGAGGAGCTCGTTTCTGGAAAAGAAGTTGAGCTTAGGGCGATTGGATTTGGGACAGATTGCTATCCGAGGAAGGAAATAGAGACCACAATCTCACTCGAAGACGTAAATCAAGCTGTGATGATCAACCCAAGGAACGCGTATCAGCGTTACAGGGCAGCCACGAACTCCTCGGACAAGATCCTTAGGACGTACATGGGGACACTGCTACCGCACTATGGAAACGTAACCTACGCGGGTACAGGCGAGATATCGCCGATGAACAACGACCCAGAGTTTAGAACCATAGGAGTCGGAACGAGGATTTTTCTTTGTGGAGCAAAGGGCTACGTGATTGGTGAAGGAACGCAACATTCCCCACCCTTCGGAACCCTGATGGTCAAGGGTAATTTGAAAGAGATGAGGCCCGAGTTTCTCAAGGCTTGCTACTTCCCGGGCTATGCGCCGTCGATATTCCTCGGCATAGGAGTTCCAATTCCGATCCTTGACGCCGATCTCGCAAGAGCAACAGCTATTAGAGATAATGAGATAAAGACGACGATTATCGACTTTGGTGTTGCAAGAAGGAACAGACCAGTTGTAAGAGAAGTGAGTTATGCGGAGCTCAAGAGTGGGAAAGTTGAGATAAACGGACAAGAAACAAGGGTTTCACCATTGTCGAGCTACTACCTTGCGGAGAAGATAATGAAAGAGCTGAAAAAAATGATCGAGAAGGGAGAGTTCTTCCTTACAATGCCTGTTGAAAGAATAAAGAGGAGCGAGATCTTTAAGCCGATGAAGCAGAAAGAGATCAGAATCGTTAGAGAATTCATGACAAGAGCTATCACGATCTCAGAAGAAGTCAGCATAGAGGAGGCTGCAGCGCTCATCGTGAAGAACAACGTGAACCATTTACCAGTTGTCGACGAAGAGGGGACGTTGAAGGGGATCGTGACATCTTGGGATATAGCAAAAGCTGTTACAAAGCATGCAAAGAAGGTGAGTGAAGTTATGACACGAGACGTCGTAACCGTGTTCCCAGACGATCCGATAGCAATAGCGATCTCAAAACTCGAGAAGTTCGACATCTCTGCGTTGCCCGTAATAGATGCGAAGAGGAAAGTTTTGGGCATAGTGACGAGTGAGACGATAAGCAAGATGATGGAGGTGAGCTGATGCTTCTCCTTCTGCGCTTTAACGCAAAAACTGTTAGAGAGCCAATAATATCTCTGACCGCAATAAAGACGGGGGCTTTGATAAACATACTAAAAGCGGACGTTGGAGCGAGAAGAGGAGAGATAATCGTTGAAGTCCCAGACGAGAAAGCGAAGGATGTCGAAAAAGCGATCGCCGAGATGGGAGTTGAACTGCACGAGATAACAAAGACGATTGCAAGAAACAACAACTGTGTTCACTGCGGTCTTTGCGTGAGCATTTGTCCGACTGAGGTCTTCTACGTCAACGGAGACTCAAAAATAGAGCTTAAGACTGAAAAATGTATCCACTGCGGAGCTTGCATTAAAGTTTGTCCAACCAACGCCCTATACTTCCCGATTTAATTTTTCCAAGATCAGCTCGAGATACGAGGCTCGTATGCTCTCTTCTCGGGAGTAACCAAGACTTTCGGCAATTTGAAAGATCTTCTCTTTCTCAGCCAAATTCCCGACTTCGATCTCGATGAAGTTCCCGAGTCCTTCCACGTGGTCAACGCAAACGATCGCATTCCCGATGGAAAAGATTTTTCGAGTTTTTTTGACTGTCCTGAATTTCTTAAACCCAAGAGATTCGAGAAGTTTGACTGTGTTCTCGAAGCTGTCAACCAAAACATTGATTTCTTCTCGAGTCTTCGTTTCGCTGTCGACCTTCGGGCCCTTGTAGGTCATCTTCACTCTCTTTTCGATGCGAAGCCTTAAAGCTTCGTCGGTTTTTGCAAAATCCCTGCATGGGTGATTGAAGTATAGATCGAACTCCTCCTTTTCCTCAACGAATTTCGCAATTCTTTCGATTTTCTCGAGAACTCCTTCTTTCAGTCGAAATTTGGCTTCAACTTCCATGAAAAAAAGTTATTGAGGCTTGCTTATGAGCTCAATCTTCGATAGAATCTTCCCATCTCTCGAGTGTGGGTTCCTAAAGACTTTATCTCCGTATTTCTCGATCTCTCTCGCCTCATCTGCAAGCATCGCAGCAATTCTCATCATCTCATGTGCAGAAGCGACGAGCGGAACGTAGACGTTGTAGTCCTTTTCTACGAAACACCCACGAACATTTATATCCGCAACCTTCTCTGCGATGAAATACGCTGCCATTGCCTTGGCTTTCGCATAGGGATTTGAGAACTTAGCAGCCTCTACAGCTTTTTCCGCAGTCACAACTATCTGCGGCAACTCGGGTTTCTTTCCAGCCTTTATGTCTTCGATAACCTTGTCAATTGCTTCTTGAACAACTCTCAAGGCTCCGGTTGCAGCAAGAACTTTCAAAACATCTGCGTTGAACAAAGCCATCTCCGTTGGATCGAGGAACTCCCTACGAGCGCCAATCATCGAGTCCGCGTTCAGAAATATGTAGCCGAAGCCCTTTTCCTTCAGCTCGTCCTTCGCCTTCTTTGCGGGAGCGTCGCTTATCACGATCACAGGTTTTCCAGCAAACGCCTCCCTCGCAGCTTTCGGTCCTGGAAGTGCTGCATTGGGCGAGGCAACGATTATAAGATCGGGATTGAACTCCTTCAGCTTCTCCGCAACCACCGCTTCCTCGGGCTGCATTTTCGCTCCACTTGTAACAACACGAACCTCAATGTCCTCTCTATCAGCCCTTTCGTCGAGAAGGTATTCGAGAATAACTGCGGTGCCAATAGCACCCATCTTCAAAACACCAACCTTTACCTTGCTCATGACTTGCTGTGGTCTTCAGACTATTTAACACTTCTGTTTTTAATCTTTCCAATTATGCTGAGATCCGCAGAAAAACCATTCAAATGCATACATAAAAAAGTCGAAACAGCTTCCGAGTTGAAGAAAAACAATTCAGAAAGCTTAAAGCTCGACTACAAGCGAAGCAGGCCGAGAGGGATTTGAACCCCCAACTGCGGGATTAAGAGTGTCAAAACGCTTTAATCTCGAAATATGGCTCTGATTTCAAAAATAAGCCAGAAGAAGCCTTAATAGACTATGACCTATATAGAGAAAAATTCAAGAATTGGCTCATAAAGAGAATCAAAGAAGAAGCCCTCCGCTATGTCCGTGCGCTCGACAGAGTAATAAAAGGAAAGAGGTCCAATGAAAATGACTTGCCAGAATTCGTTTCAATTTTCGAAGACAAATCGAGACATTACAAAGTTGCGATCTCTCATCAAATTAATGGCATATGGCGGTCTCAGACTGTCCAACTCCGTCTGGATGTTGAATACTTTTGAGGAAAAAGAAACTCGAGTTTAAAGAAAACTTCGCTCGATATCCTTTCAATCTTCCATACAGAACGAAAAAGATGTTCTTCGCATACATGCCGATCGAGTTCGGTAAAAAACTCAGGAAGTTCTCTCTTGTTGAAGGAACTTATCGGAGTTATGGACTTGCCAACGGTATTGTTCTATCCAACCAACTCAGAAAATCTTCATAAAAACTATCTCAACCTTGTGGAATTAGCGGATGAATGGTACTCCAAAGTCGTGGATAAGCTTTCGCAATTAATCCCACCGCTTTGAAAACAAAAAACTCTTAGGATTTTTATCGGATTTCTTATTTTAAGCTATAATCCACATCCCCGCAGAAAAACGATTGAGAATTCATGCAAAGTAGCATCGCAGTGGAATAGTTCACACTAACCTTTCAGATTATATATTACAGTCTGCTCATTTTTCCCTTCGTTTTCACCCTTGTTCATTAACTTTTTACCTTTGATTTGAGAAAAAGTTAAACGGTAAACAGGTCTGTGAACATGTTGAAAGATTTTTGCGTTATCTTACTTTTGAAGAGCTGAAAGTGTAAGATAACAGTTTTAACCCAAAAAAACGTTATCATAGAGCCATAAGTTAATACATTGGTCTAAGAAAGCGCGTTGGATAAACTAATATTTTAAAGCAAAGAGTAAGGACTAAAGTCGGTCATAAGCTCTTTCTCGTCTGTCAACCTTTGACACGACTACAGTTTTCATCTCTTCATCAATAAAGAAGAGGATCCTATATTTTCCGACTCTAATTCGAAAAACATCCGTTTCTCCCTCAACCTTTTTTGGTTTCTGAGCAAAAGGATCTTTAAGGCTTAGAATTTTTTCTCTGATCCTTTCAGCATCTCTCTTTGGAATTTTGTTAAGAAACTTCTCCACATCTCTGTGGACTTTTACTTTATACATAGGTCTTCAGCATCTATAAACTCTGAAAAATCACCTTTTTTAATCGCCTCCTTATGTTTTCTGATTAATTCTTGCTCATCTGGAGTCAAAATCGAGTCCACAAGCTCTTCGATGGCATCTTCTATCCTTTCGATCCTCTTCTTTATCTCCCTGAGCTCATTGAGTATGTCAACCAGAGATATCGATTCCTGCATAAGT
>JAVZNF010000019.1:0-34847 GCA_038882935.1 Archaeoglobaceae archaeon | reverse complement strand
CCGCGATGCTCAAGTGCTTCCCGCACTTCTGCGCCAAGTTGATCACGAACGAGTCGAGTTCTTCTTCGCTTTCGAAGGTGACGTTTGTTCTTAGGTTGGTGTATTTTCTGTGAAAAACATAAATGGGAATCCCTGCGCCATTGCAGGATATGTCCTCGATGTTTGGATCGAACATTAGCGGAGTTATCCGATCGTAGAGAATCGTCCTCTTGATTATATGGTAAAGGATCTTGTAGTAATCCGCACCCTCTTTCTTTATCCTGAAATCATCGAGTATTCTGTTCACTTTCTTCCTAAGCGCCCCGAATTTGTCTCCAATCTCCTGAGGGCTTATCGGATAAAACTCGAGCTTCTTAACTATCTCTTTTACGAGTCTCAAGTCTTCTTCGCTGAGCGGGGGCTCGTTCACAAAGTATGAGAACTCGTTCAAATTTTCGTTGTATAGAATGTGTATACTCGAAAAAACAAACCTTGAAGAAACAGGATATTTCTCAACTTCAAACCAGCCGTTGGGTGGCTTAAAATCCTCCATTAACTTCTTGGATAAGTTTTTTGTTGTCTCCTCATCGAGCCACTCTGATTTTGCACTCCTTTTTATAATCTCGAAAACTCCTGCCACTTGCTTTTTCTTGGGTAGCTTTATCGTGAACCTCGAACCCATAACAACAATTTACGCATTAGTATAAAAAACTTCTCATTCTACAATTACATTCCTCTAACCCGCTCTACGAGCCTCGGTGGAAAGAAATAAATATGTTCTCACAGTTTTTAATCTATGAGATCGTCGCTTAGACTCGCAAAAATCTTCGGAATAGACGTTAGAGTTCACTGGAGCCTTTTTATCATACTCCTCCTTCTTTTCGGATACTTTTACAATTCCAGCAAGCCTTTTGGCTTCTCAGAACTTGCAGAATTTGAAAGAACGTTTTACTCTGTTCTCGCATCCGTTTTTGTGTTTATCGCAGTGCTTCTTCATGAGTTGGGGCATTCAGTTGTTGCAATAAGATTCGGTGTTCGTGTCCGCGAAATCCTTCTCTTCATATTCGGTGGGGTTGCAATGATGGAGCAGATCCCAAAAAATCCAAAACAAGAGTTCCTGATCTCAATTTCTGGTCCATTGGTAAGCTTTTTTATGGCAATAGTTAGTCTTCTTTTCTCCTATCTAACTTTCGGTGGTCTGTCGACGTTCTTCTTAATCAGCGCGTACTTCAACGGTGTTATCGCAGTCTTCAATCTGATCCCAGCATTTCCGATGGATGGCGGAAGGGTTTTGCGAAGCCTTCTTGCAAGAAGAATGAGCTACGTCTCTGCTACAAGAATCTCGGCAAACGTTGGGAAAGTGATCGCAGTTTTTATGGCAGTGTTCGGATTTTTCTACAACATTTGGTTGCTCCTTATAGCTCTTTTCATATACCTCGGTGCAACCGAAGAGGAGAAGATAGTTACTGCAGAGAGCTTTTTGTCAAGGTTCAGAATCAAGGACGTCATGACGTCAAACGTTTTGTTCGTCGATCCCGAGACAACGGTTGCGGAAGTCATCGAGCTCATGTTTAAACACAAACACCTCGGTTATCCTGTTGTTAAAGATGATAAACTCGTTGGCATTGTAACTCTCACAGATCTTATAAACGCGGACAAAAATGCAAAGGTTGAGGAGATCATGTCGAGAAACGTTGTAACCTTGGAGCCCGAACAAAGTGCGTTTGACGCTTTTAAGCTCATGGGCGAGAAAAACATTGGAAGGATACCGATCGTCGAGAATGGTAAACTTGTCGGAATTGTTACAAGGAGCGACCTGATGAAATTCAGGGAGATAATCGAGCTACTTGAGGTGTCTGGATGGAAAAGAAGCTCATAATAATTGGCACCGCACACGTTTCGCAAAAAAGCGTTGAAGAAGTTGTTGAGACAATAGAAAAAGAGCGACCCGAAGCTGTGGCGGTTGAGCTTTGTCCAAGGAGATACAACGCTTTGCTGGGAAAAAGAGAAGAGATAGATGTGAAAGATGTGATCAAACGAGGAGACTTCCTTCTCATACTTCTACAACTTCTCTTGGGCTATTTTCAGCGAAAAGTGGGCGAAGAACTGAAGGTCAAGCCAGGAGAGGACATGCTTTCAGCGATTAGAAAAGCGCAGGAAATAGGGGCGGATGTGATTCTCATAGACAGAGACATCGCAATAACCTTTAAGCGTCTCTGGGGAAAGATGAGCTTTTTCGAGAAGCTGAAGTTTTTCTACCACGTTTTGCGGGGTTTCACGGATAAAACGGAAAATGTAGACGACATGCTTAGGGAAGACATCATCGAAATGCTCGTTAAAGAGTTTCGAAAAATTTCGCCAAAGGCTGCAGAAGTTTTGATCGACGAAAGAGATGCTTTTATGGCTTTCAACTTGAAAAAAGCCCTTGAGAGATACAACAGCGTTGTCGCAGTCGTTGGCGCAGGTCATAAAAAGGGAATATTGGATTGGATTCAGAAAGACATCGATGTTGCAGAGTTGATGAGAGTCAGAGAAGGAAAAGGGATGAAAATCGTTTCAATTCTATTTGCGGTATTTATCGTCGTTCTCTTTCTGGCAATGGCTGTTCTGGCTGTTGAATTGTTTTATCAGGCATTTTTATACTGGTTTTTGATTACTGGAATCTTCGCTGCGATCGGCGCAATTGCTGCAAGAGCGCACCCAGTATCTATAGCGGTGGCATTTTTCTGTGCTTGGTTCACAACTCCAAATCCTCTGATTGCTGTTGGCTGGTTTTCGGGATTTACGGAGGCGTGGATAAGGAAACCCACACTCAGCGACGTCGAAAACCTCTTTAAGGCTAGAAGCTTGGGAGAGATGTGGAAAAACAGTTTCTTTCGGGTTATACTAGTTGCGGCGCTAACGAATCTTGGGGGCACGATTGGCACGATCTATGGGAGCTACTACCTACTAACGAACTTCGGCGTTGATGTCGCGAAAGTTGTTTCAAAGTTCTTTGGACTATGATCCAAATCCAGCCTCTTGGAAAAGTGGATGAGGAGCTCATAAAATGGCTTGCAGAAGAACTGGAGAAAAAGTTTGCAACTATCGTAAAGGTTTTACCACCCAAGGAGATACCAAAGGCTTGCTTTGACAACACAAGAAGACAGTTCAACTCCACTTGCATTCTTTTCTCATACAAATCTGAAGAGATAACACTGCTCGTAACCTCCGAGGATATATACGCACAGGGCATGAACTTTGTCTTTGGCGAAGCAGAAATTCGCGGAAAAAGGGCCATCGTTTCCTATTACAGACTTCAAAACCAAGATGAGGAGATTCTCAAGTACAGAGTTTTAAAGGAGGCTGTGCACGAGCTGGGACACGTTTTTGGACTGTTCCACTGCAAAACAAGCGGTTGCGTTATGAACTTCTCGAGCAGTGTTTTTGAGGTTGATAAAAAAAGCCCCAATTTCTGCTCCCGCTGTCTCTCGAGAATAAAGCGAATCTAAATGCCCTTGCCAGAGCAAATTATATTGAGGCTGAGATTCTGCCTTAGAAGGAAGAATCGCACAAAGACTTAGTCCCTCAGGAACAACAGTTGAGTTAGATTTTCAATACTCCTCATCAGTTGATCTTGTGGTGCAGGAAGGGAAACAATTAGCTTAGCGGTGAAGTTCAGAAGCAAAAAGAAACCTTTGCGGTTTCAGCTCGGACTACAAGTGAATTCAGTTTTTTATTTTGACTTTCGACATATCCAAGCCGTAGAGCTCGATGTTGTGCAGAGCATTTATCAGTTCCAACCTGAAGTTTGCCGGATTTCTCCCAGACTTCGCTTCTGCAACTTCTCCAGCCCTCTTGAAAACAAGCGAAGCCTCAAGAGATGCGTTGAAGTAGTTTCTATTGATCGCCATAAAGGATGCGAGCACCGAGCCAAGCATACAACCTGTTCCGGTCGTGTATTTGAAAAGTTCCGAACCGCCTTCGATTGAGGCAAGTCTCCTATTCCCGGCTACGTGATCAATCTTTCCCGTAGCCATAGCAACGACGCTGTATTCTTCTGAGAGCTTCTCCAAAGGCTCGATCGCCTCTTCCACAAGAGAATCAACTCCTTTAACCAAGCCCTTGAAACCGACAAGAGCCATCATTTCCCCAGCATTTCCCTTGACAACGTTTACACAGCTAGTTTCCAGTATTTTTTTCGAAACCTCAGTCCTTAGCTTTGAAGTCCCTGCCCCAACTGGGTCCAAAAGCAGAGGTTTGGAGTATCTTCCAGCCAGCTTGGCAAGGTGTAGCATGGATTCGATCCAGATACTGTCGAGCGTTCCGATGTTGATGTATATCGCATCTGCTATCGAAACCAAATCTTCAAGCTCTTCTTTTGCATGCGCCATTATTGGTGAAGCGCCCAAGGCTAGAGTTGTGTTCGCAGAATCCGTCATGACGACGAAGTTCATTATGTGATGGATCAAGGGTCTCCTCTTTCTCAACGTCGCAAGATCTCCGAGTACGTCGAGATCCAAAGCCATGATCTTACACTTTTCACGGTATTTATATCTTAGACGAGTCGAGTGATTGCTTAAATCATAAGCTTTAAGAATTCAAAGCCCTCCAAGTTGCATGAGTAACGCTGTAATGATCATCGGTCTCTTTGTTTTTTCAATGGTTTCCGGAATGCTTGGCCTTGGAGTCGCGTTCGCATCGATTCCCTTTCTTGGCTTATTTCTCCCGGACCTCATCCATCAAGTGATGCCCCTAAGTCTACTTCTCAATGGAATCACAGCGCTCTTCGCCACGATAGGCTTTTCAAAAAGTGATTACGTTGATTGGAGTAAAGCAATTCCACTCGCAATCGTAACAACCGTATCCGCACCCTTGGGTGCCTTTCTCGTTCAATTCTTCGAGCAGACATACGTTTGGTTCATCTATTTCTCCTGCGTGATTTACCTTGCCTATAGACTCTTCAGACCTGTTAGGCCAAGAAAAGATGGCAGGAGCTTCAAACTTGCACTTCTTCTCGCAATACCGATCTCGATTCTCAGCGGTTTTCTTGGCGTCGGTCCGGGATTTCTTCTTATGCCAACCTTGATACTTCTCGGCTTCGAGTCGAAAAAAGCTGCAGGAATAAACGCATTCGCAGTCACTCCGCCATCTTTTTCTGCGCTTGTTCCTCATTTCAGCACCGCACACTGGAGCTTCGAGTTGATGCTTCCCCTTCTCGCAGTAGGAGCGATTGGTTCCTTCATTGGAGCGAGGATCACAAGCCTTTACGTTCCGGGTGCAAGGATTAGACAGCTCTTCGGAATTGTAATTGTCATCGTTACAATGTATAAACTTTACACCCTAATCAGGTGACAAGAAAGGCAACAATGGAAAAATAGCGCCTGCAAAGCTTAAGTGTCTTCCCGCAACTTATGAGCCAATGGAACATCGGGAAAAGAGAACCCTGATTCTAAGGATAAACAGCGAGAAGCCAGAGATTGAAAAGATTCGCATCGCTGCAGAAGTGATTCGAAAAGGTGGACTCGTTGCATTTCCAACAGAAACCGTTTACGGCTTGGGAGCTGATGCGCTCAACGAGTTAGCTGTGAAAAAGATTTACTTGGCAAAAAATCGCCCATTCGATAATCCAACCATAGTCCACGTTGCAGAGAGAAGCGAAGTTTACAGATTGGCGAAAAAAGTTCCAGAGATTGCAGAGGAGCTTATGAATTATTTTTGGCCTGGTCCTTTAACTTTAGTGCTCGAAGCCTCCGAGATAGTGCCAAGGGTGACAAGAGGTGGGCTTGAAACCGTAGCAATAAGGATGCCAAGGCACAAAGTTGCTTTGGAGCTTATAAAGCAGTCCAGAACTCCGATTGCAGCTCCAAGCGCTAACTTAGCAGGCAGACCAAGCCCGACTTCAGCTGAGCACGTGATAAGAGATCTCTACGGAAAGATAGATGTCATACTCGACGCTGGATCTACTGTGCTCGGCTTGGAGTCGACGGTTTTGGATTTAACCTCCGAGATTCCACAAATTCTGAGACCCGGAAGCGTTAGCTACGAAGACCTGAAACGAGTCATTGGAAAGGTCGAAGTACATCCAGCGGTTTTGGCAAAAAGAGAACTCGAGTTTGAAGCCAGATCCCCGGGGATGAAACACAGGCATTACGCGCCAAACGCTGAGATGGTCGTCGTTGAAGGTGAGACCGAAGCGATAGTCGAGAAGGTGAAGGAGATCGCGATGAACTTCAGCGAGCAAGGGAAGAAAGTCGGGATACTTGCAACAGATGAAACCTTGGATCGTTACCCTAAGAAGTGGGTTGTCAAGTCCCTCGGGACTCGCGAAGATCTTGGAAGTGTGGCTAAAAACTTGTTCAAACTTCTGAGAGAGCTCGAGAACGAAGTAGACGTTATAATCGCGGAAGGATTCCCAGAGAAAGGTGTGGGACTTGCGATAATGAACAGACTAAGGAAAGCTTCGAACTACAACGTCGTCGTTGCAGAAAAAAGTGTTAAAAATTAGATCTTGCTCAAAATCTCCTCGAGCATCGCGTAGTGCATTTCCTTGTCTTTCGTCAGATTTGTAAAGCTGAACTTCGCATGCGGATGGTAGAATTCGTCGATTGCAATTGTTGTGATGTTAGAGAAGTGCTTTAAAGCTGAGAGCATCCTCGAGAGATAATAAGGCAGGAAGCCCAAGAACAAAACGACGTCAAAGCTCTTTCCGTTTGGCTTGAAATCTTCGTCGAGCAAGAACTGAGTTATCTGGTGCAGGGTGTATGTTTTGAACAACGGTTTCACACCTTTTTCGATCAACGGTTTGCTTGAACCGCCGGTTGCAATCACGGGAATTCCCTTTTCGTAGAATTTAACCGCAATTTCAACAAGTTTTGGCTCTTTAAGCAAAACTCCGCCAGTTACGAGCACTGGATTCTTAGCCTTCTTTATGAGGTTTGCAACGACTACTGGCTTAACTGCGGTTGCGTCTCTTGAAACCTGCACATCAGCGACGTTGTAGCGCTTTGCAATCGGAAACTTCTCTTCCTTGCTTATCATTCTTTCACCTCCTGTATTTTGCAAACACATCCTCGACTATCGTTGGATTGAAGCCTGCATCGTAGCCTCGCAACGGTCCTTCAACGATCTTCTTCTTATCCCAGTCTATCTTCCAGCCGTGCTGTTCCTCGAGCACCTTTAGAAGTTCTTCTCGCATCTTCAAAGGCAGATCTGCTTCACTTCTAACATAGATGTGCCAATCATCAGGCAAATCGCCCATGTATTTCTTGCTGAGCTCAATGTAATGCGTTAACTTAATCTGCCTACCCATCGAAGTATCGTTGGGGCGGATGCAAAGCCTTGCAAGCTGGACTATTGCCTCCTCTTTGGTTTCAACTGCTACAAGCAGAGAATCCGGTGCAGGTTCTATGAATGTCTTTTTCCCACTCTTCACATCGTAAACCCACCACTTATCGTTTTTCCAAGGCTTTCCAATATAGGCTCTGCGATATTTCGTGCCATGTGGTCCAACCACCACTGGAACACCAAGGCGGTTGAATCCAGTTGCAATGCTCGCAGCCTTATGGCTATATGGCCCCCAGCTGAAGCCAACCGCACCGACGCGATTGAGAATGTAGTCCGCAATCTCGGCGTAGTTACCACGCAAAGGTCTCATTGCGAAGATGTTCGCAATCTTTATCGCCGCTCCAGCGATATGTGCATTGCTCACGCAACTGCCTACGTTTACTATGCAACCTGCGTCAAAGTTTCCGGGATACTTTTCATAGAGCGTTTTTCCTTCTTCATCCTTTATCATCCCTATGTCCATCGCATGGCAACCAGAAGTTACGACGATGTATTTTCTCTTCAGAAACTCTTCAAGAATTTCAACAATGGACTTCATCTCATCGGGGAAGTTTATGCACCCAACCGCTGCGATTACGCCGGGAATTTGCCCAAAAACGATTGGCTGTCCAACCTTGCGAATCTCAGTGTCTTGAATCGGTCCTCTGCCAACTCTTGTCTTTCCAGTTTTCGCATAGAGCTTTTCGAAGTTGCTCCTCATTATTACGTTAACGATCTTTATTTGCTTTGGGCAGCTTTGCTCGCACTTACCGCAGGCTAAGCATTGCTCCTCGAGAATTGCAAGTTTGCTCAAATCACCAGTTTTCTGCGCCTGAGCCATACCGATGTCGATTCGTAGATTGTGCGGGCACGTGAAAACACAACTCATGCACTGCGTGCACTTCGCGATCTCAGCCTTTAATTCATCGTCGCTTGCAAAGAACTTGTATTTTCTGTCCTTATTTCTCTTGAAAATCTCTTCAGCAACCTTAGGAGCGACTTCTCCAACCTTTTCAGGCACTGGCAGAAAAACTCCTTTCAGCTTTCCGCTCACAAGCACTTCAACGATGTCTTCGGCTTTCCAATCGCTCACATCTGTTAATCCGCGAGCTGCAGCGTCGCTTGTTGCGATCAGCGGAATTCCCATTTTGCTACAAGCATCAACCAAATCCGCCCTTATGCACTGCTCGTCGCTAACAACAACGTCTGGCAATCCCGCTCTTATGACACGAAGCTGATAGCTAATTGGACCAAAGATCTTTGCCTTGCTTCTATACCTTGTCATGTCGTGTGCGGTGCAACAAAGCCCCGCAACTTCAAAATCGTCAATTCTTCCAGATCTCTCAAGATAGTCGATGATTGGGCGGGAATACATTACGTTGTGCCCAACAACGCAGATCACCGGCTTTTTTGTGTCAACTATTCCAAAGCCCGTTGGAACTAAATCAGTGTCCGGCTTCGCTTTTGGGAAACCAAATGCAACAATTTGCGCAATGTCTGCAACTTCCATGCCAACGTGGTCTGCCATGCTTACATGCATCGCCTTGCTTTCGTAATCCACAAGACTTTCTTCGTTGCCAATGTGCGTCGAATGTAAAACCTTGACTATCTCCTTTTCAGCCCATTCAAGTGCTTTTCTCAGATCTCCAAGAGTTTTCGGTTTTATTCCTACGACGGTTCTTATCAAAGGGAGCTTCAACGTTCACATCTCCGCCAAGATCAATTGCGAAATCTTCGCCGAATTCTTCAATCAGATGGTCAACAAGATGCCTTGCATGTGCTGTGTGCGCAGAGGCGCCAATGCAACAGGCGATCGTTACAAGCCTCGCTTTCGCAGTTCTTAAATCAATTCCGCAGGCACCTTTTTTGTTGAATGAAAGATCGCAAGGTCCCATGGTGCAGAGATTGCAGAAATCCTGCATAGGAGCGTAGAATGGTTCGTAGCGTTCAAGCAACTTGTGATCCCATTCCCTTAGCTCTAAGATTCCCGGTTTCGGCGTCGGTCCTAAAGCTTCCCATTCCTCTTCTTCTTCGGCGATTTCTCCAATTCTTATGCTCACGTTCTTCAGATCATCGACAAAAATACCCTTCCTTATCTCGAACATACTTCCACCAATTAAAATCGAGTGCAATCCCTAATAAACGTAGCTCGCTTTTTCGGTGCTAAAGAAATTGGAATTTGTGTTATCAATCTTCGGACTTCTTTTCCTCTTTCGCAATAACGAGCTGAGAAACAACGCCTATAACCCCAAGAACGAGCCAGAGAAGGAAGTAAAGCGGAGATGCAAACACCACCAAGACCAAGTGTCTTGGATCTGCCACAAAAGTCGTGAAGAGTTCTCCGCTAGTAATTGTGTAAACTGCAAAAGTCACTGCCGTAGAGCCAAGAAACGCCGTTATTAGTATGAGCATAGCCTTCTCCAAGAACAAGGTCAGCAGACCAAAGAGGATTGCAGTGGGGTAGCTGTAGATGAGCTTGTCTGGGAGTATCATATCTGCAAACATGTAACCAACGACCGCTCCGGTTACGAATAGACCGAGCCTATAGATCAGCCAGAAGAAAATTGCAGAAACAACACCGCTTGCTATCGGAAACAAAGAGAAATGCCAAAAGTAAGATCCAATGATAAAACCGATGATAAAACCAATCGCTGCGGTGTAGAGCTTAAAAAACCTATACCCCGCAAGACAAAGCAAAAGCCCTACAACGATCATCAACGCCACTGCAACTGGTGGGGAGATCATGCTAACCAAGCTCTCATACATGAGGCTATTGAAACGATTGGAGTTTATAAATATTGCTGATGATGACTCAAAACTCAAACTCACTACCGACGCCGGTGGGTTTGTATTTTTCACCAAACTCTCCTGCGATGATCATCTCCGCCTTTAGGCCGGTGCAGTGCGTTGGAGCGATGAAATCAACGCCAAGACTGCGAAGGATTTCGATGATTTTCGATCCATCGTAAGCGATCAAGTGTGTTCCTCCGATTATTGCGAATACTTCGTCGTCAACGACTTCTTCAGCCCATTCGACTGTGTTTCTCAGTCCAGAATGGCAACAGCCCAGGATGAGCGCAATCCCTCTCTCAGTTTTAATCGCAATCGCTTGGTCGTCCTTTATCTCATCTTTTTCTCTTCCATTCCCACGAACGATGAAGGAGTCTTTCAACAAAGCTGTTTCGTACGTTCTTGGAATCTCACCAAGCGCAAAAACGTTTTTTGCTATCTCAATTGGCTCTCTGTGTTCGATTAGCTCATTTCCATGGGCGATCAACTCTTTTTGATATGGAATCCCTATGTATCTCCCCTCGAAATACCTGGGCAGAAAAGCGTCTGGGTGTGCGTAGATCTTCACGTTGCCCAAAAAATGCTTCAGCCCAGTTGTGTGGTCGTAATGTCCATGACTCAGAACTACTATCGATGGCTTGGGTTTTCCCATCGCGACAAGATTCTCAAACGCAACGCTCTGACCTGCATCGAGCAGAATCGTCTCCTTACTTTCGATAAGAGCTGAAAAACCCCATTCCGCCTTGTAAGCCCTCGGAAGTAACACCTTGTTGTCAGACAAAATCGTGATCTTCATAAAACTCGTAAGGCAAAGTATTTAAAAAGATTCGCAAAATTTCTGAATGAAAATCGCAATCGTTGGCGCTGGATTGACTGGGCTGAGATGCGCAATGGAGCTTAAGGAGTTTGCAAAGGTCAAGGTTTTTGAAAAAAACTCTATTGGTGGGCTCGTTTCGAGCTTCTGCAGCCGCTACTGCATTGAGAAGTTCTACCATCACGTGTTCAAAACCGATGAAGAACTTCTCGACTTGATAAAAAAACTCGGTTTAAGCTCAAAGCTCGTTTGGAAAACCGTAAAAGTTGGTTTTGCAAAAGACGGGAAGATCTACTCGCTCAGCACACCTCTTGAGATCTTACGCTACCCATACATGAGTTTTCTTGACAAGTTAAAGCTTGCGATGTTTACAGTAAAGAGTAGAAGGCAGAAATTTGAAGCGTTCGACGAAATCAAGGCGTTGGAAGCTCTAAAAAAAGAGCTCGGAGAAAGACTGCTCGAAAATTTCTTCATTCCAATGCTGAATGCAAAGTTCGGTGAGAATGCGAAAGAAGTGAGTTATGCATGGCTTCTTGCAAGGGTTGCGATCAGGAGCAACAGAAAGCTCAGGGGAGAAGAGATCGGCTATCTTAGACACGGATTTTATCAGATGATCGAAAGAATGAGCGAAGGAATCGAGATTACAAAAGAAACTGCGAAAATAAAAAGAAACGGGAAATGGAGCGTTAACAGCGAGGAGTTTGATGCGATTGTTTTCACGGCTCCACTACCAGAGCTTGGAGAACTTTCAACAAAACTAAATCTGCCAAAGATACGTTACCAAAGCTCGATATGCGCACTTTTGTCGCTCAAAGAAAGCATTTCCGACGTTTACTGGACCAACGTGGACAGAGCGAGCTTTGGCGCAATCATCGAGCACACAAACTTCATGCCCTTTGAAGACTACGGTGAAAATCTTGTTTACCTTGCAAGCTATACAACACCGGAAAGCGAGTTTTTCAAGCTACAAGACAACGAGATCGAAAAGCTTTTCCTCAAAGAGCTGGAAAAGTTTGGTGTCAAGAGCAAAGATGTGAACTGGATCAGAATTTTTAGAGCGAAGTTCAGTTCCCCGATATACGAAAAGGGATTTTTGAAAAAGATAACACCATACAAACTACTCAACGGCTTCTACATAGCTGGGATGACCTCGAGACCAAATTATCCGGAGAGAAGCATGAATGGTAGCTTGATTGCTGGCAGAGAAGTTGCAGAGCAAATAAAAAGAGACTTTGGACTTTAGCTACCTTATGAGCTTTATCTCCTCGTACAACTCTTTCAGCGCCTCTAGGTAGTCCATCTCTCCTCTCTCAATCGCATCCATCTTTTCCTCGAGGGCCTTAGTTCTGTTCTCCGAGATGAAGCGTTCGTAATTCGCAACCAGATACTCATAAACCTCGATCCCGTCTTTCGTCGGAATCAGCTTGCCATTCTTTTCGATAACGTAGTTCCTCGAGAAAAGCTTATCGACGATTGTCGCATAGGTTGATGGTCTCCCAATCCCACGTTCCTTCATAAGCTTTATCAGCTCAGCTTGCGTCAAAAGCGAGGCAACTGGAACCTTTCTGATCTCGACTTTTGTCCTGTAAACACCCGGATTAAGATCTTTCCTGACCCAAACTGACTTAAAAAGATCGTAAGCCTTGCCATTTGCGTTCACAATCCTTTCTTCCTCAAACTCCTTACCGTTCGCGTAAATTCGAAACCTCTTGACCGTGACTTCAAAGTCTCTGCACTGCGAAGCCATGAATCTGCGGAAGATCAAGTCATAGAGAGCGAAGTGCATCCAGCTGAAGTTTTCGACCACAAGGATTTGCTCATATATCAACCTTTCGAGCGAGTTTCTGTCTATCGCCCTTGTTGGACGAATGCACTCGTGGGCACCTTCCGAGAACCACTCTCTACCTTGGAAATGTTCACCTAAGAACTCCTTTGCAATGCTCATACCAACTTCGCTTACCCTTGTTGAATCTGTGCGGTGGTAAGTTATCAGCCCGTTTTCGAAGAGATCTTGTGCAATCTGCATCGTCTGCTTTGTGGAAATCTTCAGTATTGCGTTTGCATCAAAAAGCAAAGAGTTTGTCGTATACGGTGGCAAAGGTGTTCTTTTCTCAACCCTCTGCTCGATCAGCTCAACCTTCACATTAAGCTCTTTCTCACTCGTTTCGAGCTCCAAAGTTATGTCGAGATCTTGTAGAACAGCGATTGTCTTCTTTTTCCTCGACTCCCTGTACCTATCGATTATCCATCCAAGCACAGGTGTCTGCGCTCTCCCTGCGGAGAGGTTTTTCCTTCCAAAGTTGTTCTGCAGTTTCTGACTCAACTCAAACCCAATCCATCTGTCCTCGATCCTCCTAAGGATTTGTGACTTCACGAGGTTGAGATTTGGTTGCTTTAGCTCTCTCAGCGCCGAAACGATTGCTCTCTTTGTCACCTCGTGGAATTCTGCTCTCTTTATTTCCCCGCACAAAAGACATCGAAGATCCCAACAAATCTTTTCTCCCTCTGCATCTGGGTCCGTGCCGATGATCACAACCTCAGCTTCTTCTGCAACCTTTCTTAGCGTTGAGATTATTCTCCTCGAGTCTTCAAACTCGTTGCCCTTGCATTTCGGACAAGCACTTTCTGTGAACTGGGTTCCACAGTTTTTGCATCGCTTTATGGTCGTGTAGATCGGCGTGAAGCCTTCAACGCCGTGAAAGCCGCGGTTTGTCACGAGATCAGTGATGTGCCCAAGTGTTGCTGTTATGAGCAATAGGTAGTTTTCGGTGGGGACCTCGTAGACAGGAACCGAATCTATAAACCTTATCCCCGGTTTTCCAAAGAACCTTGCTATCTGTTTAGCCTTTGTGGGACTTTCCACGATGAAAAGCGCTGGTTTTATCAACTTCACTTCCCTCCTAACTTCTCTGCTTTCATCGATCTCCTTCCTGAGCCTCTCGAGGTCTATCTCTGAAAAGCTCTTGAAACTCAAATCGAAGATTTTTGCTCTTTCGATGAACGCCCTAAGGATTTCTTCGTCGCTTTCAAAAACAAAACTCGCCCCCTTCGTAAGCCCGCTTACTGTAAGCCTCGAAGTTCGTCCAGAGGCTTGCAGATAGGTTCGAACGTCTGGGAAGATTATTTCACCCTTTCTAACAACAGCGTCCTTCACCAAAACTTCCTTTTCTGTCATCACTTCCTTCAGAGCCTTTCTAAGCTCCTCGCTGACCTTTTCTACAAATCTAAGCTTTGGGATGAACTTCTCAATCCTTTCGTCGTCTCTGTAAAGATGAGCGAGGATTTTGAGCATCGAAGGCGAAACCCTGTCGATGTCTTCAACTTTTATCCCATGAACAGGGCAACCAATGAAAACCGCAAATCTGACTTTCTCTGGCAGATCTATCCCACGAACCAACGCCCCGTAGTGATGTGCAGTACCTATGAGATGATCGATCTCACCCTTTAAAAAGAGCTCAAAATCCTTCGAATCCTTAGAAGTCACGATCCCAACTCTAAAATCCTTCAAATTCTCATACAATTTTTCGCATTCCTCAATACTTCTTGCATAAATTATTCCACCTTTTCCAAGTTTTGTAAGAATCTCCCCAAGACTTGCGCCATTTGCGATCACGTCCTCGATGTTTCTAAGATAAAACTGCGAAGAGCCTATGCTGAAGTTCAAGACTTTTCTAAACAACTCAGCCTTTCTACCGACTTTCGCTGTTGCGGTAGAGACAACAAGAACACCTTTTTCTTCTCTTGCAAGAACTTGCAAAATTCTATCAACGTTTTTCGAAGATTTTAGCACGGCATCGACGTCGTCGACGAATATGAAGTGAAATCTAAAATCTTTAAGCATTTCAAAGTTCTTTGCTAAGAACTGCGAGGTTGTTATGATTATGTCGAAATTCCTGAGATTCCCAACGAATTCGTCTTTCTTAACCTCGGAGTAGTAAAAGCCGATGGATATGTTCTTTATCTCGTTAAATCCTGCATCCAACTTTAATTTCTCAGCAAAAAGTTTTAGCGTTGAGACCGCCTGTTTGACGAGGAGAGAAGTCGGGAAGATCACGTAAGATTTTTTCCCCTTAGTCGCAAGAAATAGAGCCATGGAAAGACCGAAAGAAGTTTTTCCTATTCCAGTTGGAGCTACAAGGGAGAAACTCTCTCCACGGAGAATCCTCTTAGCCCACATCCTCTGGATTTCCCTAAGCGGAGCGACACATTTTTCGAAAAAAGATTCGAACTCGAATCCGAGTTCTTCACAGATCTTCTTTTTCTCAGTAAGGCAAAGTCCTTTCTCGATTTCTTCAAAGCTAAGGTCTTTTCCGCAAATCGGGCATAGATCTTCGTAAATGAGCACAATGCATATAGTGAGGGATAAATATCTTTTTTCCTACTCGACTCGTGATCTTGATCGTTGGCGCAGGACCAGCGGGAAGCTTAAGTGCAACGCTCCTCGGCAAAGAGAACGACGTTTTAATCGCTGAGGAGCATCAATCTGCAGGATTTCCCGTGCAATGCGCTGGATTAATAAGCTATGAATGCTTTGAGAGATACAGCAAGTATTGCAAAGTAAGTAAGGCAGTCGAGAACGAGATAAAAGGAGCTTTCTTCTTTTCCCCTTCTGGGAACTTTTTTGAAGCTAAGGGGAAAGCCTTTGTCATTGAAAGAAAGATCCTCGATGAAATGCTCCTTATCAAGGCTTCAGAATTTGCAGAAGTTTTTGTTAAGACGAAAGTTAACTTTAAAGGCGAAAAAGCCATCGTTGGAAGTAGAGAAATTCGTCCGGATTTTATAATCGGTGCAGATGGCGTTTATTCGGAAGTTGCAAGGGCTTTTGGATTTAAAAGACCAAGATTTTACTCAGCAATCCAAATCGAGGCTAAATTTGAGGCAATGGACGAAAACTTCGTCGAAATCTATCTTGGGAGGAATTACAGTGAATTCTTTGCCTACGCAATACCGATCGCGGACACTGCAAAGATCGGTGTGATCGCAAAAAGAAACGTACTGCAATATCTCAGAAATCTAATCGAGAAACACCCATCTGTTTCGAAGAGGATTAAGGGTAGCGTTGTCGAGCTGAACTCCGGCTTAATCCCAGCAAATCTCGTAAACTTCGTTAAGGGAAAAGTCGCCCTTATCGGCGACTCCGCAGGCATGGTAAAGCCCTACTCAGGAGGTGGACTTTTCTATTTACTTATCGCTTCGGAAAAGCTTGCAGAGAACTTCCCGAACCTTGAAAAATATAGGAGTGCGTTCCTAAAGGAGCTGGGAAGAGAGATAAGACTCGGCGAGAAGCTCAGGAGAGTTTACAATTTGGAAGACGAAGAGCTTGAAGCTATTGTTAAAGCGTTGAAGAGCTTTGAGTTCTCAGATATTGATATGGATCGACCTTCAACGCTTTTGCGCTTGAAAAACGTGTTCAAGATTTTTAAATTATTGCTTACTAATCCATCGCTTGCCAAATTGGCTCTAAAAGTTCTCGGAGACTGAATTTTAACGATAGATTTTTGGCGAAAATTATTTAAATCCTGTGCTGTTAAATGTTGTAGTAGAATGTTTGAATTCCTTCTAAAAAAATTTATGGGGGGATGCGTATGCTCCTCCCAATTCTCGAGTTCATGGTTGGGATCCTGTATGGACTCTCTCTCGCCCTCTACACGCCTTCGATCATCAAAAACGGCCTGGCTGAGAGCTACAGCTACTTGGCACTGTTGTCGACGATAGTTGCCGTACTTACCTACTACCTTCTGGGCAGGCTACACAGTGGCTACTCTTTCGCAATGATCGTCGCAGGAATCTCTTTGGCGATTGCGGTTGTTGCGGTGGAGAACAACGTGGTCCTTACAGCAGTTCTGCTCACAGTGTTCGCAGCGATTAACTATGTGTCAGTCGTTTACCTTGCGAGAGGAGCAAAAGATCTGATCCTTTCACATGCCTCGCATTACTTCGGTATGTCTCTGGGGGCGATGCTTGTTTATCTCGAGATGAAAAGCCCTATTTTGCTATTGCTGGCGTTTTCAACTCTCTACTACCAATTTCTGGAAGAAAAAAGAGAAAAGATCGAGAGTAAGAGAAGTCCAAGGCTCACAGAGATCTTCACTGTATTCTCGATCTTCGGCTTAGCCTTAGGGCTTACAGCGATGAACGTCGAATACTACGTGGCCCTGAGATTCAATGTAGAAAAAGAGGTCGCTCTCCTAATAACGACCGCATCATTGCTGTCTTCTGTTGCAACGCTCATAGCATCGCCAATTCTTGGCAAATTCGAGGCTCCAAAGCTTCACTTAATCGCTGTCTTCTCTGTAGCCACGATTTTCGCTTCACTTGGATTCATAAACGATCTGGGCTATGCAATAGTGCTCATAGCCGTCAGCGATTTTGCCATAATCTTTGCAGATTCGACACTCGAAAGCTTTTATGTTACACATGAGCAGAGAGAGCTTGCAATCGCGCTCATGGGAATCTCATGGGAGATATTCGCTGGGATTGGAAAAACGATCGGCTTCTTATTGTACTCTATTAGCTACGAATATCCCTGGATCCTCTCAAGCGCGATACTACTCGGCTACATGGCCTTTAGAGCCGAGAAAAGCTCAAAGACGCTTAGGTTTTGGATTTCGAGAGATATTTCTCAATTGTCTCGATCAGCTTCTTCCTCGTAAATGGCTTCTCCAAAACCTCTTTGGCCCCCACCTCGAGCAAAGACTTTGCTTTGCTGAGATAGTATGCAGTAATCCCAATGACTATCGCATTGGGGTCTATTTCAAGGATACGTTTCGTAGCCTCAACACCATCGATCTCAGGCATTAGGATGTCCGTCACAACCAAATCGGGCCTCTTTTCTTTGAAGAGCTTTATGAGTTCTTCCCCGTTCCTTGCGGTGTAGATCTCATATCTGTCCTTCAGCATAATTGCCAAGGTTTCGAGCAAGGCTAAGTCATCTTCTGCGATGAGAACCTTCTTATTCTTCATGAAAGAATTTTACACCTCCACTCTTATAACCCTATCGATCTCTCAGCAATCTTGGAACTTTTTCGAACTCAACCCTGAAACCAATTTTCTCGAGATAGCTCCTTGAAAGTCTACTTTCTCCATGGATCATAAGCTCAAGCAAATCTTCTTCGCTGTCGACGTCAACTGAAGAGTAAAAAGAGTCGAAAATTGTAACGCGGAAGTTCATCGACTTTGCGATGTTTATATGTTTCAGAAAACTGCAGTAGTGGTAAGAAACCTTGAACCCTTTTCTTCTAACAAGCAGCATGTTTGTCCCCCCTTTTCTGCCTGGAGCAATAACGACGTCACCTTCGGTTTCGAGAAACCTCTGAAGGATTTGCTCATTGAGCAAGGGTAAATCTGACATCACCACGGCCTTCGGCACCTCTTCCAACTCGGAGTTTATGCACTCGTCGAGTGATCTCTGGTCTTCAAATATTTCAACGTCCATTGGTATGTCGATCGGAGAAGTTGTGACGACCCTCACATCAAGACCGGTGTTTTTTAAGGCTCTCAAAACATCGAGTAACATGAGCCTTGCAAACTCTTTTCGCTCCTCCTCGCTCAGAACCTTTGCAAGCCTCGATTTTGGGTTTATCGGCTTGAATGGAACTACAGCTTTCATGAAAATATTCTCTCGACGAGCCATTTTGGCTCGAATTTCACAAGATCCTCGTAGCTTTGACCGGTGCCTAAGTAGAGAACAGGCTTCTGAGTCGCAATAACGATCGAGATCGCTGTTCCGCCCTTCGCATCCGCGTCGATTTTCGTTAAAATCGTTCCATCTATACCGACGGATTCGTTGAACATCCTCGCTCTCTCGACTGCATCGTTTCCAGCAATGCTCTCGTCGACGAAGATTATGAAGTCCGGTTTCGTAACTCTCTTTATTTTCTCGAGCTGGTCTAAAAGATTCTTTTTTGTGTGCATCCTTCCTGCAGTGTCCGAGAGAACTATGTCTATTCCCTTGCTTTCGGCGTGCTTTATTGCGTCAAAGATCACAGCACTCGGATCCGAGCCAGGTTTGTGCTTTACAACCTTTAACCCGAGTCTTTTTGCATGCTCCTCTATTTGCTCTATTGCTCCTGCCCTAAAAGTGTCTGCAGCTGCGATTACAACGCTGTATTTGTCCATAAGTCTCTTTGCCATTTTTGCGATCGTAGTCGTTTTCCCTGTTCCATTTACACCTACGAAGACTACGTTCAATGGCTTCTTTTCCTTCAACCTTCTTTCAATCTCCGCTTCGAGATCGAAGTAGTTTTTCTCCAGAATCTCGATAAGAGTTTGCTTCAGCTCACTTTCAACGATCTGGTAAAGACTCTCCGTTATCTTCTTCCTTCTACCAGCGAGACGAGTTTTCATCCTCTCCCTTATCTCAGCAACAGCATCCAATGCGACGTCGCTCTCAAGCAACACGATTTCGAGCTCATCCAAAACTTCGTCAACCTTTTCCTCGCTTATTACAACTTCCCCACTGACAATCGCGGATAACTTCTCCTTTGCCTCGCTGAAGTCGATTCTCTCCTTAAGTTGCCTTAACTTCTCTTTGAAAACTTTGAACATCCTACTTCTCCTTTTTTTCTCTCTCTTTCTTCGAAAGCTCCGCTAACTCCTGCTGAATCTTGCTAGCCTCGATTGCAACATTTCGCAACGCATTCGTAGCTTCTGCGCTTGCCTTCTCGACCTCTTCAAGTCTTTGCTTCACAAAGCTAAGCGCATCATCGACGCTTTTTTCAATAACGATCCCAGAACCGACGTTGACAAGAAACTTTTTCGACTCCTTTATCTCTGCGTACCCAAAAACTCCACCACCGAAATTTATGAGTGCATTTACAATGCTTTCCGAAGATTTTAAAAATTCGAGACTAGAAACAGCTTTTCTATACTCGTTGGCAAGAATTTCGAGTTCAACGATTCTCCTTTGCAAAACCTCAAACTCTCTTTGGAGCTGTTGCAGAATCGCCACTTTTTCCTCGATTTCGCTCATTCGCCCACCTTTTTGATCTCCTGGATCCTTATGAGGTTCCTTTTAACCTTGTGGTTGCTTCCGATTATGGAATACAACTTCTCAATAGCCAAACTCTCTTTCTCCGCAGGTATTATCTTCCTGAACTTCTTCCAACCCTCAATATCCTTATAAATACCACGGATCTCAAACATCACATCACCTCACGGCAACAAAGCTTCGTCGATCACACCAAGCTCGTAACCAGTTGTGTCCTTACCAACAATATAAGCTCTCGAGTTCGCCAATATGCTCGAGCCAACCATATCGTTCCCAAAGTTTGCGGTGCCCTTTAAGGGTTCGACACCCATGACGCTTCGGACTTTTTTCACTTCCCACTCGTTTGCGTTTGGATGCAACAAGGCTCCGCGATTTGTAGCAACGCCTGCCATGCCAACTGTCTTTATTCCCCCAATGGTCCCCGGAAGGATATCTATGCTGAGAAAATCCGCAACTTCGGCGACTATCTTTTCTGGCACTTCTGGGTGCACGATTCCACCTCTATCGTTTAAAAGAAAGTTGTTCCCGAGACACGTCATCGGAGTATCAACGACTTTGACATCGAGTTTGCTTTTCAGAATTTCGAGCTCCTTTGAGCTTATGCTATTGCTGACAACTGCTCCTCTCGAGTTCAAAGCAACCATCGCCCCAACAAGCTCAGAACCGGAGATCGTTGTGAGCACAATCTCGACACCAAGTATTTCCCTCAAAGAGGTTTCGAATTTTTCATCTCTCACGCCTAAGATTGCGAACTCTTCCGAAACTTTTGCGTAAAGCCCAATCAGCGGATTGCCACGAACCGCCAAGAGTTTCATGCGAGCTCCACTTCTACGATTCCATCGTCAAATTTTACCGCCCTTACCCTCAGCCTTGCTGGTGCCCACTTCGCACCTCTGCTCCAGAGAAACTCGTTAAGCTTTTCGCTAAACTTCACGTTCTCAGGCGGAACCTTCATGTGCCTGCTGAGAAAGTTTCTGAGGTATTTAACCGACTTCTTCGATCTCAGCCATCGAGGATAGTGAACGAGCTTTTGTCTGAGCCTTATCGAGTAAACTCTCTCGAGCTGTATGTTTGCCATGGCAAACACCTCACACCTTCAGCTTCCTCCTTCTCCAATACCTCCGCTTAGGACTTCCAAAGACGCGACGCTTGGTCTTCATCGTCACCCAAACAGGAGCTCTAACGTTTTGCTTCAACGCTTTCGCAAGCCTTAGCTTAACACCAAGCGTTTTCTTACCCATAAAATCACTTCCTGACTATTTTTGTCTCTCTCCTCTTCTGCACCCTCTTCAAAATCTCGACAAGCATCTGATCTGTTATTTTCGTCTGTATTTTTCCCGCCTGAGCTAGATAAACAAGCTGCGTTTCGACGGCTTCCGCAACATCTGGATGCGCAAGCCTCAGTCTTGCAAGCCTCTCCCTTGCCTCTGGCTCAAGAATTGCACGAAGTATCGCCTGCTTCTGCGCTTCGAACTGCCTTCTGGCTTCTTCCTGTTTTCTTAACTCTTCCAATTCACGCTGTCGCTGTAATTCAAGCAACTTCCTCCTACGGATCTCTTCGAGGTCGTCCATTGCAATCACCTCAGTATTTCTTCAGCTCAGGAAACTTTTGAGACAACTCCTCTTTTATTTCGCTCGCTATTTTGTCAAGAAAAGCCCTACCTGCAGGAGTTACAACTCTCCCCTCTTTCGTTTTTGCAACGTAACCCAACTGCTCAAGCTGATGCAAAGCGTTCCTGATAATTGCTCCGCTACCCTTTGCGAAATGTGCGAGCCTCACACCTCTCCTCTTCCTGCCGCCGTAAAAAGTTCGAAGTCTCTCAATACCAACTGGTCCGTCGATGTAGATTCTTCGCAGTATCGATGCAACTCTGATAAACCACCAGTCTTTCTGCTCCGGGCTTCTTTCTCTGTTCACACCAGTCTTCACGAAATTTGCCCACTCAGGCGGTGAAATTGCGTTTTTAAGCTTTTCTGCAGTTCTTTGAATCAACAACTCTGCTGGAACATCGAACACGCTCATACCATCACCTCTCCACGATTATCACGAAACCACGAACATCTCTAATCTTGCACTTCAACCTCTCCTTCAGCTCTCCCACCACCCTCTCTTTTTCGTTCCTCATGCTGAAGTTCTTGAGGAGCTTTACCCGCACAATGCCCCTTTTTTCGAGTAGCAGACTTACTTCGTTTAATAAGTTTTCCGTTATTCCCTTCTTACCGACGTTCACAGTGACGATTTCCATTTTTCTCGTATTGTTGCGCAACTAAAAAATTTTTTCATGGAAACATCGGCGGAACCCTAAGCCCCAAGGTTTCGTCGAAGCCAAGCATGAGGTTCATGTTTTGAATCGCTTGCCCACTCGCCCCTTTTACCATGTTGTCGATTGCAGCAACCACAACAGTTCTTGACTCACCTTTAAATATTGCAATGTCGCAGAAATTGCTTCCCCTGACTTGAATCAGCTTCACCTCGTCCTGAAGCCTTACAAAGTAGCAGTCTCTGTAGAAATCTTCGTATATCTTGTATAGCTCTTCTCTGCTCAACTCGCCACGCAAGAATACATGGGCATTCGCCAAGATTCCTCTCGAGCCAGGAAAGACTTGGGGTGTGAAGTGGACTCTTACATCTTCTTGCAGTTTTCGGAGCTCTTGGATTATCTCGTAGTAGTGGCGGTGATCCGTTACTTTGTAAACCACTACTGATTCATGAAGATTCGGATAGTGTGTAAACTCAGAGGGACTCTCCCCAGCACCAGTTATCCCGCTCTTACAATCCAACACGGCATTATCTATGAGCTCGAGCTTTGCCAGAGGTGCAAGTGAAAGAATTGCAACAGTCGAGTAACAGCCAGGATTTGCGACTAGTTTCGCCTTTTTTATTTCTTCCCTATACAGCTCTGGAATTCCAAAAACTGCTTCAACGTAATGCAGATGCTTTTTACCATAAACCTTTTCGTAGACTTCCTTTGGCAGTCTGTAATCTGCGGACAGATCGACCACTTTGATTCCGAGTTCGAGGAGCTTTGGAACGTAGTTCATCGCTTCTCCATGCGGAACCGCTGTGAAAACGAGATCGCACTCCGAGAATTTCCTATCTTCGGGCTTACAAAACTCGAGATTGTAGAAACCTTTTAGGAATCTGTGAACTTCCCAAATCCTCTTGCCTTCGAATCTACGTGAGGAGGCTGCAAAAACTTCAACCTTTGGGTGAAACGCTAAGAGTCTCAACAGCTCCGATCCAGTGTAACCGCTTGCCCCGATTATTCCGATTTTCATGAAAAGCATTCGAGTTCCGAAATATAGTTTTTTCCAAAGTCAAATGAGTTCCCTTCTCGAAAGCATTGCCAGCATTCCTAAGTTCCCAAAGATCATTGGATCCCCCTTAGGCTCCTCGTAATCAAAAAACTCCGCATTTGGGCCTGTTGCGATCACGTTTTTTATCTCAATCAGCTCTCCAACATAGCATCCATGTCCCATGTCGTTCAGAACATATTCGTTGTCTATTTCTCCCCTCAGGAACTTTGAGAACAGATCCTTGACATAATCTTTTCCTTTTCTCCGAAGAACGTTCGTATGGTGCTCGATCAAAGCCCTTATCTCCCAGTCCTTGTCAACAACTGCCGCAGTTGTGTGGGAGTTTCCAAAGTTTATAAGCAGGGCTGGAAGCTTTGAAACGCTCGCCAATCCTGAGAGAATAGCAAAAGACGTATCGGTCACAAAGACGTCGCCTTCTCTAAAATCTTTTATGCTCGAAACTGCATCACACATCCTGTTGAACTCCTTGGGCAGTTCTTTTTCACTGAAAAGCATTCTCTCCAAAAACTTCTCTTTCTCAATAACCTTTCTGAAGAGTTTGAACCTAAAGATTCTATTGCTTTCGTTCGGAGAGAAGCCATGATCTTGAACCGCTACCGCAAAAATCCTCGGCATAGGGACTTCGATTGACTCGAGAAGTTTGGAAAAAAATTCCATGTCCACGTCCGCAGTCTTTATCTTCTTCGCATTTGCATGCTCAGTGATCACGACACCCATTTCCCTAACCTTCTCGATATTGTCGGAAAACGTGAGCGCGGATCTGAGGGTTGCGAAGACTTTGAAACCTCTTTCCACGTGCCTTAGTACTGCGTGTGTTATCGCTCCCCCTCCCATAGTGTAACCGTGGAGGAAAACGTCCTCTTTGCTCGACTCTATTTTCCTTGCGATTATTCGAGTTGGTGAGGGTAGAATTGCCTTTGGACAATTCCTCAAGTTCTCATCATTGAAGAGCACGAAGTCTTGTGTTGTCGAGCCAACGTCAAGTGTGAAGACAGACTCCATAAGCCAAGTTTGCAAACATCAGATAAATCTTATCAGATCCAACGAAACTTCGACGTTCGAGAAGTGCATGAAAGAAATTAAGCCAAGCAAGAAGACGATGTAGTTCACAGATTTGTTGTCGGATCTGAACAATTTCAGGGCATACTTCTTTTGTGAAAATGGGTATAGCGGGGCGAACTTTTGCTTTGTCATGAGGTCTGCGATTACGTGGAGTAAAACGCTCAAAAATGCGAGTATCGAAAGCAAAAATGAAGCCAACAAAACGTAGGATAAAACCGCAATAAGGAGTGCAAATGTTACATTGTGCGTGTATTTTCTGTGTTCAACCCTTAGAACGAGATCTATGTCTGGGAGCATCGCAAGTGCAATAGCAAAGAGAACGTAAGAGATAGGAAAAAACTTGAGCAACGGAGAGAGAAGAAGTAAGGAAAAGCCGAGGTGCCCCAATCTATTCATACCTCCACCTCGTTCCCCACTTCGTGTCGAGTAAAACGATACCCTTTTCTCGGAATTTTTCCCGTATTTTGTCCGCTTTTTCAAAATCTCCCGACTTTCTCGCAAACTCCCTCTCCCGCAAAAGCTCAACTTCTTCTTTCTTGAGAACTCTTATCCTTTTCCAGCCCTCAAAAAGACCAAGAACGCTGAAAAAGTTCAGCATCATTTCTAAGAAGCGCTCAAGGGTTTCGAGGTTGAGGTTGTGCAACTCTTTGTTGACAACGTTCGCATAGGTGTGAATCGTCGCAATCGCCTTTGGAGTGTTTAAATCGTCGTCCATCGCACTGATAAATTCGTTTTCGAAGCTTCTGAGATCAAAAGTTTTTGTTCTTTGGCAATCAAAAGTTTTGAGAAAAGCGATTTCCATGTCTACGTTTAGCAGAGAGTGCCTTAAGTACTCGTAAGCTTTTCGTGCTTTTTCGAGTTCCGTTTCACTGTAGTTCAGAGCACTTCTGTAATGCGCAGTCAGGAGAAAATATCTGAGAACCTCTCCGCGATGCTTCGCAATTGCATCCCGAATTCGCACTATGTTACCAAGACTTTTGCTCATTTTCTCGTCCGAGATCTTTAGAAAGTCGTTGTGCATCCAGATCTTCACAGGTTCTGTACCGAATAGAGCATAAGTTTGAGCCCTCTCGTTCTCGTGATGAGGAAAGATGAGATCTCTACCTCCTCCGTGGATCTCAAAGGGGACTCCAAGAAACTTCGACGACATTACTGAGCACTCTATATGCCATCCAGGTCTGCCAAGACCCCAAGGGGAATTGAAGTAGGCTTTAGCTATAAAGTCCTCTTCTTTTGCACTTTTCCAAAGGGCAAAGTCCTTAACGTCTTTTTTTCTCGGATCTGGCTCAATTCTATGCCGATTTAGCTCTTCAAGACTCTGCTTCGAAAGTTCGCCATATTTCTCGAAAGATGGGACGTGAAAATAGACTTCGTTGTCTACTTGATATGCGTGACCCTTCTCAAGTAGTTTCTCAATGAAGGACACAATCTCGGGAATGTTTTCAGTTACCCTCGGGCTGTAAGTTGGTTTTTTGACGTTAAGCGCCTTCATATCTTCTTCGAACTCAGCAATAAATCTCTCCGCGATCTCTTTCGCTGTTTTCTCCTCTTTTACAGCTCTTTTAATGATCTTGTCGTCTACGTCGGTGTAGTTTTGCACCAAAATAACCTCACGCCCTCTAAACTCGAGGTATCTGCGCAAGGTGTCGAAGACAACAGCGCTCCGTGCATGGCCGAGATGCGAGAAGTCGTAAGGAGTTATTCCACAAACGTAAATTCTGACTCTGTCTTCAAATAAAGGAACGAGTGAAGAAGTTCTTGTGTCAAAAAATCGCATAAAAATTAGATCTTCCCCTTCAGCAGTTCTGCACCTTTTTCAATCTCTATCCTTGTATCCGTCGGCAACTTCATCGAAGCCCTGCGAAACGCTTCTTTCGCAAATTCAAAGTGCTCAGCTTTCACCCAAATTGACATTATTTTCGTCCCGGGCCTCACCTGCGCCGCTCTCCCCACGGGACGCCCATAAGCAGCTCTCATTCCCTGAGAAACCCTGTCCGCTCCTGCACCAACTGCCATCTTGTGCTCTCTCAGAATGTGGTGCGGATAGATCCTAAGCTTCAGCCTGTAGTTGTTAGCACCAACCATTTTTGCGATGTATTTGTTTGCAATAACTCTCGCAGCTTCTAAGGCATTGTCCCTTATCTGCACTTCATCTTTTGCAACCAACGTTAACATCACAGGAAAATCAGCCTGTAAATTACCCATGTCAAACATCTTTACTCTCGTTCCCGGCGCACCATCAATGTATTCGATTCTCGTGTAAGGTCTCTTGACTCTTCTCCACATCCTTGCTGGTTTTCTTGCCATGCAAGCAGTCTGAGGGTTGTAAATAAAACTTTCTATGCAAAAGTTTTTAACAGGGAAGAGAAGTAATAATTACAATGAGAGTCAGCTCAGGTGTCTTTGGATTGGATGAAATACTCGATGGTGGTTTTATCAAGAACACTGTAAACGCTGTCCTTGGCGCTACTGGTTGCGGAAAAACGATTTTCTGCCTTAATTTCATATTAGATGGGCTTGAAAATGGTGAAAAGTGTGCCTATGTTTCCTTCGACCTTGAAACCGAGGATTTTTTGAGAATCGCGGAATCGATGAGATGGGATCTTCGCAAGGATGTGGAGAACAAAAAGCTAAAGATTGCGCACTTCTACGCAGAGGAGAGCACTATAATCAACGAGGAACTCTTTAGGATAATTGAAAAATTTGATCGAGTCGTAATCGACTCTTTTTCCCCGCTTGTCGTGTCCATGGATTCAAAGGCCAGGGGCGAGATAAACTGGTTCTTCAAGAACATGCGTAAGAGCTCCACATCGCTTATAACTATCGAAGAGCCGCTTATGGGTTTCGATGTTGAATCAAACCTCTTACTCTACCTTGTGGACAGCGTCGTGTCTTTGAAAACAACTGGATATAGTGAACCCTTTGGAAGGACGCTTAGAGTTATAAAACACCGTATGTCCTCGCATGCAGAAGGTATTTTCCCCTATTCTATCATTGAGGGTGTTGGCATTGTTGTAGAGATAAAAAGGTGTGAAGGCTTTGAAGTCGAAAACCTTGGACTTTCACAGAAGGCAATGGAAAAAGTTCGCAGACTTTGCAAAGAGGGCTATCTTACGAAAGAAGACGTGGAGAAAATAAAAAGGAGAATAAAATGCTCGAGTTTCTGAGAGATAGTGTTGAAAGATTTTTAGCTGATCCGAGTGTTGTTGTTTCTGCGGTGTATAGAATAGATGGTGCACCTATAGTTGCGAGGATAAAGGAGAGAAAATACCTTCAATTACTGCAATTTTTTGAAGAACAAACGAAGGCGATTTTCCAACTCATCTTAGACGAAAGCTTGAAGAGCGCCGAACTCAAAACAAGGGATTACACAATACTTCTATCCCCTCTATCGAGAACACTTGTTCTTGTACTCGTTTCGACAAGCGAGGCATCGATTTATAAGCTAAAGATAGAGGCCGAATCCTTACGGGGCTCTTTAAATGTTTGAAATCCATTATACCTCAAAGACAAAAGCCGAAAGTGCGGTTGATGAAATAAAGAAATCCCTAAGCATAGAACCGAACTTGGCGATATTATTCCTTGCCGGAAATCTGAGTAAAAGTCCTGAAAAGGTTAGATTGAATTGCAATTCTATTTGTGTTCCAGTTGAGGGAATAATAACTCCAAAGGGTATCTGGAGCACTGGAGTCCTTGCTTTAGCAATCGATTCTGAAGCTTGGGTTCAAAGCTTCGAGGGAGATGCAAGCAACGTTTATCAAAAGCTGAGAGAAGCGAAGAAGGGAGAATTTAATCTGCTGATATATCCACTTCTTTTCTTTAAAAATCGTATTCAGCTAATAAGGATTTTATTAAAGTTAAAAAGAACTTCTGAAATTGAAAAGGTTTCGAGGATATTTGAAGAAACGATATATCCAATGAACACTATGCTGAGAGCATTCAGAGATGAAGAAAAAACTGCGGTTGCGATGAATCTGTTTCCATTGGAGTTTGGCGTTGGAATCCCAAAAATTTCTCTGAACGGTAAAGTTCTGGGCAGAAAAGTTCTATGTGTTTCTTTTAAGGAAAAACTCGACTGCGAGTTCACAGACACTTTTCCAGAAAGAGGAAAGAGCTTTGAAGAAACTGCAGAAATTCTTGCCAATGAGCTCGTCAACGCTAAGAAGGTTTCTGTTGTGAAGAAGGGTATAGCGATAAAGGAGATCGATGGAATGAGCGTTAGAGAATTTTTAAGGAAGCAAGGTCTCATAATGAGGGAAAACGTTGAAAACGACCTGAGCAAAGAAAAACTTCTTGGCGCTACACCTTATGGACTCTGGTTGATAAGCAAAGAGACTTATGGCTCTTCTGCGCTGGGATTGATGGACTACGCTCTGAAGTTCTATCCATCTTTTTTCGACACCGATGTTTTTTACGATAAAGCGTTGTTTGCTGGAGAATTCATAAGAAAGGGCATAGAGAGAGTGCTCGAAGAAGTTCACGAAGCTGATTTTGCTATAATCGACCAGAACTTCATGCTGATGTTTGAAGAACGAATCGTGGAAATCTCAAAAATTCTCAAAAGCTATGGTATCATTTCTTCCTACCCCTCATACACGGGAAAATTAAGCAAGAATTTCATGAGCGAAATCGAAAGAAATGTTTGCACAAACGCAGGAGAAACCATGGTCTTTCTAAAATTTAAGTGAGAGTATCGAGAGCAGAGCGAAGGTAATTGGATAACTAAACACATATATCCTTATCGCGTTGAAAGTTTCAACACTTAATTCCCAGTTACGCTTTTTTATTGAAAAAATAGAATATAAAACTGGAATCAATATAAAAGCCGTGAACATTGATCGAGTTGGGAGAAGAGATAAGAAAGATAAAATTGGAACGAGTAAAATCACCGAAACCAATACTAAAGCAGAAATCTTGAAGAGAGTTCTTGGAGAAAGGACTATCGCAAGTGTTTTGTAACCAGCGATTGCGTCCGAGGTTATGTCCTTAAGATCTTTCAGCAGAACACCTGATAAGTAGAGGGAAGCGAAAATCAAGGAAAAGACCAAGGCAGTTGTTGAAAATGGAGCAAAAAAAGTCCAAAGTAACGCTGGAAAACTTGGCGTCACAATTAAATATGTCAAAAGCTCAGTTCTGTAGTCTTCTTTTAACCTTTTAAACTTCTTGCCAAAGAACTGCTTGTCCGAATAAATCCACGTGAAGAGAGCGCAAATAAGGAAAAGCGGGATTGAAATAGGGTCTTTGGAGAAGATCAGAATTGAAGCAGAAAGAAAATAAAATAGAATCGAAAAAATCGTTGCTTCTTTTCTTCTATTGATCAAAAAAATTGCATTTTTTCTTCCATCTCTCGCATCGTCTTCCGCATCGTTTAAATGATTCCAGAGATTTGCAGCAGTGAAGAAAAAGAAACAAAAGATATAGGATAGCAAAAATTCAAGAATTCCAGAGTTTGAAAGAGAAAAGGCTAAAAAAGAGGCTAAAGGCAAAGGATACGCCACGTTCACGGGTTTTGCTCCAATATTTAAAAATATTTTTATCCAAGAAATATCTTTACCTTCTTGAAAACTTCCTCCGCCTTCTTTTTGTCCTCCATGCTCCATCACCGATAGATTTGCAACATTAAGATATTTAAATTTTTTGTTTATTATAATAATAATTATTATTATCTAGATGATCCATCGGATAGGGAGGTTGAGAAACCCTTATATTTTCTCGACAAGAACTGATTCCATGGAGTTCTACACCGAGACTAGGCTCCAGAACTGGATCTCCAAGATAAACGAGACAAGAGTTAGCGAAACTGATCCTTCCTCGCTCATTGTGTTTGATCAAATGCTCGAAGACGTAATAATCGCTTGTTTTAGTATAATCAACGCGGTCAAAAATAGGGAAATCAAGAAGAACGAAGCCCTGAAGGAATTGGAGAAAATGAGAAACATGTTTAACAAAGACTATCAATTCGACTCGGATCTAAAGCAAGAGATTTTTGGTCTCACAATTGAGTCGATAAAAGCTGTTCTTGCCTCTTTCGAATACTACTTAGAGGGAAAAACGAGCAAAAAAGGTGTGAAAGAACTTCTAAAGGAAGCGATTGAGAACGAGAAGAAGGGAAAGCTCGAGCTCGCTTTCGATGCGATTGCGAGGATTGGGGTGAAGGTGATAAAAGGGGAAAAGATACCAGAAGTGAATTTGCCAGAGGATGGCATTGTCCTGAGCTGGATCGATGGAATCGATGCAATTTCGATGATTGTGGAGCTTTCGAAAATAGACGCATCGCAAGATGAGACTGAAGAGTGAAGTTTTGGATTCCGCAAAAAAGGGAATTGGCTATGAGTTATACAAATCCCTCCTATTCAACTACGGGAGAAGAGGGGAGAAGGCTTTCTTCTATCTACGAGAGAATAGGGTTAAAAAATATCTGGACTTCTTTGTAGTTGTGGGAAGAAACGAATACATCGTCGAGAGCTTCTTCTGCACGTGCCCGGACTTCCAGATAAATCTCAAGGGCAAAGAGCCTTGCGCCCACATAATCGCAGTAGAGCTTGCAAAAATCCTGAAGTGCTTCGACGAGATAAACGCATACTACACAGATTTCCAGAAGATTTAAAAACAGCTCTTTGATTTTCCTTTGTGGATGTCATTGTTGCTGGAATTGGCGTTGCTGGGGCTTTTGCGCTAAGAAGATTGTCCAAAAGCCTTGAAGTGCTTGGGATTGACAAGAGAGAAAGACTCGGATATCCTGTGAAGTGCGGAGAAATAATCCCTACAAAAGAAGAGATGAGGCGTTTACTGCCTGAACTCGATGACTACGCGATCTTCGATTTGCCAAAGAGATTTGAGAGCAACAGAACAAAAACGATCTCTTTTTGTCTCCCAAATGGGAAGTGTTACGAGATCGACTTCGAATTCCATGTTGTAAGAAGAGATGAGATGATCGAGACGATCGCGAAGGAATCGGGACACAGAATTGAAAGAGAAGTCATACTCAACTACAGAAATCGAAAACTTTACACAGACAAAGGAGAAAGAGAGGCGAAGGTTATAATTGCTTGTGATGGTGCAAATTCCAGAATCGCGAAAGCTCTTAGAGTTTGGAACTATGAGATCGCTTCCGCAAAGCAGTTCGTGATGAAAAACGTTGAATGCGATGAGAAATGTGTCTACATGTTTTTGGGAAGAGAAATAAGCCCGGGAGCGTATGGGTGGGTTATACCAAAGGGCAAAGGATACGCGAACGTCGGCGTCGGTTTTAGGAAGGAGTTTTCCAACGAAAGTGTTCACAAAGTGTTGGAAAGATTCGTAAATGAGTTCCCTTACTCCTCGCAACTCTTGAAAAAGGCAGAAGTTGTGAGCAAAATCGGAGCGGTGCTTCCGATCGACAAGCCCTTGGAGAGAGCAGTTTATGAAAATGTCGTCTTTGCTGGGGATTCTGCAAGCATGATAATAAGCCACGTTGGCGGTGGAATTCCAACTTCAATGATTGCCGGAGACCTTGCCGGAAAAGTTGCGAACGAGTTCTTGTTGGAGAACGGAAAACTCGAAAAATACGATTCCCTTTGGAAAAAATACCTTGAAAAACCACTTTTGAGAGCTTATTTCTTCAGAAGGCTATGGGATCTCTTCGCAGGCGAGAACGAGAAGTTTTTAAAAATTATGAAGTTCGTAAGTGCAAAGGATCTGGAAAAGATTCTTCACTGCGAAATCCCATGGAAGCTCAAGCCCTTATATGCGCTCTTCAAACACCTTCTATAATCTTCGGCTTGACCTTCTGCCACGGTGCGACTTCCTGAAAAGCCTTCGAAATCCTTAAAACGGCCAGATCTTCGTATTTTCTACCGGTTATTTGCATACCTATCGGCAAACCGTCTTTGCTAAATCCTGCAGGGATAGAAGCGGAAGGTAGCCCTGTAAAGTTAAAGGGATACGTGAATGGCATCCAGCCAATTGGTGTCGTGGGTTTACCAGCGATTTCATCTGGGCTTATTTTACCCAAATCGAAGGGTTTTACAGCTGTTGTGGGCGTAACAAGGAAGTCATATCTCTCAAAGATTTCCTTCAGCGTTCTCCAAAGCTCGAGCCTCTTTTCCTCGATTTTTATGTATTCTCTGTAAGTGAAAGCTTCAGCCATAGGTAAGAACGCTAAATATGGTGGATAAGCCACCTTTTTCCACTCCTCGAGCTTTTCAGAGATGAATGTTGTAAACTCGAGGACGACTTTCATCGTAAGCTCGAACTCTAATCTTGGGACATTCAACTTAATCTCCTCAACTTCTCCGAATCTCTCAAGCTTGAACGCTGCTTTTCTAACAACCTCCTCGACTTCGGGATCCACAGTTGCGTAGCCGAGATCGGATGAGAATGCAATCCTAACGTTGTCTATCGGCTCTTCAAGACTCTCGTAATAGCTTATTCCATCGTCGGGCAAAGAATGCATGTCCCTCGGATCATATCCCTTTACGAAATCGAGCAGAAATGCTGTGTCTTCTACAAACCTCGTCAAAAATCCTTCACAGACCATCCCAACGAAAACTGGCATTTGAGGATACCAAGGAACTCGACCAAAAGTCGGTTTTAATCCATATAGGGAGCAAAAACTCGCTGGAATTCTTATGCTACCACCTCCATCGTTTCCAGTTGCGACTGGAACCATTTCCGAAGCTACCGCAGCAGCGCTCCCTCCACTCGATCCGCCGACTGTTTTGCTGAGATTCCAAGGGTTTCTCGTCGCACCGAAAAGAGTGTTGTCTGTGTAAGCAATTAGCCCAAACTCCGGCAAATTTGTCTTTCCAACGATAACCGCTCCAGCCTTTCTCAGCCTTTCCACGATTACCGAGTCTTGGATTGGGGTGTAGTTCTCAAGAAGCTTTGAGCCATAAGTCGTTCTGAGCCCTTTCACATCTGTGTTGTCCTTGACTGCTATCGGCAATCCAGCAAGCGGTTTTCCTTTTGCCTCTTTTGCCTCCTCGATTGCCCGGGGATTCAGGGTTACGAGGGCGTTTATTTTTGGGTTCAGTTCCCTTATCCTTTCAAAGCACATTTCTATCAATTCCTCTGCTCGCAGTTCTCCACCTCTAAGCTTCTCTACGAGTTCTACTGCACTCTCCATAACATCACCTTAAATAATTTGGTAGAAACCTTTAAAAGTTTTTGCTAACTGCGAGTATGCTTTCACGAATTGAAATCGATGTCCTCCGCAACGCAAAAATTGGCGAAGTTTACGAGCTCGAGGAGTTTGCCAAAAACTCTGGGCTCAACAAGGATGCAGTTATGAAAGCTGTGTTTTTGCTTCGAGAAAAAGGCTTTGCCGAAGTTTTTGAGCTAAAGAAACAGAATGTCAAGATTACACCAGAAGGAGAACGATACTTGAAAAATGGTTTTCCAGAGGAGATTTTGCTAAACGCTCTCTCAGAAACCAATGACGTGAGCGAGATCAGACGAAAACTTGGAAAAGAATTCGAAATCGCAGTCGGATGGCTGAGGAGAAAGAAAGTTATCGAAATCGTGGGCGGAAAGCTAAGAGTGATAGGGAAATTCGAACCCGTTGAGAGAGTTGCGCTTGAAAAATTGAAACAAAGAGAAAAGATAAGCGATGAGATCAAGTCAATTTTGGAAAGGAGAAAACTGATCGAAACGATTGAAGAGAAGACTTTCAGCTTTAAGATACTGAAAAAACCGGATTTTGAAGTGAAAGAAGCGATTGGAGATCTCACTCAGGATTTGATATTGAGTGGAGAATGGAGAGGGAGAGAGTTCGTTAGATACGATGTCTCAGTTCCCTCATCAGACGTTTTCGGTGGAAAAACTCATCCATACGAACGGATAATCCGAGAGTGCAGAAAGATCTTCTTGGACATGGGTTTCAAGGAAATAAAAGGGAACTACGTTCAGCTTTCATTTTGGAACTTTGATGCGCTTTTCCAACCGCAAGATCACCCAGCAAGGGACATGCAAGACACCTTCTACCTCGATCGCTATGAAGATATAGAATACGAAAACGTGGAGAAAGTGAAAGAAACCCACGAAAACGGGTGGATCACCGGATCGACTGGCTGGGGAGGGAGATGGAGTCTTGAAAAGGCAAAGCAGTTGGTATTAAGGACTCACACAACCGCGATCACGATAAAATACCTTGCAAAAAATCCAGAGCCTCCACAGAAAGCTTTCTGCATCGACAGGGTTTACCGAAGAGAGAGCATCGATGCGACGCATCTTCCAGAATTTGACCAGCTTGAAGGTGTTGTGCTTGATAAAGACGTTGGCTTTAAGCATTTGCTTGGGTTGCTCAAGAGCTTCTTCACGAAAATGGGCTTTGAAGACGTTCGCTTCCGTCCGGGGTATTTCCCGTACACTGAGCCGAGTGTAGAGCCAGAGGTCTACGTCGAAAGTCTTGGTTGGATCGAGCTTGGTGGAGCCGGGATCTTCAGAAAAGAAGTAACTGAACCGCTGGGGATAAAGGGAAAAGTATTGGCATGGGGTCTTGGAATTGGAAGACTCGCGATGCTCAGAATAGGACTCAAGGATCTTAGAAGACTGTATCTTCCAGACCTAAACTGGCTTAGGAGCTTTCCGGTTATCAAAAAGTGATAAATC
>JAVZNF010000018.1:0-37384 GCA_038882935.1 Archaeoglobaceae archaeon | reverse complement strand
CAACGTTTAGCGACGGAGAACTAATTCCAGCGGAATTGATAAGACGAGTAGCGTCCAAGGGAAACAATGGGGTTGCTATAACTGATCATGCAGACTTTTCCACGATCTCAACAATCCTTTCGAATCTTTCCAAGCTGAAAGAATTCGACTTCGACATCGATTTCCTTGTAGGCGTCGAGATCACGCATGTTCCTCCGAGACTGATTGGAAGAGCTGTTGAGCTCGCTTGGAGAGAAGGAGCGGAGATAGTGATAGTTCACGGAGAAACAATCGTGGAACCAGTTGCAGAGGGGACGAATTCGTCTGCACTCGATGAGGAGATAAACATCCTCGCACACCCGGGGATTCTAAGCGAGGAGGAGGCGGAGAAAGCGAGGGAGAACGGAATATTTCTTGAGATCTCGGCAAGGAAAGGGCATTGCTTGACAAATGGTCACGTTGCGAGGATGGCGGAAAAGTTCTCTTGCGATCTCGTTTTGAACACGGATGCACATTCACCATCGGACATAATAGACGATTCGATCGCAAAAAGAATAATTTTAGGCGCAGGGATTGCCGAGTGGGAAAAAGTGCTGGAGAACAACGCAAGATTATTCAGAAAGCTCAAGAAGTAAACCGCTCTGGCTAAGCATGTCTTTGGTCATGTAGTCAACTATTTTTACCAACTTCCCCTTCTCCTCACAATCTTTAAAGTAATCCAGACTTGAAACGCTTTTCTCAGAGAACGTTTTGATCATTGAAAGCACTTTTTTCACCGCATTTTCCAAGCCAAATTTTTCTTCGTAAATCTGGGGTAGAGTGTAGGATTCGAAGTCCGACCTCTTGTCCCTCAAAGCACTCATGTGTTCTAAGAGGTCGTCGACGAGTTGATAGGCCATTCCAAGGTTGTAGCCATAGTCGTAGAGCTTTTGAACTGCTTTTTCATCGCGTGAAACTATCTTTCCAGCAGTTTTTGCAGAGTAAGCGAAAAGGGATGCGGTCTTTCTTTCTATGCATTTGAGATAGTCCTTTTCATCGAATCTCTCCTTTACGCTGTAGTAATCTATGATCTCCCCCTCGCTCATCATCATACCAACTTTCGCAGACTCCTCGATGATCTCCCTGCCGTACACAGCAGTTAACTCTACAGACTTGGAGATCAACCAATCTCCAAGAACAAGCGCAAGGGCCAAGTCGTATTCGACATGAAGCGCTGGTCTGTTTCTGCGCAACCTTGCTCTATCTATGATGTCGTCGTGGACGAGGCTCGCGGTGTGAATTAATTCTACCGCTAAGGCAAGATTCATGAGCTTTTCATAACTCCCCCCACAGATTTTCCCTGCCAACAGCACTATGACTGGTCTAACCCGCTTCCCTCCTGCGGAGATGACGTATTTTAGAGCCTTTTTGATTTTTGAATTAGTTTCAACTGACTCGACGAACCTTTTGAGTTCTCTTTCGAAAACGAAGAACTCTTCCCAGGTTTCAATCACCGCAACTTTTTGAAACCACAAAAATATATCTTTTTTTGTTTTGGGTCCCCCCAATTCTTCACCCTTAATTCCTAAAAAAAGCGTTGGAGTCATTTCGGGTAAATTCGGAACAAAAAGCAGAAATCCCTTCGAACTTGTTTTGAGCAAGAGTAGTCTTATCGACTCGATTCAGAAAATAGAAATTTTTATCAATCAGAGGTAAATTAAATCTAATCAGATCAGCTATTTTTTTGCGATGCTCTGTTTAAACGGATTTCTCGAGGCTAAGATTCCTTTAAACAGAACTCAAGATCTATATTTATCTATTTTATTTTAATTTACAATTCTCCTAAAAACGCTCCTTTTCCAAATCGAATTGATTTTACTAAACATCTCCCAATTCCAGCACTTTAACCAATAGTAAAGCTTAAATACTCAATTGGTATGATGTTGGACAGTGAACGGAAATGTTCGGGGCATCTGAATTCGGTTTGGTTGAATACAAGCAAGGCGCTGGCAGAGTTACTGGATCTGCGATAGTTTCGGATGGAAGATTGGTGCCCAGAAAAGTCTTCTTCACTTCAGGAGTCGGTAAACATGCGGATGCGCTCGTAAGCTTTGAACTAGCCTTGCGGGATGCAGGGATAGAGAAGTTCAACCTCGTCACCGTTAGCAGTATTTTCCCGCCTGGTTGCGAGATAGTTACGAAAGAAGAGGGCTTGAAGGAGCTTTCTCCTGGGCAGATAGTTTTCTGCGTCATGTCCCGGATGACGAGTTGTGAGGCGGGAAAGAAGATATTTGCGAGCGTTGGTGTTGCGATCCCAGAAAACACGAATCTCAATGGATACCTTACCGAATATCACGGCTACTGCAACGGCGAGGAAGGGAGGCACGCTGAGGACATGGCTGCGTATATGCTAAAAACCGCGTTCGACATAGAGCCAGCGAAAACATTCAACATAACCGCAGTTGCAGAGGTTGGGGAGAACGAGTTCACAACCGTAGTCTCGGCTGCGGTATTCGTGATATGATGCATCCAACTGTTCCGATAGAGGTCAAGAATCGGGATTTTTTTGATCTTCTTAAATCGATGAGCAAAACTGGATTCCAAGGCAGAAAGCTTGGAGAAGCTTTCGAAATCTGGCTCGAGATGTTAAACGAGGAGAAGATAACGATTCTAATGGGTCTTGCTGGAGCAATGGTTCCTGCAGGAATGCGAAAAATCGTTGCTTGGCTCATAAGAAACAGGTTCATTGACGTTTTGGTCTCCACGGGTGCGAATCTTTTCCACGACATCCATGAGGCGTTGGGTTTCAAGCACTACCTTGGGCACGAGTTTGTAAACGACGAGGAGCTTTTCAGAGATGGAATCGACAGAATTTTCGATGTTTTTGCTCTTGAAAAAGAGTTCAACGAGATCGATTTCATGATTTCCGAGATCTTTGAGGAATCCGAGGGTGTTTTCTCTTCGAGGGAAATAATCGAGAGAATAGCCGAGAGAATTAGAGAAGAAGTGAAAGAAGAATCCATAGTGGTCTCAGCCCTCGAAAAAGGTGTCCCTATTTTCTGCCCAGCGATCGCAGATAGCTCAATTGGAATCGGAGCTTCTTTAGCAAAAAGAAGATGCGTCGTCGACACGATAAAAGATGTGGAGGAATTGACGGAACTCGTGGCTAAATCAAAGAAGACTGGTGTGATCTACATTGGCGGAGGGGTTCCAAAGAACTTCATCCAGCAAACCGAAGTTGTTGCAAGGCTTAAGGGCTACGACGCCAAAGGGCACGATTACGCAATACAGATAACAACAGATTCCCCGCAGTTCGGTGGCTTGAGTGGTTGCACGTTCGAAGAGGGCATAAGCTGGGGGAAGATAAGCCATAGAGGTAAAAAAGTTCAGGTTTTCGTCGACGCAACAATCGCTTTGCCAATTTTAGCCCACGGCTTGCTTTCGGCAAAAAGGGTGAGCTTTCCAAGGTTTAAGTTTGGCGAGTCTGTCGAAATCTCATTCTCTTGACCCAAAGATTATGAAAACCGGGTTTTCATTCCTAAACGCGGTCAATCCAGCGAGCTCGTAACTCCTTGAAACGTTTGCAATTATCATTTCCTTAAAGATTCCGAGCTCCTTCATCTTTTTCATAACCTCTGTCGCAACTTCGATTCTCGCAGCGTTCACAACGATTCGCTTGGCTTTGCAAACCTCGAGCATCCTATCGATCCCTCTTGTTCCGCCGAAGAAAACTATGTCCAACTCATGCTCCTTTAAGAATTCAAAGCCATCAGACTTCACAACTTCGACATTTTCGTAACTCTTGAGCTTCTCTTTCGCAATTTCAAAAGCATCAGCATCGGATTCGACTGCATAAACTTTTTTCACGAATTTCGCAAAAAATTCCGAAACAGCTCCAGTTCCGCAGCCTATATCTGCGAACACGCTGTTCGCGTCGGGATTCAGCTTTGAGAATACGATCCCAATTATTTCGCTCTTCGTCCTCTTATTCTCCATCGAATCACCTATCCTCACTCCTATTCGCTTCGCAAGCTCCTTTCTTAGCTCCTCACCTTCATAAACGACCTTCCCATCGTTAAGAAGGACGAAGTGATCTCCAATGGCCTTTGCAAGATCGTAATCGTGCGTCGAAATTAGGAAGCTTTTCCCCTTTTTTCTAAGCTTCCTTACGATTTGCACGAACTTTTCGAATGCGACACCATCGAGTCCAGCGGTCGGTTCATCCATTAGGATCAGCTCTGGATCCATCGCAATTGCTGATGCGATCGTTAAAAGTCTTTTTTGTCCACCGCTGAGCGTTGAGCATGGATAGCCCTCAAATCCCTCGAAACCGCAAAATTTCAACGCCTCTTTCGCCAAGTTCAGGTCTTTTCCTGCATTCATCGCCCCAAAGGCTACTTCCTGCCATACCGTCGGAGCTATTATTTGGTCATCTGGATTCTGAAAAACAAACGCCACTTTTTTCCTAAGCTCTTTTAAATCTTTTTTCCCGTAGCCGATCTTTTTCCCCTTTATCTTTATCTCTCCCCTTTCCGGTTTCAGCACCCCGATTATGTTGAGCAGCAGCGTCGTTTTCCCTGAGCCGTTTCTGCCCATCACAATTGTAACACCATCAGCTTTGAAGCTCACGCCTTTTAGGACGTATTCCTTGTCGTATTTGAACCAAAGGTCTCTCACTTCAAGCATAGGATTGCACCCAAGGCTAAGATCGCAAAAGCCAGCGTAAATCCCTTGCTCTTAGTCGCAACATCGGGAAACTCTTCGCCCCGCAGGTCCATTGCAAGAACCGTTTTCTCAACCCTATCCATCGCTCTCAAGAATATCGTTCTCGCAAGCAGAGATTTCGTTGAAATCGAGGTTCTGAAGTCGGTGTATCCGAGTCGCAGAGTTGCAGAAGTCTCGAACTTTTTCAGCTCACCAGCAAGAACTTGTATAGATCTGTAGCTTAGGAACATCATCTCGACCAAGAAAGTCGGAAGTCTGAGCTTTTTCAGCGCAGATATAAACTCAGGAAGTGTTGTCGTTGAGATTAAATAAGTTAAAATGCTTAGAATTGCAAACATCCTGAACAGCGTTGAACCAACGACGTCCAAGGCTTTGTCGGAGATTCTGAGCACCCAGAATTCGAAGATTTTCTCACCCTCAATTGTCAAGAGGATCACAAGAAGGCTGGGAAGCAAAAATATAACGGGAATTTCGAGAACTCTGAGGTAGTTTTTCCCGATTGCATAAAAGCCGAGAGACGTGAAGACTACGATGGAAAAAAGCTGAACCTTTGTGGAAATGGACGCAAGGAAGATTAGGAGTAGGCAAAAGTAAACGTTCAAGCTCCCGCTTATCAGCTTCCTCGCCCTTACCTGAATCCTCTCAAGATCTTCCATGCAAGTATCCAAGGATATATCCAACGATCAATGCTCCAATCGCAACTTGGAGCGTAAAAAAGAAGGTTTCGAGCTCTCCGCTTGGCTCGAAAATTGGACTGAACCAAGGTTCGAACTCCGGACTTATCTCTTTGATGAGCTCTTCAGCCATTTCATCTGCACCAATCCAGCTGAGCAAGATAAAAAGCGGTATGAACAACTTCATGCCTTGCTCACCTCAAACATCGCAATTCTCTGTGCAACTTGCTCAAAAATCGCAACCGCAACTATTGCCTCGACCACTGCAATCGGAACTTGGGTTATCGCAAAGATTGCCAAGAATCGAGTTGCTGAATCGAGAAAGCCATAGAATGTTGGATTCGCCGGAAAGGCGAGCGCAAGTTGTAGCGACGTTAAAACATAAGTAGCAACGTCCGCCACGAAGGCTGCTATGAATACTGCGATTCTCTGGTTTTTCTTGAGAAGCTTGTAAGCTATCCAGCCGAGAAATGGACCAAAGATACCCATAGATGCGACATTTGCGCCTAGTGTCGTTATTCCGCCGTGAGCGAGCAACAGAGCCTGATAAAGCAGAACAATTGCAGATAAAACAGCGGTTATCGCTGGGCCAAAAAATACAACTGCGATCCCAGTTCCAGTCGGATGGGAACAGCTTCCCGTTACAGATGGCATCTTCATCGCTGAGAGAACGAATATGAACCCGGTAGACACAGCCAAAAGAACTTTATCCCTTCTGTTGGCGATTTTCGACCTAAGTTTCACCGCTCCGTAAATTAGGAATGGCGTTGAGAATGCAAACCACAAAGCGCACCACTCTGGAGGTAGAAAACCCTCGGCGATGTGCATCAAATCACCTTGATGTCGATCAATTTTACTTTATTTAAGTTTTTCGGAAAAGATGTCAAAAGAATTTTATATTCGGGGAGTAGTTTCGCTATGCTTTACGCAATCGGACTCGGGCCGGGAGATAAAAAACTGCTGACTTTAAAAGCGGTGGAAATTATAAAGAAAGTCGATGAAGTCATAGTCCCCGGAAAAATGGCTTATGAGCTCGTTAAAGATATAAGAGAGCCAAGAGTTGTTGAATTCCCGATGGGGGATGCGAGTAATGTCGTGAAAACCCTTGCGGAGGAGTTAGCTTTTAAAAGCTGTGATGTCGCGTTTTGCTGTCTTGGTGATCCGATGCTCTACTCAACTTTTCATCACCTCTACAACGAGCTCGTCAAGATAAACCCAAGGATCGAGGTCGAAATAGTTCCCGGAATTACGAGCGTTTCTTGCGCCCTGGCAAAAACGAAAGTTTTTGTTGAAAAAGCGCTTTTGGTCACAACTCCCGAATTCCACAAAGAAGAAGTTGTTGCGGTTATGAAGTCTAAAAAGCCGAAGGAAATTGCTGAGAAGCTGAAAAGTCAAGGTTTTTCCGATTTCTGGTTCGTAGAGAGGATGTTCATGGAAGACGAAAGGATCACAAAGAATTTGCCCGAAAACGCAGACTACTTCAGCTTGGTGGTGGCAAAGAAATGAAGGTCTACTTCGTAGGCTTCGGCCCCGGTGATCCGGAGCTTTTGACTGTTAAGGCGAAAAAACTGCTCGAAAAAGCAGACCTGATAATCTATCCTGGCTCGATAATCGAGAGAGACGCGCTTAAAGAGTTCAAGGGAGAAAAAGTTGACAGTCATGGGATGAGCCTTGAGGAAATCGTGGATTTGATCGAAGAGCACGTAAAAAATGGAAAAATCGTGGTAAGAATCCAAAGCGGGGATCCAAGCATTTTCGGCGCTTTATGGGAGCAGATTAGAGAGTTGCGGAAAAGGGGAATCGATTCAGAAATAATTCCCGGGGTTAGTAGTGTTTTCTCCGCATCCGCATCGCTTGGAATAGAGCTTACGACTCCAGAAATCGTAGGCGTCGCAATAATTCGACCAAAAGGGAGAACCTTAAGCGAAGATTATCTAGAGGAGCTAGCAAGACTACCCCTGACTCTCGTAATACTCCTTGGGGCGGACAAGGCGGATTACATTGCGGAGAAGGTTGGGAAAGTTCGTGGATTCGAGGAGCCTTGCGCAGTCGTTTACAAAGCATCAAGAGAGGATGAGATGAAGTTCTTTTGCACGCTAAAGGAACTTGGAGAGAAGATGCGTGAAATGGGAGTTAGAAAAACTGCGGTTATAATAATTGGGAGAGCTGTTCACGGCTATGAGGGTAGATCTCACCTCTATAGCGGTTCTGTGCTTCGAGAAGGATAAAGAAAAGCTTTCGGAAGTAGTCGCGCATCTCTCGAAGAGATGGAACACAAAGCTCGTTTTTTATGATCGGAAAATTTGGGAAACCTTGATTCGCTTCGACTGCATAGTCGCATACTTAGCTTCGGGAATCGTAATCAGGGGGATTTCTGAATTTTTAAGAAGCAAATGGATCGATCCAGCAGTGATCGTGATTGACAAGCCTATGAAGCACGCGGTAGTTTTGCTCGGTGGTCACCACGGAGGGAATGAGGTTGCTCAACACCTCTCGCAGATCGGAATCGAGGCAGTGATAACGACTGCAATGGAGTTCGGCGAAGGTGTTGCAGTTGGTATCGGCTTCAGAAAAAACACAACAGCGAAGGAGATACTTGAAGCGATTTCCAAGGCTTTGAACGAGTGTGGACTTAGCTTCGAAGAGGTGCGAGTTATCGCAACCGTAGAGGGAAAAGAAAACAGCGAGATCGTTAAAGTTGCAGATGTGATTAAAAGACCCCTCTTTTTTGTAAAGAAAGAGGACTTGAATCAAATGGATTTAGAGGAGACGAAGGCTAAGCTTATTGGTGTTAAAAACGTCGCGGAAGGGTGTGCCTTGAAGTTTTCTCGTTTAGGAGAGCTTTTGCTCAAAAAGAGAGTTTACGGGGGTGTTACGGTTGCAATCGCAAGGTAAACTCTATGTCGTTGGAATCGGCGCCGGTAAAGGACTTTTAACGCTGAAAGCGCTTGAAGCCATCGAAAAATCAGAATACATCGTGGGCTACAAGAGATACGTTGAGGAGATTTCGGATTTCATCAAGCACAAGAAACTCGTGACAACTGGAATGAGAGAGGAAATGAAACGTGTCGAGATAGCGGTTGAACTCGCTAAAAACAGCGTTGTATCACTCGTAAGCGGTGGAGACCCGAGTATATATGGAATACTGCCCTTTGTCTACGAGTATTTGATGGAGAGAAACATCGATGTTGACATTGAAGTCATCCCAGGGGTTTCTGCTGTTAACGCGGTTTCTTCGCTTCTCGGCTGTCCGATAAGCGGGGATCACGTTGTCATAAGCTTGAGCGATCTCCTAGTCCCTTGGAACGTTATCGAGTCTCGGTTGGTCTACGCTCTCCAAGGTGATTTTGTGATCGCAATCTACAACCCATCGAGCTCCTCGAGAAGGAGAAATCTGGTCAAAGCTATGGAGCTCATCTACGCACTGCGTGGAGATCTACAGATTGGCGTCGTGAAAAACGCTTTTCGCAATGGGCAAAATGTTTCACTTATGCGAGTAAGTGAGATCATTGAGAATCCTGAAGTGATCGACATGAACACTACGCTAATAGTCCCAAATTCGGAGACGATCGTGAAAAACGGGAAGATGTTCACACCTAGGAAGTCGAGAGTTGCCAAAATGGGGGCAAAGACGATTAAAGCCGTAGAGATTGCAGAAAAAAGCTCAGAAATTCTTAGAAAATTTGTTCCCGGAAATACGCTGAAAGACGAGATCCTAAGGCGTTGCATTGCAACAACTGGGGATCCGAGCTTCGCTGAGATCGTACAGTTCAAAGGAGACCCAGAAGAAGGGGTAAAGACGATAAGAGATGGCGCAAGGATAATCGTTGACGTGAAGATGGTAAAAGTCGGACTCAGAGCGAGTTCAATTTGTGCGACAGATTTCGCAGAAGGTGATGACACGAGAACCGCTTCGGGTTTCAGAAAGATTGCGAAGCTCATCGAAGGGAGCGTTGTTGCGATTGGAAATTCACCATCTGCAGCGATTGCGGTTTACGAGCTCGCAGAGAAGTACAGGCCAAGGTTTATCGTCGCAACACCTGTCGGGTTCGTTAACGCTGAAGAATCAAAGCTACGAATTTCAAGCCTAGATTTGCCCTCGATAACGACGAAAGGAAGTAAAGGTGGTAGCAACGTTTGTGCAGCGATTCTCAATTGCCTAATAGAGTATGCTGAGAGATCCGATTGAGCTCTACGAGTATCCCAAAGAGTGGTGCAATGAAACGGCTGAAGCTCTCGTTAAAAGCGGGCTTTTTATTCTGAAAAAGGACGGCTACCTTAGGAGGGGAATAACAACTGCAACTACTGTTTCCACCGCAATCGTTGCTGCAATAGCTTCTCTTAAACACGACTTCGAAGTTGTGAGCGTTTCAACACCGCTTGGCATAGACGTAAAAGTTGAAGTAGACGCAGAGAATGGGTTTGCGATTGCAACGAAGTTCGCAGGAGATCACGAATTCGATGTAACTAATGGCATCGAAGTCCATGCAAAAGCCATTGGCAAGGGAATCGTTTTCGGAGAAGGAATTGGCGAAATCAACGGTAAGAAAGCCGTCAGCGAGAGTGCCATGAGGCAGATTCTTGAAAACTTCAGCAGAGTGTGCAAACTGACGGATTACAAAGGAGGAGTTCTCGTCGAAATTCCCGATGGAAAGAGGGTTGCGAAGGAAACCAAGAACGAAGAGCTTGGGATAAAAGGCGGAATTTCAATCCTCGGAACCACTGGTTTCGTTGAGCCTTGGTGCAGGGAACTGGTCGCTTTAAAAGTTGAGATTGCGAAAAGATATGCTAAGATTGCGATTACAACCGGGAGAAGGGCGTGGGAGTATGCGAAGAAAAAGTATCCGGACTTCCAGCCCTTTGTTTTTGGGATTCATTTGGATGAAATCCTCTCGGAGCACGGGGGAGAGAAGATCATCGTTGGTTATAGGGGTCTGCTGAAGAGGTGGGCGGGAAATGAGAATTTGTTCGAGAAGGCAAAACGTTTTGGTGCGGAGGTGGATGTAATTGCTGAGGATTATTGGGGTAGGAATTTGTGAGGGACATGTCACGGATCGAGCAAAGGCTTTGATCGAGAGATCCGAAGTCGTTTACGGAAGCGAGAGAGCTTTAAAGCTTGCTGAGAATTGGATAAAGGGAGACGTTAGGATTCTGAAAAAGTTTGGGAGCGAAGTCTATTCGCAGATCGAAAAAGAAGCGAGTGAAAAAGACGTCGCGGTTCTCTCAACTGGTGATCCGATGGTTGCCGGACTTGGGAAATTTTTTAAAAAAGCAGAAATCGAGCCAGGAATATCGAGCGTTCAGGTTGCGCTTTCAAAGCTCAAGGTTGATCTCTGCGATGTGTTAGTTGTGAACGCTCATGGAAAAAAGTTCGAGGTAGGAAAAAGATCTCTCCTGATCCTTGCGGACAAAAACTTCGATCTGAAGCTTCTCGGCAATTCTGAAATCGTTGTCCTTGAGGATCTTTGCTCCAAGGAAAGGATTCGGAGAGGTTTGGCAAGCGAAGTTACGATGGAGTCGAACAACTCGATAATCTACGTAAGGTGATCTGATGGCTGGCCTAGTTATAGTTGGTCATGGAAGTCAGCTCTCGCACTACAGAGAAGTCATGGAGAAGCACAGAGAAAGAATAGAGAAGACGGGAATGTTTGAAGAAGTTAAGATTGCCTTTGCTGCGAGGAAAAGGAGACCATCGCCAGACGAAGCGATAAGGAGTATGAAGAGCGATGTCGTTTACGTTGTGCCGTTGTTCATCTCCTACGGGCTTCACGTAACCGAAGACTTGCCCGAAATTCTTGGATTTCCAAAAGGCGAGGGTAGAAAAGAGGGATTTTTCGAGGGAAAGAAAGTGATAATATGCGAACCGATAGGCGAGGACAAGCTCGTGACACTCGCAATAATAAATTCGGTTTTTAGATTTATCTAATTATTTCTAATTTTATCGGCGATGCCTTTGAAAGAGCGAGAGCGTTTAGTGGGCAACTATTCTATGTCTTTAAGACCACATAGGCCCACAGGAGAGCTTAAATACAACAACCGATTTTTTAACGAACGCTTTGAGGGGGAAAAATGTTTAAAATTCATGAGTTTGCGATCGTGAACTTTTTAAGATTGAAACCTTGCTGCGTGCCTTTAAAATTATTATAATGATGAAAACCAAAATGCTTATATGTGTTCTATGTCAAATTTTATCGATGGATGAGGGTAAGCTAAGTCTCGACCTACTTATCGGACTCTCGATCTTCCTATTCACTTTCATCTTTGTAGCCAACTTTCTGCCAGGGGTCTTTGCAGATGTCAGGAATGAGATTAACTTAGCTCACCAAGCTTATAGAGTTGCCGCGTTGCTAGTTGAAGATCCCGGTTATCCTTCCGAGTGGGAGAGTATTGATGTAACTAACTGCACAAACGCAGAATTTCGACCGGGTTTGATAGTTTTAAACATTGACGCTCCGTACAACAAGAAGGAATACAACCACCTAGATTTCAACAAAATCCAGAAGTTTGCAGAGCTCATGGCTAACAACGTGTGTAGAAGCGAGGTAAAGAAATACCTTGGACTCGATCTCACCATCTTTGGCTCACACATTTCATATGGGCTCAATGCCTCGCTGAAAAATCTGAATGGCTCTCTTTTGCTCAATAACTCCCAACCAATTCTTAACCACGGCGATCTTAGCTCTGGGGCGCAGTTGATGAAGTTCGAGAGAATCGTTTACATCGATCACAGCTTCGTTGACAACTGTGAACTCCTCATTGGAGACAGATGCGTTGCAAAGCTGGAGGTGAGAGTATGGATTTAAAGGCACAGACTTTCACACTCGAAGGCGTCGCAGCATCGCTTCTGCTTTTAATAGCAACCTACACGATCTTTCAGAGTACAGTAGTGTTAGCTCCTTCTTGGAGCGAATTTGAGAATGTGCAGTTGAAGCAACTGGGTTATGATATTTTGAGAGTTCTGGATGATCCTAGCGGAGAAAACACTTCTTTAGTGGGAATGATTAAGAATTTAACATGCAACAATGATCGCTGTCAGCCTCCTCAGGAATTCTTGAGCAATTTGACTGTAATTCTGTCGAGTATAAATGCAAACGCCAGAACTGAAATTTTGTGTGTAGAGGGAGGAGAAATTAAAGTATTCGTTCTCGAGGGTTTCAACAAAACCCCAACACCGAATGCGATAAGAGTGAGTAGGTTTGTGGTCGTTGATACTTCCCTATGTCAAAATGCAAGGGTTGTAGAGGTGAGGTTAACGCTATGGCGATGAATGATAAGGGCCAGATGATTTTGCTATTCGCTGCAGCGGTTGTTGTGATAATTCTCTCTCTTTCCTACATTTATGCGCAGAACTTGATCGCAGGAATGGAAAGTTCAAGAACTATGCTTGCGTTTCCGAAAGAGGAGATAAGGAATTTGATGGAGATACGTTCCCAGACAGATAGTCAGGTTCAGAATCAACTTGCAATACTTTGCGCTAAAAATGGTTGGATTTGTTATGTAAGTATTAATAAAGTTGAGTTTAAAAATGCGGAGGTGGATTTCTGTGATGGGGAAGGGTGCTGAGAAGGGAGTATCTTTGCTTGTGGAATATCTGATTCTGATGGGAATTCTGAGCGTTTTTGTAGTTGTGATGAGTCTTCAGATTCACGATACTCTAAGCGAGGTTCAGCTTTCAAGAGTTGTGGAGAACAACTTTGCAGACGTCGCATCGCAGATTTCTGCAATCTACACAGACTACGTCCTAATTCTTCCAGATAACGGATCAATTAGCACGAAAATAGAGATGCCATCGACGATAGGCAAGCTGGGATATTCTGCAAAGCTAAATAAAACGGGAGATGTTGCTCATATATTAGTTGAGGGTGGAAAATACTCCGCAGCTAGTGGCTTGGGTTTAGCGAAGTTTATATCAAACTCGGGAAGAGCCATAGTGGTAGGGACTGGAGGAGAAATTATAAGTTTTCAGACAGAAGCTGAAAAGAAAGAAGAGAAACCGAAGGTGGAGTACGAAAAATCCATAGAGTGTCCGTTCATTCCAAAACCAAGAATAGAGTTTATTCCGAGCAGCGTTGCTCTTGAAGATAACTTCGGATTAAAGGTTAGCTTTGTCAATAAAAATGAGATCAAAAAAAGCATACGCTGGAACGTAACGCTCTGGAACGGTAGTGTTATATCAGGTTCAGAGACTGATAAGTTGATACCTTTGAGATTAAACAACGAGAACGAGGTAAGGACTCACTGTGTGAAAATAAACAGCAGTGCTAATGATTACGAGTGCAACGCAACGATTAAAGCCGAGATTGTAGAATTGCCCCACTGCAATGCAAGCGATGCAAATAAACTTCTCGTTTCTCTGAAACCAGAAGAATCGAATCCATATCTGGTTTGCAAGAAATGGATCGAGCCAAGGATTGTTTCCCCCGGAGATGTATTTGATGTCAATCTTCGCATTGAAGGTAGAGGTTTCTTTGTTGAGGGAGCAACGAATTTAAGCGTTGTGCATGTGATCGATGTCTCGGGCAGTATGATCTGGCCAACGATCTTTAAGAATTACAGTTTTACAGTAAATCCGAATGTTATAAAGGAAACAGTTACGCTGAACTCCTCAGGGAAACTTGAGATCTGGGCTTATACGAGCGATAGGCTTACGAGTTGGTATTCAAATTCGGCGTGTAAAGCATGCAGTAATGCGACAGGGAATTGTCCGTGGTATAACGTTGGCTACGATGAATCTTTCATTAAGCTATATGTAAATGGAGTTGAGTCGAACAGCGATTATAATTCTGGAGGAAAAATTGGAAAATATTATTCACAAAACAATGCTCCTGCTGGAAATTACACGATCGAAGTTGTTGCAAGAGCTCCAGAACAGATAAATCTGACAATCGTTGTCAGGTATAACAATACTGAGATTCTCAACAAAACTTATCAATATGTGAACAAACAAGAAGTCGAATTTGAACTACCACCGTTGCCCTCAGGCGGTAGTTATGGATTTTTGGCGGTCGTAGGTGTTCAGAATCTGCCAGTATGGAGTGAAAGAGTCTGGAACAGCAGCTGGATCGGGATTGAACCCTCTGGGGACACTCACTACTGGCGATATAACTTTTCCACTTGTGGATATAATAGCTTTAACGATAGCAAATTGAACGTCTGGTTTGTGAAGGCAGATAACACAAAGGAGTTTCTAGTGAGGGGTAAGGATAAGTTTGTAATGGAAATTTGTGAGAATTATGATTATCGGAATAGTAGATGTACATCTTGGGGAAGCTGGTATTCAAATACGTGGTACGTTGCAATCGATGATTATACCTATAAATATGGCGATAAATATAAATTTAATTTGAATGCTGATGCATTCATCAAAAATCCGACTCCTGGGACTTATAAGTTCGTTGTTGTGCCAACATCAAAAGAATCAGTGACTTTCACAGCAACCGCACTAATAAAGCGCATTGACGCAGCAAAGCTTGCTGGAATTACTTTCAACAGCATGCTCGGCGAAAAGGATTTTGTTGGATTGACAACTTTTACAACAGATGCTCAAAGGATCGTTGTTAATTCCTCTTCAACTGTGCTTAAATATATGACAAATGATAAAAGTGCTGTTAACAATCGTATTCTTGGCTTGAAACCTGATAGTGCCACAGACCATCCGGATGGTCTCTACCATGGCTCAAGAGTTTTCCCGATCTGGAATGAAACTGGAAATAACTGCACAAGTTGCATAGCCGGAACGAGACCGCTAATAATACTGCTTACAGATGGTGAGCCAACGATCTGCAACGAGAGTGCGAGTTACTATGGTTGTAATTACTGCACAAGACCTCCCTGTTACTTTTATAATTATGATTTTTGTAGAAATTCAATTTACTGCTGTTATGGAGGCACATGGTGTGAGTGTTGCAAAAACCAAGCTTTGTGCATCGCAAATTATTTAAAGAACGAAAGGGTTAACGACTTTGTCAACTTTAACATCTCGATCTGCACGATTGGTTTTAGCACAGATGTAACTGGAAGAGCTCAGGAATTTCTTAGGCAAATGGCATCACTTCGCCCAGATAACAACGAGCCATGCTACTTCTTCGCAACAACAAGCGAGGAACTTGTTGAAGCTTACAGAACAATTTTCAACGCTTTCCAGATAGCCGCAACTAATATCTCAGTTGTAGAAAGCCTCAACATTTCATTTTTATCACCTTTTAAGGTTCTAGGTGTTACTGCTACTTCGAACAAGTTAAGTTCTGGGGTTCCACCACCCAAGATAATTGAACGCGATACAAAGACGGAAATAAGGCTTAACATAACCTCTATACAGAAAGATGAAGTCATAGACCTCGTGATCAGGCTTAAAGTTAAGGATGATGCTCCTTACGGCGAATACGAAATAAACGACAACAGCAACTCTTTCATTCAGTATGTTGCCCTTAACAACAGGGGCGAACCCTTAGATAATATAATTATACCCATAGAAGATTGTGGATTCGTGCAGAGCAAGGTTAACGTTGTTTCGGGCGAGGATGCCAGAATAATCCTGAGGTAATTATGAATTCAAAAGCCGTATCCGAGACCGTTGGAGCAATGCTGGTAATCTTTGTGATGGTTTTTACAGCTGGAATAATCTACATGATGTCCTATCCGACGATATCTTCCGGCATAGACAACATCAATTACAGAAACGCCGTAAAGACGATGGCGGAAATAAAAGAGCTTGTTGAGAGAATGAAGTTCGGTAGCGAGGTAGCGACGATTAAAACTATCCAGTTAAACATGGGTAGCATCTATACCTCAGCTGGACTTAATTTATCTTTTAATTTGGGCAGTGTAAATGTAAAGAGACAACTGCAAAACCTCAACATCGAAGTTAGCGGTAGAATCGTAACTCTGGAATCTGGAATTTTCGAGAAGGCCTATGGCGAGGTTATCCCGATTCCAATTTCCGAGCCTTCGGTTATTGCAACAAACGATACTGTTTACTTTACCTTCTACAACTTCATCGGCAAATTCTCCGCCGGCGGTAGCAGGGTGACAATGAGCATGAGATACGATGCAACAGAGCAATTCAACACAACGAAGCTTGAGATTGAAAGCGAATTCTGCGAGCTATGGAAGAAGGCGATTGAAAAGATGGATTCGAGTATTTTAGCGAACAGCGATTGTAGCGATCGAAAAATAATCGTTGAAACTGCTCAACCCCGGGAGATAAACTTTATAGTTGTCTCAATAGAGGTGAGCTGATGAGGAACGCTGTTTCCGAAGTAACAGGCTACATCTACATCTTCAGCATCGTGATGGCAGTGCTTGCGATTGTTTTCGTTCAAGTGCACGGCATGGTCGAAGATATGAAGAGAAGCGTTCTGTCGCAGAGCTTAGAGCAGAGCTTTAAGAGAATTGAGCACATTGTATACTCAGTGGCGTTCGGCGGTATGCCTGCACAAAGTGTTGAGATCGAGCTCCAGGGTGGGAGAATTTCACTGGAAAAGAGAAGGCCGGAGTTTATTATTGCCTTCGTCAATAATACAGACTCAATATCTGACTGCTCCTTAAATAACTTTGAACTCTACTGCCTAAACCTTTCTACGGGTCGAATCTATAATTCCAGCAGCTGTAGTGGATTATTCGATAAAAAAGCGTGTACTTTAAACAAAACCGTTGGAATTCTGGGATACGAATATGGAAACTGGATGATATCCATAGAAGGAGGGACGATTTTCTCAAAACAGAGCGAGTATTCAAAGCTCCTACACGAGCCAAGAATTCTCGTGAACACAACCGCTGGAACGAGCAAATACCTGCTGATGACGATACCCATGCTGGAAGGAGACTTCTCCGCAGAAGGGTTTGGCAGAATAAAGATATTGGTTAAGGAGAACGAATCCTATACTTTTTCACAACTCGAAAACGTCAATATCGGCGAGGGAGTTCAATGGATGGGAAAATTTGATCGTGCTTACGTAATGATAAGAGACACTGAACACCAGGATGCGTGGTGTAGGTTCTTTGATGGATTCGAGCTTTTGAACACAACTCTACGAGCTGAAAACTGCCATAATTGCTACGGCATTAGTCCATGCGTTTGCACATGCAAAAGGGCAGATTTACCGATGGCAATGATTGAAACCAAAAACCTAAACACGAACATCGTCATCATTTTCAAAAGCGTTATATTCGCCCAGCAATAGTTGAGTCGTGAAGGTCTTCTTCGTTCTCGATATTCGAAAAGGCATCGCAGTTCACGCTGAAAGAGGGGAGAGGGAGAAGTATAGACCGATCGAGGAGAAAAGTCTCATCCTTAGAACGAGCGATCCCATTTCGATCGTCGACACTCTTAGGCCAAGGTTTTTATACGTCGCAGACCTTGACAGAATCGTTGGAGAGGGTGAAAACCTTCAGCTCATCGAAAAACTCGCGAATAAGGTCGAGGAGTTGATAGCAGACTGTGGTTTCAGGGAAGCAAAGGAGCTGGAAGGCATTAAATTCAAGCCTGTTTTGGCAACAGAGACGTTTGATATCACAAGGATAGACAGAAAATGCTACGTCAGCTTGGATTTCTTCGACAAATTTGTTGACAGCTCCCAAAAGTTCAAAAGCTTCGTCGATGCAATCGAATTCCTAAACACTTTAGAGCTTGAGGGAGTGATAGTTTTGAACATAAAGCGCGTCGGAACTCTTAGCGTCGATTTCGAGCTAATCTCCAAAGCGGTCGAAGTCTCTGAAAATCCGGTTTTTGTTGGTGGTGGGGTTGGTAGCCTAGAAGATCTCGGGAAACTATACGAAATTGGATGCAAAGGGGTTTTGGTTGCTACGGCAATTCACAAAAAGAAATTGCCTCTGGATTTAATTCGCAAAGGTTATTTCAGGCCTTAAAACTTTTGCACTCGTAACTTCTCAACAAATAATTTTTCGACCTTCGAGTTACCCGAGATCTCTAAAAACTGAGCTCTAATTTCCTCAATCTTGCAATTTTCAGCAATTCTTGCAGATTTTGCAACCAAAAGCTTTCCAACACAGTTGTTCATTAAAATCGCTTCATCGCAATCTAAAACTCCAAAAACCGAAGAAGCACCGAGCACAATTTTTTTAGCCTTTGCATGCATTACGAGACATCCTTTTCCAGCAATTATCTCCTTAGCAACCAATTTTCGGAATCTGCAACCAATTCCAGCGACGATTGAACCATCAAAAACTAGATCCTTATTTTTTGAAAAGCTTTCAATCAAAAGAATGCTCTTTTTCCTATCAACCTTCATTTTACCCCCTGCCTCACCTTTACTGCGACACCTCTTTTAAGTGCCAGCATTTCAAACGCTGAGAGCAAAGCTTTTCCGGTAGCAAGCAACTCGTCTTTTTCATTTACAACGAGAACTTCATCGTTAGCCCTTATATTCTCATCAACCGCAACAACGTGCTTTGCGAAAACGCTTTTTCCCTCTGCAATAAACTCCGAGACCTCGTTTGCTACGACAACTCTGAGCTTAGGGAAAGCAAAAAAGCTGTGAAGCCTTCTTGCCCCCTCGATGCTCAGAGTTAAGAGCCCAGTGTCAGCTTTGAGCGTCGCAATTCTCTTACCCTTGTCCAAGATTTGTCTTATCTTTCCGTTCTTCGAGAGCAGAAATTCGCAGCTCTCTGGAAAAAGCGCTTTTCCAGCGCCACTTCCAAACTGGTAATCCGCAATCGTTCTAACGATCCGCAAATTATCTACCATATCTTCTCTCCCTCCCTTGATACTCACGAATGATTCGCAGAAAGTCTATGTAGCGAATCGTTTCCCAATCGACGTCCGTAAACAGAAGCTCGCTGTATATACTTTGCCATATCAGAAAATCCGGGATTTCCTTCCCAGCCTTCACGATTAAATCTGGCTGAGAACGCAGGCTTAGAAGGGATTCAAAAAGCTCCTCGTTTATTTCCTCAACCTTTATCTCCCCACTTAGCACTTTTTCCGCTATTTTTCTTATCGCCTCAACTATCTCCTCCTTTCCAGAGAAGTTCACGACGTTTATCCTTACTTTTTCGCTTTTCAGGCAATCGAAGTCAAACTTCTTCTTCGTGCAGATCGTTATCTCCTTTATCCCGAATTTCTCGCACCAATCAACAAAATCTTTGAACTTATTTCCGAAATTGGAGCCGATAACAACGATGTGTTCGGGAAATCTGCCTCTTTTTCTAATCTCTCTCTCGAGTTTGATGCGGTATAGCAACCTAAGCACTTGAAGATTTAAATTCCCAACTACTTAACCTTTTTCAATGTTTCACGTATTGCTTTCGCTTGTGGGTCTCGTCGGAATACTCTTGGATCCTAGGCTCATCTTTGCTATCGCTCTCATAGCGACTTTTTTCTATGCAGTTCACTTTGAGAGAGACTTCGAGGTTTTGGTTACCGCAACTATTTTATCAGCATTGGCGATCTTCATGCAAAAGGAGATAATCTACGCCTCCTTCTTCCTTCTTTTCTTCTACGAATTCCGCAGGTATCCGCTTTGGGATATTGCAATTTACACCTCGGCTTCAATTCTTTACTTCTCTCTTTTCAGTTTGATCAACGCGATCTTTTTGCCAGCCGAATACATCGTTTTCATCTCTCTCGCTGGAGCCCTTTCAGCAGCATTGATGGAGACGGTCAAAACAAATGCAGACAAAAGGGTTCTTTTGCTGATCGCAGTTGCGACGACCTTCGCGATCTTCAGGATCTACATTCCCACAGCTTCATTGCAAGACTTGGCGATTGCCTTCACGATTTCTTTTCTCGTTTCTTTGCTTGCCCTGAAAGCTAAAATCGCAGATGAGAGCGGACTAATGAGCGCAACCATTGTTGGCACGGTGACGATTCTCTTCACAGATCTTAGCTTCTTCGCAATACTTTTGGTTTTCTATCTCCTTGGCTCAATCGTCACAAAGTACAGATATTCGGTAAAACTAAGCCTTGGAATTGCCGAGCCATCGGGGGGAGCTCGTGGATTTTCAAACGTTTTCGGAAACAGTTTGGCCCCACTTTTCTTTGCAATGAACTTCGGAGTTACAAGGGATCCACTTTTTGCGCTTGCATTCGTTGCTACTGTTGGAACAGCTTTGGGCGACACGATGGCGAGCGAAATTGGAAAAACAGCTAAGAACGTTTATCTGATAACGAATTTCAAAAAAGTAGCTCCAGGAACGAGTGGCGGGATATCTGTGATCGGGGAGATCTCTGCTTTGCTAGGGTGTCTTATAATCTTTGTTGTCTCTCTCGCACTCGGAATCTCCGAGCTCTCTCATGCTATTCCGATAGTACTTGCATCCTTTATCGGGATTCACGTTGACAGCTTTTTGGGCGCGACACTTGAAGAGAAAGGTTATTTAAACAACTCCGCAGTTAACTTTCTCGGCACTCTTTCTGCGGGAGCTCTTTGCTACCTCTTCCTGATGCTGTAGGCGATCAATGAGAGTGAGAACAAAGCAATCGCAACTTCGAAACCGGGTGACTCTATTATCCTTTTCAGCGAGCCCTTTGTTTCTGGAGTTGTTTGTGGAATCTCATAGCCTGCATGAACGAGTTCTCTTTCTCCCTTAACCTTCGCAACGTTCAGCATGAACTTCGCAATCCTTTCCGAGAGCGAGTAGTAAAGGAGTTTAGCATACGTGTTTTGCGATGTTTCTGCGAACTCAAAGTAGGCAATTGGAAGAATTGGGTAGCCTATTTGCTCAACCTCTGCAATTGCGATTTCTGCGCTTTTCTTTTTCTCCTCTACTCTAAGTTCGCCGTATTTTGCTTCGATTGAGATGCTCGCATCTGTTATTGCATTCAAAGCTTCAAAAACTGCGCCAGCATAAAGAGATTCTGAATATAGCTTCTTTGCGATTTCGAGCGATTCGTAGGCGCTTGTGATTAAGTCTTGATAACCCCGGAGCGAAGAAGCGTAGACTATGATCGAGTTCGCTTGGTTTATGTAGAACTCGGCCCTTTTCTTGAGGTCTTCACCGTTCAAAGCGTAGTCTCCTTTTATCCGCGGAAGAAGCGAAAGCCAGACTTTTGCACTTTCGCATCTTTCCTTTGCATAGGCAAGGTTGTAAAGCAAGTCTTCAGAGCTTTTTGCATTTTTTGCCAACTTCAAAGCATTCTCGGCTTCAGCTACCCTTTCCTGGGCTCCAGCTATTATCTGGATAGAGTTGACCCCTACCGGAGCTTTTTTGAGGTAGTCCTTAAGCTGTGAGATCTCCTTTTCTACGCTTGCAATCTCGTTCTCTATCTGATACGCAGACACAAGCGTCTTTTTGTTCATCTGGTATCTCATAAGGATCTTAGCTTGGAAGAACTCGCTCATTGCGGTGTAGTAATTTCCTTCACTGTAACTCTTTTCGGCTTTGTTGATCAGCTCTCTTGCCTCTTTTGTTTCGTAGCCCCTCAACTCTCCAATGCTCTCACGCATTTTGTCTGCGAGAAGTTTGAGCGCATCGGAGTAAAGCGTTAGATTTACGCTCGCAAATGGTTTCGCTATCTCGTAACCAGTGTAATAGCGGAGCGCTTCATTCACGTCCTTAACCTCCAGTACTTCTACGCCGAGCTTTTTCCCGTATTCTACTAAGTTGAGCTCTCTTAGTTCAGTGGTAACAACGTTTATGATTCCAACCCTCCGAATCGTTTTTTCTTCAACAGTTATAACACTCTGTCCGCTTGGAATCAAGAAGAGCTTCCCACCGTTCTTCGCAACAGCTTCAAGCTTGTAGTTCAAGCCACCAACTGGGCCAATGAAGCCGTCTGGGTAGATCATTCCGCTCATGTAGACGCTTTCGTCAATTTCAAGGTTTTTCAGCGCTGAAATTGTCGCGATAGTCATCACAGCTCCCGCAGATGGGCCGCCAACAATTGGCGCGTCTGCTTCGATCACGTAAAAGAAGTCAAACTTTGTGAAGTCGATGCCAAGAAGATCGCAAGCCGTAAGCGCGGCCAACTGCGCGCTACCTTGCATGTCTATTTCGGTGAATGGAGCCGTGGAAACGAAAACCCTTCCATTGCCTTCCCTAATTGCCACGGTTATGTTTATCACGACGCCTTCGGGTTCTTCGCCGCTCGTCACCGCGACTGCTTTGATTGACTTCTGCGTTTCAATCGCTCCTATTTGCGGAATCGCGAAGAGTATTAGGGCTATTATCAGAATTTTACGCATATAAAAATTAAGCAGAACAGAATTAAAACCTTTGCGCAACTGAAATCCACAAAAAGGCAGAATATTCAGAATTCTGAGCGTTTGAAAAACCGAGAAAGTTTGATAATGGCAGGAAAATACTTTTATTGGGGTGATGAAAGTTGAGTGAGCGGGAGAGAAATTCAGAACATCATAGCAGGCTTTTCAAAGCGTCTTCAAATCCTATAAGAAAAAGAATGGCTCAGATAATTGGAAATCGAGGGATAACTAGAGGTGAGCTGAAGAGGGAAATTGGAGAAATCACAGACTTTGAGTTCAGATTCAATCTCGAGTACCTCATAGCTGAGGGCTTTGTAGTGGAAAAGGAAGGAAAACTCTACCTGACCGAGGACGGCGTGGATTTGGCGTACAGTGGATAAATTTTTAGAATCTAACTCCCCCCATATGCATAATTTGGGATGGAGAGGGTGTAAAAAGAAGCCAGATCCCGAATAGAATTAGAATGACGACCGCAACTAAGAATACGACAATTCCTGCCATGAGCGTTGCAGCAAAAGCCTCGATGAAGCCAACATCAAGGAGAGTTTTAAGTGTGTAGAAGTAAACTATGAATGCTATCAACGGTAGGAAAATCACAAGTGGTGTGAAGTGTAGAAAGAAGGAAACAACAGCAGATAATGTGAGAGCTGCAAAGTTTGCAACTCCGCATCTTGTTACGCTCCTATTTTTCCCAATCAATTTTAGCCCAAACCAGATCAATAAACCCGGAATCAGTATCGAGAGGATTAGGAAAACTATCAGAATCCAGAGCGGAGCTAAGGCTTCAAACAAATTCATACTCGCACCCCTACTGGCTTAAAGCTTCTAGCACGGCTAACCATGTGAAGAGTTCTTGAAGACGAGATAAATCTTTGCTTCTCATGCGCATCTATGGATCAATTCCTATGTTTAGCGCATCGCTTAGCGAAAAACAGCCGACCCCAATTAGGTTCAGATAAACGAATTTCTCCTCGTTCGCATTGATCGAGCCGAACTTCCACCAGTAAAAGTTTCCAAAGCTTCCATTTGCGCTGTAATCACCACTCATTGAGTTTATTTCAATCCCATTCGGTTTAAACCAGTAAACATTCACGTTTCTCGCTTTTTCGAATGCCTTTACTTTTATCGTTGCGTTCATCTCCTTTACTGTGATTTCAGCAGATAGGTTTAGCTTTTTCTTAAGGAAGTAGTTCGGTCCAAATTCTGATGTGTTTCCATTCAGCGTTGCGATTGCAGTTATCAGCGAATTCAACTCAACTCCCTTTCCAGAAACGCTTAACTCTCCGCTGAAGTTACCGTTTGAGTTTGCAAACAGTTCTCCAAGGTAAACGAAGCCCTCTCCATAGTGCTTTTGCAGTGGACTATTAAGGGTCCAGTTGTTTCCAATCAAGTTATCTCCAGCTGTTGAGTTTCTCACTAAGTAGATCTCAACCCTTGAATTTGCAAACGCTGCACTGCCAAGGCTTTCATCGCCTATAAAGCCCTCTACGTAAAGTTTCTCTTCGCTTTCGTCAAACTCTGCGTAGCTAATAACAGGGTAATCCATTCCGCAGTTAGGTTGCGAGCAATTAAGAATTCCGTCGTTCAGCGTTACGTTGTCCCCTCTGAAGGCAAAATCGTTTCCATTCGCAAGATCAATGCCAAGCTTTGAGTTGTTGTAAATCGAATTCTTCGTTATCGTTACATTGAAAACCTGCTTTCCGGAATTTGAAACCAAAACTCCAATACCGTTTTCCCTAATGAGCGATCTCGTAACCAAGCTGTTGTTTGCATTTATTCTCACCCCAGCTATCTCGCTAATGTAACCGGTTTCGTTTCCAATACCGTTGTTCTCTACGGTGCAGTCAAAAACAAAGATTCCCTGCAAAGCTATGTGGCTTTCAATCCCATTCGCAGAAGCTTTTGCTGAAACGCAATTAGCGAAGGTCACGTTGCTCGCTGAGTTTTCAGCTCCGAGGTTGTCTCCGACGTCATAGATTAAGCCATTTCTGTAGCCGATGACGTTCTCAGCCTTTCCAAATCTAACGTTCGAAGTGTAAAAAAGAAGACCGTAGCGTTCTGCAAATGCTACGATTGAGTTCCTTACAGTTGAATTGTTTCCCTCAATCCAGAAGTTTGCTCCACCAGTTCTATTTAATCCATTTAGCTTCGGATCCGTTCCATTCGCCCTCAATCCAGCGAAGATGTTCTCTACAATGAAATCGTTACCATAAACTCTAATCGCCCCCGGATAAGTGTTGCTCTGGCTACCAAAGATCGCAAAGTTCCTGAACTCAACGTTGTTTGCAAAGCTTGTTACATTGAAGATCGGATTCAAACTACCGCCGTAGATCTCGATCTCTGGCCTTGGAATCGCTTTAAGCTTTGCTTCATCTCCGCTAAATGGAATTCCGTCTTCACCAACTCCAACGGGGATCTCGATTTGCGTTGTTACAGTGATCAAAGACTTTGTTTCATAGCTATAAGTTACGAACGTTGGGTTGTCGTCGGTAATGGTCATGTCTTGGTTTAGAGTGGTTGCATTGAGCTCGAGGGCTTCGGTTATTTCCAAAGTTCCAAGCGATGGATCGAGCTCTATGAGACGCCATTTTCCGTATTCATCCTCATAAGTAAGAGCAGACATCACTACAAAGTAGCTTCTCTGCTTTCCCTGAATTGCATTCGCATTGGCAATGAATTGCCTTAGGCAACCCTGACAAAATCTTGGATTTGCTGTGTCAGCGTCTTCATCGATTCCGTTAACAACCAGACTGAAGTTAAAACCAAAGTAAAGGGTTTCGTTTTGATAAGTCGTTGAGTTTATTGTGACGTAGTGCTCAGCCCATCCCTGGAAAGTGTTCCCGCTAACGCTGACGTTATCGCTTCTCTCAGCATTTCTTCCGCCAAAAAACGGAATAACCTGTGCATAGTTGTTTTCATAGCTTTGGTAACTTTGCTCAGCCCAGATGTGGGCGATGTTGAAATTTGGATTGTAGCTGAGAGATGCGTTCGTTGCATTTATGCTCTTTGAATTCACGACAACGAAGTAAGTCCTCGTTATGTCCTTCACCGCCAAGAAGCTGAAGTTTCCGTTCAAGTCTGTGAGATTTCTGCGAAGAATTCTGTCTCCATTGTCTGGGATTCCATTGCCATTAAGATCTTCAACAAGAAAAACCTCAACGCCCCCAATTGGCAAATCCTCGTTCTCATTTCTTCCCAAGGGATATAGATCGTGCAAAACCCTGCCATTAATCCTTAAAAGCTGTGGGGGTTTGAAGTAAAGTCCTTCGCTTAGGTTTACTGCGAGTCTGAAGCGGTTTCCATATGTTGTATCATCATGGCCTGCGGAATTGGTTTGGGTTAGGTTAATCCGCCAAACTCCGCAGTCTCCTGAAAAAGATGATGAAACCCAAGTTCCTCCTGTCGGGGTCCAGCTATAAATAGTTCCTGTTGGGGAAGTTACATTAATAACCAACCCAGAATCCGGATCGTAAACAGCTAAACTGAACTCGCAACCAAAAACGTAGAAGTCTCTGTATCTGCTCACTGAATTGCTGTTGTTGTGAAGAATAAAAGAGTTGTTCATACCGTAATAGCCTACATTATCAATTTGTGTCGTATTTACTCTGAGATTTATCTCATCCGCTCCGGTAACGTTTAAACCATAGTAGCTCCAACCTCTAATTGTTCTGCTCATCTCGATTCGCCACCAGCCAAAGTCGTTTCCTGTGTTAATAGTGTGATAAGAAGTCCCAGTGGGAAGAGAAGTGTTTGAATAGATCAATTGGCCCGTAGTGTTGTAAACGTATAAGTTTATTCCAGTGTCGGATAAATTGACCGTAATAGTAAAACTATCCCCGCTCGGAACATAAAGCCAATAAACGTGGGGAGAGGAAGGACTGGTGCTTCTAATTCCCGCTCCATACGTTCCACGATAACCAACCCAGCCAACGCCACCGTCGTCGCTTATTACGCCATTCACAACTCCGTCTTCATCGCCAAAACCGCCATCCTGGAAGCGAAGGATCACGGAATTGCCTTCAACTTCAGCATCGAAGCTCTTCCATTCCAGAGTTTTTGGATTGAACTTGTAAAAGGTAACTTTCCCCTCGTCGCCAATTAGATCTTCAAGCGAGGGATAATTAATTCGGATTTCAGCCTCTTTCCCAGGCTCGACTTCGATCTCAAACTTAAGAAGCCCGTATGGAAACTCTGCTGGCTTTGAAGGCAAGTTCTCTGCGTCGACAAAGGCAAGATATTTTATTTTTCCACTGCTTTCGATTCCGATCTCAAAGGCTTCATCTTTTTCTACCCTGAGCAAACCCTTCTTTCCCTCTACCTTCTTTTCAACCTTGAACTTTGGAAAGTAAATCTTTATTGGATCCACAATTCTCCCATTCGCAACTCCGTCTTCATCGATTTCCCCATCTTTGAGTGTGAAAACTATTTTTCTCCTGTCGTCGCCTATGGTGTAGTTAACAGCGATTGGCTTGCCATCGAAGTCTTTCCAGTAGTAGACATGCATTCCCTTCGGGATCTCAAACGGTAGCTCAACGGTAACGTTCACATCCTCGCCATTTTTAAGATTGGATATGATCAGAGTGACGTTTTCGCCATCGAAATCAAGCGCTTCAAACTTCCCTTTGTCAATTGACACATTAAAAACGAATTTTCCAAACGAAAAACTCTTAAAGTCTGAGATTTGCATTTTTAGCGCTAAGACCGAGTTCTTGCAAGTCAGAACAACCTCGCTCGCGTTCTCCGGCAAAAGGATTTCAAAACTACCATTTTTAACTTCCACATTGCCATAAAGCTCTAAAGGATGGACCAAGAACTCCACATAGCTTAACGGCGTAAAACTCGTGGAAGCTTTGCCAACGATTTTTTTATCAACGATCTTCGCACTTAATTCGCACGAATCCACAAAAATTCTCTTTTCAAATTCGTCAATCCTGAACTCGTAAACCCCTGGTTTGTCTGCGATAAACTTGTGAACGAAACTCCCATTTGTTTCACTGAACTCCAGCAAAGTTGTTTGATTTTCGAAGATCACATAACCGCTTTCTGGTCTGAAGTTTGCAACCACTTCAACTTCTTCACCAACGAAGAAGACATCTCCAACGAAAACTCTTCTATCAATCAGTTTTAAAACCGAGTTTCTGCATTTCAGTTCCAGGAACTCCCAGCCTTCGTCGATGTGAATCTCGATTTCTCCCGATTCATTTACTTTCGCCTTTCCTTCACTAACCGCAGTTCTGAACTCGACAAACTCGGGCTTAACAAAGTGCCATGAAACTTTGCCAACAATTTTTTCTCCAAAACGAGTTGCATTCAATTCGCAGGAATCAACAAGGAAGCTTTTCGTAGCATTTCCTATTTCAACTCTGTGCTCTCCAATTTCTTCAACGACGAATCTCGTAACATAACTTTCGTTGATCTTTGTGAAGTTCAGCTCAAGGCTTTTGCTCGGAGTTATAAGCACTGCGTTCTCAGGGATGAACGGTAAAGCTATCTCTACTTCATCGCCCAGAAAGTAGAGATCCTTTGTGGTGATTTCGAACTCTTCTTTCTCGAAAATTGAGAAATCGAAGCTAATCTGCGAGTTGCCGCATTTTAGAGTTGCGTTGTGCAAGCCAGGAGGCAAATCGATTTCTATCTCGAAAGTCCCGTTTAAAACTTTTTCAAATCCTTCAACTCCGGAAACGTTGTAATAAACGAGCATCGGCTCTTTGTAAACGCATTTCGCTTCGCCAAGAATTCTTTTCCCATCAAAACTCGCATTCAGCTCACAGCTATCCACAATGAATTCTCTCGCGATTTCTTCAACGACCACTTTATACATCCCAGTTTCATTTGCAAAAAACTCGGCGCTTCTGTTCTTGAACTCGAGCAAAAATTCTCCCCATGGAGCCAATACTTTGCCTCTCTCGGCATCGAAGTTCAACTTTATTTCCACAGTGTCGCCTAAAAAGTAATAGTTCCGAAGTTCGACGTTCTTCTTTTTAACGATCACCTCAGCGTTACCGCATTTGATGAGAACGTCATCATCGATTTCGAATTCGAATGTACCGTTTACAAGCTCGACTTTAAAGCTCTCGTTCTTAGTCACGACCTCTACAAATTCCGGAGCGAAGAAGTGCCATGAAACGTTTCCCCTGACTTTCTCTCCGTCAAAAAAGGCTGAGATTTCATAGCTATCCACAAAGAAACTCCTTTCCAAGCTTCCAACAACGACTTTATACTCCCCAAGAATTATTTCTTTGCTCAAATCGAACTCCGCAACACCGTCTTTGAACGTGAGCTCGTGAACTTTTCCTGTAGGATCAATTAATCTCCCCTTTTCCGCAAAATCAGCCTTTATTACGATTTTTTCCTTGGGAAAGTAAACTTCTCGAAGTCCAAAGCTCAGATCGAATTCCTTAGAAGTTTTGAGGTGCTTGTATTCAGCCTCAACTCTGAACTTCGTTAAATCCAGCTCCCTCGGATCAAAGTAGTCTTGGAACTCGTAATCCCCAACCTTTAGCGTTGCGTTCACAGTTTTCCCATCAAGAACAGCGAAAATAGTCCCATTGTAGACTATCGAGAAGTTAACGCTTACGTTTCCCTCAAGAACACTTTTTCCACATTCAGCAACAAATTCGTGATCTCCAGCTTCGAGAGGGATCGAGACAAGAGCAACTCCTTCTCCCTGCAGATGTCGTCCAACAGAATAACTTATCCTTGGCTCGGTGAAGAAAGTTTTAGCTGTTAAGTTCAAAATCCCCTCCTCGTAGCTGAAGTTCAGCTCGCAGAAGTCGACAACGAATTCCCTCTGAATTTCGTCTAAAATCAGCGTGTATCTTCCGAGCAGAACGTTCTTGTTTAGCTCAAACTCAGCAAAAAACGTGTGATTTTGGCTTGTAAAGTTCAAAGAAATCTTTTCTCCATTTGGATCGACTATAAACGATTTTTCCGGCTCGAAATTCGTTTTTACCACAACCTTGTCTCCGGCGAAATAGGCATCGCGAATTTCGACGATTTTAGTGGTATTGCCAACTACTTCGTTCCCTGCAATCGGTACAAGAAAAGTGTAGAGGATGATCGCAACCACGATTTTGTTCATTTTCAGGCGACTTCTATTCTTAGAGTATTTAAAATTTCTTCAGTTTTTAGCTGAACAAAGTTTTCCTATGCTTCGAGTCTTTCAAGCGCCTTTTCGACGAGCATTGCAACTCTTATCCTTGCAAAATCCTCAAAGCTTTTTTCGTTGTGTAACACTCCAATCTCCCTTGCCCTTCTCAAACTCTCCCCTTCAATTACCTCCGCTCTCTTCTGAATCGCTGAAACGAGAGAGGTGAAATCGTTCAGAATCTCGTCTTCAATGCGATAAAAGCTCGATTTTATCAAAAATTCGATCACTTCCCTCGCGAACCTGTATTCTTCCCAGATGAATTCTCCGCTCGGAGAATAAAGTCTGTTTTTTACCGCAAGTCCGAATCCCATCAGTTTCTCAGCCAACGCTACTGCTTTTTCGTTGAGCACTGCCTTTGAAAGGAACTCACAGAAGGCAACCTTCGGATTTTGCGAGCTTGTTATGAAAGCACTTAATGGAACTTTTTTGCATATAAAAAGCAAGGATTTCAGATCGTTGGCACTTTCAAAGTTTTCTGGTTTTAGAGAGAGCGAGTTCGAAACTCCCAAGGCTATGAGGTAGTTTAAAGGGTTTGCGAGCTTTCTAAGTTCTTTTTCTTTTGCCAAGAGCCTTGAATAAATTATCTTTTTCGCAATCGAGAATCCATCTCTCGTGAGCGTAACAAAGAACTTTGGCTCGATCTTATGCCTTGAGTAAGAGCTTGCAAACCCAAGGATCTTCAAATCTTCGTAACTACCATCGTCCAGAACTTCCTTCGCAATGTAAAGCGAAGCGATACGATCTTCGAGCCTTTTTAAGCTCAAACTTGACTCAAAAGGAACGAATTCAGGAATTTCGATGTCGAAGCTTTTGCAGAATTCATCGAGTCTTTCACAATCTTCACAATTTCCAACTATTATTTTCTCGTGAAATGGAAAAGAGTTAAGTCTTTCAACGCTCGACTCGTAGCTCTCACAGAAGTCAATTCCAACCAATTCCTTTCCGAGAATTGCGATGTCTACCCAGCCAATTCCGACTTTGAATGGCGAGATAACACGAAATCGCTTTTTTAACTTTTTTGCTATCTCCTCCCTTAGCAAGAAGTTCATCGCAAAACATCTGCAGATCTCTTAAAAAACTTACCTAAACACGTGTCTTTTTTCGACGTTCATCCTTATCAAAGGCTTCGTTAGATGCCTCCTCGCACAAGGTGGGACTTCGTAGAAACCAGTCTCAATTTTCCTCGGGACTTCGACTCTTATCCTATCAAAAGCCCTTGTTTTACACTTCTTACATCGAAATCCCTGTCCTCTTCCGGCGGATTCCATTCTCTTCCCGCAGATTGGACAAATCGGATTCATTTCCACAAAGCTTTTCGCAACACTCAGAACGCGAATCTTTTCCAAGTTCAGCGTCGAATTCTTCACAGAGCCGTAGACTTCAACTATATCCCCGGGAATCAGATTCCTTATCACGTTTCTGAACTGTTTCGTCGGCTCAAAAGCAGAGCATTTCAAAGTAGAGTTCTTTGTTTCGATTTCAAAGAAAACATGCCCCCCAACAATATCATAAGGCTTTCTAACAACTTTGCCAACGACTCTATAGGATCTGAAATCTTTTATTTCGTTGCTTTCAATGATGTGCATGTCCGTTGCGTGATTCGTGATGAAAATTGCTCTCTTTTCCCATTTCTCAGTTCTAAGCATCTTTATCGACTCTTCAAGGATCTTGTAATTTTCTCCCCGAAGACCAAAGAGAACTGGACAAGGCGTCCCAGGAACTGCCATTACGACGTCGTTGCACCAGTCAACGGTGTCGAAGATCGTCGGATAGTATCTGAAATCGAGTTCGTAAAAGCTCTCCTCGTCGACAATTCTTTGCTTCCCAAACCTCTCTGGAAAACGATAGGCTATAAACTCGTAAACGAAATCTTCGAGATTAGCTCCGACGGATGCGAGTGCTCCGATTAATCCTCGACCGTTTTTGTAGCTTAAGTATGGGATTGAATGTTTCTGCAAGATTTTCATGGCATCTTCCTTGCGCAGAACGTCTTTGATAGCCTTTTCAGCAAAGTTCCTTAAAAGCGGAACCTTCTCCTCTTTTACAAACACGACTCCGGGGTTCGTATTCTCATCATCCAATTCAGCGTACTTTCTGATGAGCTCATCCGCAACTTCCATCGCCTTGTCGAGGTCTTCGAGATCAACTAAAAAGCTTACTGCGCCGTTACCTCGAGTTTTGTAGGGAATCGTTGGATTTAGCCTTATCAGCCTTGGAAATCCGATGACTTCCCCGAAATCCCTTATCGCTTCAATTAAAAGCAGTGCGATGTAAGTTGTGCACATCCCATTTACGCTGTCAGTGTCATCGATCCCTATCCAGAACCGCATACAGCTTCGCAACAATTAAATCGGATTTCGTTCTCTCTAACGCAACTCTCGCAACGTCGAGCTTGGCCCTAAGATTTGGAACGAGCTTGTCTGGAAAGGAGGCAAAGGGAATAAGCTCGTTGTAAATTCTTTCCATTGTACTCAGAAGATTCTCAGCTTCGGCGATTTCTCCTCTGATCATCTTAGAAAGAGCAAGCCTTCTTAGCTCCCCAACCAAATCTGCGAGCCCGGTGACGAACGCAGACTCCAAGACCTCGAAGTCCAAAGAGAAGTTAAACTCTTTCTTCACGATTTTTAGCAAGAACATTGCTTCAACAAACTCTTGCATCGAATCGTGTGCTGCGTAGATCTCTGGAAACTCCTGAAACTCTTTTATCTTTTTCAAGAGCGTAGAGGCTTTTTTCAAGTTCTCCTCAGCTTCTTCGATTCGACTGCTGTGGATTGCGATGATTGCCTTCGAAGAGAGTATCCTTAGATCTCTCAGTAAGATTAAAAGCTCTTCTCTTGCCTTCTCGAGCTCTTCAAGCTTTTTCCTGCAGGATTCGAGGTTCATAGCGACAAAAGGCAAACTCTACTCTCCTTCGACTCATCCACTATTCTGTATCCAAGCTTCTCGAGTTTTTTGCTGAACTCAACAATATCCTCGTGGCTTGGCATGTTTTCGAAGTTAAGCCTGAGCCTTGAGTAGCCAAGGAACATGTATGCCTTCGCTTCGACAAAATCAGGCTCGGCGATCCTTATCAGCTTATCAAATTTCTCTAAAGCCTTTTCGTGCATATTCAAACCCTTTATCAGCGTGAGCCTTATTACCTTTCTCGATTTCGAGTTTCGCATCGCTTCAAGGCTTTCCAGTATTCGATTCCAAAGACTTTTCGCAGGTCTGTTCATTTCGAGATGGCTTTGCTCATCGAAGGCAGTTAAACTTACGTAGAGTTGCGTAGGCTCGACGAGTTCGATCATTCTCGGATTTGTTCCGTTCGTGACCAAAAAGGTCGTGAAACCCCTCTTCTTGTAGCACTCTACGAGCTCAGGCAACCTTGGGTAAAGAGTTGGCTCGCCCACCAAGCTTATCGCAACCTGATTTGGCTTTTCAGCTTCTTTGAGCTTTTCTCTGTTCACTCCCTCTGTTCCGTAGAATCCACTCAACAGTTTTCTCTGCGCTTTTATGCTTTCTTCAACGATGAATTCTGGCTCGTCCCAGCCTTTGAAATCTTTCAACAACTCCAAAGGACGCCAGCAGTGAACGCAGAATTGGTTGCAGAGAAGCGCCGGTGTCATCTGAAGGCATCGGTGACTTTGAATTCCGTAAAACTTCTGCTTGTAGCATACTCCCAGATCTTTTAACGACTTCTTAAGCCAAAGACAAGTCTTTACAGCCGAATGCCTTCCAACGATGCAATAACCTTTGAGCTCCGAGAGTTGCTTCATTTCAGATATTTGTTCACGAGATCAATAAAATCTTTCGCTCTCTCTCCGGCGATTGCAGAAATCGCTGCAATTCCATCGACTCCGCAGCCAAGAACTTCAACAACGTTCTCGACATTTATACCGCCAATTGCGAATACGGGAATCTTCGAAACCTCGACGATCTTCCTTAACCCCTCGATTCCAATCGGATTTCTCGCGTCTTCTTTCGTGGTTGTCGCAAAAACGGGTCCCGCGCCCAAGTAATCTGCATTTGCCTCCATCGCCTTTATTGTTTCATCAACGTTCGAAACAGAAACGCCAACAATGCCGTCGAAAATTTCTTTCACGACTTCGCACGGCAAATCCTCCTGACCGACGTGCACACCGTCTGCATCAACTGCGATCGCCAAATCGACACGCTCGTTGATTATTAGCATCGCATCGTAGCTCTCAGTTAGCTCCCTAAGGGCTCTCGCAACCCTGAGCCTTTCTATATCTTTCGCTTTCTTTTCCCTGAACTGTATTATTCTGACTCCCAAGTCCAAGGCTTTCTTCGCGAGCTCCTCGTGGCTTCCAAACTTTGGATCTGTGATGAAGTAAACACCACGCATCGTAAGGGTTTATTGCAACGAGGATAAAAGCTTTTAGTGTCCTTGAAGGAGGATTTGAAAGATAAACTAAGCAAGGAGGAGCTCAAAGCTTTGCGGAGGAGCTTCGAGATAATCGGTAGTGTAGCGATCATAGAGATTCCAGACGAGCTCATGCATAAAAGCGATTTAATCGTGTCGGCGATTCTTTCAAGACACAAGAATGTTAGAACTATTTTAAGGAAAGTTGGAGAGGTAAGCGGAGCATTTAGAGTTGCGAAATACGAGAAACTCTACGGAGAAAAAACGGAAACGATTGCAAAGGAATACGGATGCAGATTTCTTGTTGATCCAACGAAAGTATATTTTTCATCAAAGCTTTCGAGCGAAAGAGAAAGGATTGCAAGGCTCGTTAGGGAAGGGGAGAGGATTTTGGTTATGTTCGCCGGTGTTGGTCCTTATGCGATTTTGATTGCGAAGCTCTCAAAGCCGAAGGAAGTGGTTGGAGTTGAGCTTAACAGTGTCGCCGTTGAATATTTCAAGAAAAACATAGAGCTGAATAAGGTCACGAACGTTATCGCAATTGAAGGAGACGTCGCAGAAGTTGTGCCAAGGCTTGAGGGAAAATTCGACCGCATTTTGATGCCTGCTCCATACTCCGCGAAAGATTTCGTGCACGTGATCAAAGGAAAAATCGTTGAGGGTGGCTTTTTGCACTACTACACTTTTGAGAGCGAGAACTGCGAAAAGGATTTGCCAAAGAAAGTCGAAGAGATCTTTTTGAGAAACGGAATGATCGTGAAAACAAAGTTCATGCGGAGATGCGGAAACTTCGCCCCATACGTGAACAGATACGTCTTGGATTTGGAGTTCATTGGACACTGACTTTCGCTCCGAGCTTTGTTAAGTCTTCGAAGAAACTGGGATAAGAGATCGAAACAACTTCACAGTTCTTGATGTGAACTTCTCCGAGCAAACCCAAGAGTGAGAATGCCAGAGCCATCCTATGGTCGCCAAAGGAATCCACAACTCCGTGAAAGCTCTTCTTTCCTCCATGGATTTTGAGCCCATCTTTCCTCTCTTCGACTTCGACTCCCAAGGCTCGCAAATTCTTTGCAATCCCAGCGATCCTGTCTATCTCTTTTATTCGCAAGTGCTCCGCGTTTCGTATTTCGCTAGTTCCATTCGCAACTGCGCATAGAACTGCGATTGTTGGGACGAGATCAGGAGTATCTTCGGCGTTGAAGTCGATCGCAGAAAGCTCGGATTTCTTTGCAATTATCAAACCAAGGTCTTTTTTCCATTCAACGTCTGCGCCCATTTCCTTAAGCACTTCGACGATTTTTTTGTCTCCCTGTTTCGAATCGAATGCGTTCAAAATTCTAACTTCTCCAGCAAGAACTCCTGCTGCGATCATGTAACTCGCTGAAGAGAAATCTGCAGGAATTTCGATTGACCTAAGCCTAAAGTTTTGCTCTCCGGGAATGAAAAATACATCTCCTTCTCTTTCAACTTTAATCCCGGATTTTTCGAGCACGTCCAAAGTTACGTCTATGTACGGGCGAGATTTGGTTGAGATCACTCTGAGCTCGCTATCGTTTTTCGCAATTGGTAGAGAATAAAGTAGCGAAGATATGAACTGGGAGCTTTGAGAAACGATTTCGATTTTTCCACCTTTTATGACTCCCTGAATTAAAAAAGGAGCTCTAAAAAGCTCATCTCCTTTCGCATGAGCTCCAAGCTTCTCCAAAGCTGAAACAAGCGCCTTGTTAGGACGAGTTCTTAGCGATTCGTCGCCATCGAGAACGCTTCTTGCTGGGGAGAGAGAAAGAAGCCCCGTGAAGATCCTCAAGGTTGTTCCAGAGTTTTCAAAGTTGAAGTATCCACCTTTGATCTCCTCTGTGCCAATGAAGTGAAACCCGGTGCCAGAGCGCTCGAATTTTGCCCCCATTTTTTTGCAAGCCCTAAGTGTTGAAACCGTGTCCCCTGAAATCAAAGGCTTAGAAACAATCGACTTCTTTGACAAAGCTGCAGAGATAAAAGCTCGATGTGTGTAGCTCTTCGAAGGTGGAACGTTTACGCGACCAAAGAGTTCGCTTTTCTTCACAACGACGTCCATGATTGACAAAGCTTCGCAAAGTTAAAAGATTTTACTCAACCCTAAATATGAACTCGAACCTTCCAACAACTACTCTCAAATTCCCTCCTCTACTCTTCGCATAAACTTCCCAGCTTTTTTCTCCACAACAATCAACGTTTGGAAACTTCATCCCCGTTTCTTTGTCGTAGTAGGCGAGCAGTATTGCGCTCCCCCTCTTCTCCGCTACGTCCTTCGCAAGTTTTTCCGCACTCGAGAAGTCGAGCGCTTCTCCAAGCACAACCTCTTCCATACCTTCAATTCCCTCGGAAATATTTATCCCTTTACAGCTTTTCCGAACTACTTCACAACCTCGACGATAACCGCTGGGCAAACCCTTTTAACGCCCTCGATCTTTGCGATCTGCTCGTGGAAAGACATCATCTCTTGCATCGACTCGCAAACGACTTCAGCCATGATAACATGGTCTCCAGACGTGAGGAAGAGCGAGACCACGTTCTTAAGCCCCTTTATCTTTTCAACCACGTTCCAAAGCTTTTCAGGCTCCACATCGATGCCGGTCAGCGAAGAGAACAAACCGAGTTTTTTGAAGTCGACAATAGCCTTATATCCTAAAATGACTCCAGCTTGCTCCAATTTTTCGATTCTTTTTCTTATTGCAGTTTCGGTTACGCCAAAGATCTTTGCAAGCTCTATTTTCTTTGCCCTGCCGTTTTTCATCAGCTCCAAAGTCAACCTAATGTCTTTTTCGTCCATCAAGTAATGTTGTCGTTTTGAACTTTAATCTTTTGGTTCGATTTTTAAACCAAAAATTTTTTATATCGCCCAAAAAAGATTCTTAGGGTGATGGGAATGGTTCTGCTTGGTGAAAAGTTCCCAGAAATCGTTGTAAAAACGACACATGGAGACCTAAAGCTGCCCAACGACTTTGCAGGAAAGTGGTTTGTGCTCTTTGCACATCCTGCAGACTTCACACCAGTCTGCACGACCGAGTTCGTCGCTTTTCAGAAGAGATACGATGAGTTCAAGAAGTTGAACTGCGAGCTAATTGGCTTAAGCGTAGACCAGACCTTTAGCCACATAAAATGGGTAGAGTGGATAAAGGAGAAGCTTGGAATCGAAATCACGTTTCCAATAATCGCAGACGATCTTGGAGAAGTTTCGAAGAAGCTCGGGCTGATTCATCCAGCAAAAGGCACCAACACTGTACGAGCTGTGTTCATAGTCGACCCGAATGGAATCGTTAGACTGATCCTCTACTACCCGCAGGAAGTTGGAAGGAACATGGACGAA
>JAVZNF010000017.1:0-37760 GCA_038882935.1 Archaeoglobaceae archaeon | reverse complement strand
GACTTTTGATCCCCTTTTTCTTTACCATGCTCTCACCAAGCTATGTTGCATGCTACTAATATATAAGTTTTGCTATTTGCTGACATTATGTAAAGAGATGTTTTTGATTTGAGATAAAATTCTTTAATTTGGTAACACCTCTTAAGCTTAAATCAAGACTAAAACGACTTCTATCAAAGGGGGCTAATCTGAGTAAAGAAAAACTGGAGACATTAGCTATTTGACTTGCAAAAAGAGTTCTTCTTTAGTGATAAGCTAAGGTTCAAGACCGTTAAATTCCCTGCTTTTCAAATACTGATTGACTCGAAGATACCCAGTGAATAAAAAAAGATTTACAGAGTTTCGATATTAGATTTATTGCCGTTAAATCAATGAAAAAATTGAAAGTTACTTAGCCCCCAACAAACAATCGAATTCTTTCCTTTTCGAAAACGTATAGCTTTCCGTCCCATATTCCAATTGTTTTCTCAAACCCCGGATTATCCCCAACTTCCAAAGGTTTTCCTGTCTCAGAAGATAAGGCGCTGAGTTTACCCGCAAATAAGTAATATATTAAGAGTTCTTCGTTAGCGTAATAAACTCCAGTCACTTCGCTGGGCATATCTCTCTCCCATATCTTTGCTCCATTCTCGGCGTTCAAGGCTACGATTCTCCACACCAAATTTCCAGCCGGATTTCTATATCTCTCCGCAAAGAAAACCTTTCCATTTGCAACAGCAAAACTTTGTGGACCGCTTGTAGTTTCATAGATCCATAGTTCTTTACCAGTTAGCAAATCCAGTGCATAAATCCCGGGCTTTCTCTTATCTTCTGGAACGCATTCCGAGAAGTATTTAGGCCAGACAAAAAGCTTTCCTTCGCTAGCTCTGTAAATTCCTCCATCGTCAAGGCATTTGTGCCAAAGCACTTCTCCCTTCCCATTCAGCGCCAGTTTTAGGTGAGCCTGAGTTGCGTAATGAACAACAGTCACCGATTCGTTTTCCACACCTGAAACAAGAACGACGAAAGGATACAATCCACTACCATAATTTGCCTTAAGCTCGTGCGGAATTTTTCTGTCGTCGAAATACCAAAGCATCGCTCCACTAACTTGCGTCGAGTGCAACTATGCTATTTGGCTCGTTGTAGAGATTAAAGATTACTTTCCCATTTGAGTAATATAGATACGAAAACGGCGTGTCATCACTCGGCTTTGATTTTCCACAATTCTCCACATAAAACTCAGTGTAGTCACATCTGTTCCATTTCCAGAGCATTTGTCCATTGTTTAAATCAAGAGCAACAACCGTGTCGTTATCGAGTTTCGCAACCGCAATTCTTTCAGAGATTATAACAGGAGGAGCGATCATTGAAAGCCTGATTCGCCACTTTTCCTTCAGCGTCTCGTTCAACGCAATCAAAATCCTTTCCTTTGTCACGTCATCTCTAACGCCGTAGAGAACGTTTCCATACGCAACAGCCCACCTTCTGCTTTGATCAAACATACTGTAGCCCACAAGCCCCTCTTGTCCTTGAACAAGCGTGAAGTTTCCTGCGTATTTTAGTGGCAACAAACCTGTTGGTTTCTCAACTTGGGGTGGCGTTGGAGTTGGGGTTTGCGGAGTGGGCGTTTGCCCCGGGTTGTGTGCAGTAGAGAAGAACAAAAACCAGAAAAATTGGCAATAGTTTCCTCATCATCTACCCTCCTTGATAGAAAACTTCTATTTCGGAACAAGTGCCACGAGAAGTTATCGTGATCTGAACCATTCCTTTTTGCGACGTCGCAGTTATACTGCTGCGACCCTCTTCTTGTTGTGTTGAAATAACTTGCCATCCAAGCGAGGCAAGATGGCTATTATACCAATTTAAAACAGCTTTATCGTGTCCACACTTGCATACTTTATTGTTACCATTTTCACATTGCCATAACTCATCGCTGAATGGCTTATCATTTTGGAATTCGGATATCTCTGCAAAGGCTCTTCGCCAAAGGCTAAATCTCTCTCTGGGACTCTGTATACTCCGTAGTGTATCGAGATCTGTGTGTATCCGAGTTCACCGGGAGGATAGATAACTATTCCAACCCTCTCAGCCCCTTTTTCAAATTCAAGCCAAGACTTTTCTGTTCCCGAAGATTCTTCTTTGAGTTTCCAGCCTGCATTCAATAACTGGCTCCTATACCAGTTGAACACATCAAGCATCGAATCCATTGTGCCATACTCTATGAGTATTATAGTCGGAAATTCCCCAGATTTTGAATGGCTTAGCATCACTGACTTTGGATATCTCTGCAAAGGTTCCTCGCCGCGAGCTTGATCTTGCGAAGGTAACTTAGCTGGAGTTTGTTTTGGAGTTTCAACGACTGTGAACTTCTCCACAGGGCCTTTCATTAGCCAGTAAATAGTTTCTCCGGGTTTAGGGCTAATCGCAACTACCGCGATTCCCTCGTTTCCCTTTTTGATAACCACCTGCCCGAACTTAACGCCTCCTTCAGGCGTGGAAATCGTTGTCACCGCTGGAGGGGTTACGATTTCATAGCCTTGCATTTTGCTGTAATAGTCTAAACTTTCTCGATTTCTGCGTTAACACAGTAAACTGTCACAGCAACACCTTCAGGAAGAAGAACGTATGGAGGTCGTTGAAAGTTACACTGTTTTGCATTTGGATACGCTAAATCCATAGCAGGCTGTGCGCAGAAAAGCAAAAGGCAGGAAATGAGTAAATACAGAGTTTTTTTACTCATTTCGCCACCTCCATAGACTATGTTTTTACTTCATGAATTATGGTTTACAGCATAACTATTATTTAAATTTTTCTCTATTATCTCAACAATAATGATTATCAAAATGATCAACACGAACTCGCATTGATGCTAACCCAAAAAAGTTTCCCGCAAAACCGTGCAGGGGTAGCTTGTGCCTAGAACTGACTTCGGCGCGGGCGATTAGTGACCGCGGGCTGAACGGTTCGCCGAAGCTTGCCGCTTACACCCCGGTCCTATCAACCCGGTCTTTTACCGGAGCCCTTAAGGACGGCTCTTTTCGGGGATGGCTTCAGGCTTAGATGCTTTCAGCCTTTAGCCACTGGCACGTAGCTGCCCGGCAGTGCCCTGCCAGACAACCGGTAAACCAGTGGCGCCGGAGGCTCGTTCCTCTCGTACTAGAGCCTCCCTCCCCTCAGCCGTCCGAACACCCCCGTCAGATAGCAACCGACCTGTCTCACGACGGTCTAAACCCAGCTCACGATCCCCTTTAATAGGCGAACAACCTCACCCTTGGCCGCTGCTGCACGGCCAGGATGGGGAGAGCCGACATCGAGGTAGCAAGCCCCCGGGTCGATATGTACTCTCGCCGGGGACGACTCTGTTATCCCTGGGGTAGCTTTTCTGACGTCATCCGGCCTCACCAAAAGGCCAGGATGGTTCGCTAGGCCCGCCTTTCGGCTCGTGAACCTTTATTTTGGGGGTTCACGTCAGGCCGGCTTTTGCCCTTGCACTCTACGGCGGAGTTCTGACCCGCCTGAGCCGACCTTTGGGCGCTCCCGATACCTTTTCGGGAGCGTGGCGCCCCACCCAAACTGCCCACCAACCGCTGTCCCGCCGAAGCGGTTAGCCCTACAGCTAAGGATGGGCGGTGTCTCATCGACGGCTCCACCCTGCCCAGAGACAGGGCTTCGAAGCCTCCCGCCTACCCTGCGCACCCCCAGCTGTAAGGCAACGGCAGGCTGCAGTAAAGCTCCACAGGGTCTTCGCTTCCCAACGGGGGTCCCCAGACTATTCGGCTGGGATGTCGGGTTCGCCGGCTTCCAGCAGGGGACAGTGGGGGAGTCGTTAATCCGTTCATGCAAGCCGCCAATTAAGCGGCAAGGTATTACGCTACCTTAAGAGGGTCATAGTTACCCCCGCCGTTTACAGGCCCTTCGCCCCGTTGAACCGGGGTTTCAGGTACCTGCACTGGGCAGGACTCAGGGGCTGTACTAACCGTTGCCGGGTTGCAGCCCCCTGTGTTTTTAGTAAACAGTCGCTCCCCCCTAGTCACTGCGACCTGCTCCCGCGAGAGAGCAGGCACCCCTTCTAGCGAACATACGGGGCTAATTTGCCGATTTCCCTCTGCTGGAGTGTTCCGTCACGCCTTAGGCTTCTAACCCAGAGCACCTGTGTCGGTTCTCGGTACGGTCCCCGGCCCCCTTTTCACGGTCCCCAGGAGTCGGCCGACTTACGCCATCACGCCTTCACCCCCTTCTCTCCATTACGGATCTCCGGAGGCTTCGGCGCTTGGACGTCCCATGGCAGAGACGCTCGGCCTATCCCGAGGCGTCGGGTGCCTTAAAGGCATAGGCCGGTGGTGCGGGAATATTAACCCGCTCCCCTTTTCGGTGGCGTCGAGTTACGAGCCACCTTAGGACCGACTAACCCACGGCTGACGAACATTGCCGTGGAACCCTTGCTCTTCCGGCGGTCGGGATTCTCACCCGACTACGCTGCTACTACCGCCAGGATTCTCGTCACCGACGGCTCCACCCGAGCTCACGCCCGAGCTTCTACGCCACCGGTGCGCCCTCCTACCGGATCGCCTTTCGGCGCCCCGAGGTATCGGCGGTCGGCTTGAGCCCCGTCCATTTTCGGCGCCCCGAGTCTCGACGGGTGAGCTTTTACGCACTCTTTAAAGGATGGCTGCTTCTAAGCCTACCTCCCCGCTGTCTTCGACCCGGGACCTCCTTTATCGTTCACACTTAGCCGACACTTGGGGGCCTTAACCTCGGTCTGGGTTGTCTCCCTCTCGGAGTAGGAGCTTAACCCCTACCCCTGACTCCACCCTTCTACGGCGGTAGCGGATTCGGAGTTTGACAGGAGGGCGAGGGTGTCACCCCCCGACTCCCCCAATCAGTGCTCTACCCCGCTACCAGCCTCCGGGCAGGTCATACTGCGGTATGTCTCGGAGGGAACCAGCTATCCCCGGTCTCGATTGGACTTTCACCCCTAGACGGGAGTCATGGGAGCGATTTGCACATCAACACCCCTGCGGGCCTCCACGAGCCTTTCGACTCGCTTCGCCCTGCCCCCGTCTAGATCGACCGGCTTCGGGTCGCATGCCAGTGACTCAGGCGAGCACACCCGACCCCTCGTTTCCTGCGGGTCTTCGGTTTCCCTTCGGCTTCGGGCTTAACACCCTTAGCCTCGCCACTGACATGCACTCCCTGGCCCGTTTTTCAAAACGTATGCAGTAACCCTGGCATGCTCCGGCTCGTACTCGTGCCTCGCGACACTTTCCTTCGCCGGAGTTACCTTTGGGGCTACTGCGCACTATCCCCGGCCGATTTCAGGCTCTTTTCACCCCCCTTCTCGGGGTTCTTTTCAGCTTTCGGTCACCCTACTATTGCGCTATCGGACTCGGGACGTATTTAGCCTTGGAGGTTGATGACCCCCAGCTTCCCGCGAGAATTCCAACCCGCGGTACTCAGGATACCCCACCTTGTAACCAGCAAGCTTACGCCTACGGGGCTTTCACCCTCTACGGCACCGCGTTCCAGCGGACTTCGGCTTCGCTTACTGGCATTAGGCAGGGTCCTGCAACCCCACATCCACCTTCTCTTGCGAGAAAGTGTTCGGTTTGGGCTATGCCGCTTTCGGTCGCCCCTACTAACGGCATCTCGTTTGATTTCTTTTCCTGCGGGTACTCAGATGCTTCCTTTCCCCGCGTTCCCGCTCCTTACGGAGCGTCCCCGAAGGGACAGGATTGCCCATTCGGGAATCCCGGGTTCTAAGGCTCCATGCGCCTCCCCCGGGCTTTTCGCAGCTTGGCACGCCCTTCTTCGGCGCCCGAGCCAAGCCATCCACCGGCCGGGATAACCGCCGGTAGTCAGTCCCAGTTTGCACCTACCCCTGCACGGTCTCACTTGCCCGAAGGCATTAACCCTTCCCCGACGACTTTCATCGCCGGGTGCATGAAAAGAGGCTTGTCAGCATTTAAGCCTGGCAGGCAGGTGTTCGCTGGAGGTGATCCAGCCGCAGATTCCCCTACGGCTACCTTGTTACGACTTAGCCCCCCTCGCGGACCTTGGGCTCGAGGATGCCCTACGGACACCCCCTCGCCCCTAGCCCACTTGGGTGGCTTGACGGGCGGTGTGTGCAAGGAGCAGGGACGTATTCACCGCGTGATTTTGACACGCGATTACTACGGATTCCAGGTTCACGAGGGCGAGTTGCAGCCCTCGATCCCAGGTGAGACCGGGTTTAGGAGATTTCCTACCCCTTTCGGGGTCGGAACCCATTGTCCCGGCCATTGTAGCCCGCGTGTAGCCCGGGGGATTCGGGGCATACGGACCTGCCGTTGCCCGCACCTTCCTCCGGCTTAGCGCCGGCAGTCCCCCTAGTGTGCCCGGCTTCCCGAAGGAACCGCTGGCAACTAGGGGCGCGGGTCTCGCTCGTTGCCTGACTTAACAGGATGCTTCACAGTACGAACTGACGACGGCCATGCACCACCTCTCAGCTAGTCTGGTAGAGTCTTCAGCCCGACCTTCATCCCGCTGTCTCCCCCGGTAAGCTTCCCAGCGTTGAATCTAATTAAACCGCAGGCTCCACCCGTTGTGGTGCTCCCCCGCCAATTCCTTTAAGTTTCAGCCTTGCGGCCGTACTCCCCAGGCGGCGGACTTAACGGTTTCCCTCCGGCACCGGACAAGCTCATAGCTTGTCCGACACCTAGTCCGCATCGTTTACAGCCAGGACTACCCGGGTATCTAATCCGGTTTGCTCCCCTGGCCTTCGTCCCTCACCGTCGGACCCGTTCCAGCCGAGCGCCTTCGCCACAAGTGGTCCTCCCGGGATTATAGGATTTCACCCCTACTCCGGGAATACCCTCGGCCTCTCCCGGTCCCTAGGCTGGCAGTATCTCCCGGAATTCTGACCGTTAAGCGGCCAGATTTCCCGGGAGACTAACCAACCCGGCTACGGACGCTTTAAGCCCAATAATAGTGACCGCCACTCGGGCCGCCGGTATTACCGCGGCGGCTGCCACCGGCCTTGCCCGGCCCTTGCTATGGGGAGCTTTTTAGACTCCCCGACAGCCGATGCGAGCATCGGCACTCCGGCTGACCTCGTCGCGGTTTCCCGCATTGCGAAGGTTTCGCGCCTGCTGCGCCCCGTAGGGCCTGGACCCTTGTCTCAGGGTCCATCTCCGGGCTCCCACTCCCATGGCCCGTACGGATCTTAGGCTTGGTGGGCCGTTACCCCACCAACTACCTAATCCGCCGCAGACCCATCCTCGGGCTCCTTGCGGACTTTCGGTGATGGAACCTTCCAGTATCCATCACCTATGGGGGTTTAGCCCCAGTTTCCCGGGGTTATCCCCCTCCCGAGGGCAGGTTGTCCACGTGTTACTGAGCCGTCCGCCGGTGCTTACCTTTCGGTAAGCCCCTAGACTCGCATGGCTTAGTCCCAGCCGGATAGCAGCGGTCTCTGGCAGGATCAACCAGAATTGGCGGGGGTTAAAGTGAATACGTCCCCCTGCCTGCCAGTTTGCTCTGCTGACAAGCCCCCATCAGACCGCAACAATTTGCGGTCCTCCTTATACTTTACCGCGGATTAGAATTCTACCCCTCACCCAGAGCTATGCTCAGTCGGGGTCCTTGCTGGATCCGCGGTTACGTTATCGTGTAATGTACTATTTCTTCTTTGGATTTATAAGGCTTTTGCTCGAAATCTATCTATTTGTGGCGTTGAAAAATAAAAGAACACTGATGATATAAAAATTTTTCAGGCAGAAGGTTTCATTAATCCAGATGCTTTTAAAAGTCTCGAGTTCTCGGTTTGAGTTCTTCTTTTACCTCGCAGCCTTAGCGATCGCCAATCCATCAACGAAAGAACCTTAGACACAACCGCGACTTCGCATCGTGAAGCGATCCCGAGCACATGCCTTCCTGAAATAACCATCATCTCTCTATTTCAAGGAATTTTTTTAAACCTGACGCATTACTGCGAGCATGAAAGTCCTTGTGGCAGAACAGATCAGCGATGAAGCCATTGAGTTCATGAGAAAAGAGGGACTCGAGGTTGACGTTCGACTTGGGCTGAAAAAAGAGGAGCTCTTGAGTATAATTGAGACCTACGAAGCACTCGTCGTGAGGAGCCAGATAAAAGTGGACAAAGAAATCATCGAAAGGGCGAAGAACTTGAAGATAATAGCTAGAGCTGGAGTGGGTGTTGACAACATAGACGTTGAGACTGCCACACAGCATGGAATTGTTGTGGTGAACGCTCCCGGCGGGAACACGGTATCGACCGCGGAACATGCAATCGCTCTGATGTTTGCGGTGGCAAGAAAGATTCCGCAAGCCTACATCTCGATGAAAGAGGGAAAATGGGATAGAAAGAAGTTCACAGGAATAGAACTCCGCGGGAAAACAGTCGGAGTCATAGGACTTGGAAGAGTTGGATATGAGGTTGCTAAGCGTTGCAGAGCGCTTGATATGAATGTATTGGCTTTTGACCCCTATATTCCCGCTGAAAGAGCCCAGAAAATCGGAGTAAAGCTCGTAGATCTCAAAACTCTGCTAAAGGAGTCCGACATAATAACGCTCCACGTTCCCAAAACGAAGGAGACGACGAAGCTCATAGGCAAAGACGAGATCGAGCTCATGAAAAACGGGGTTATAATAATAAACACAGCAAGAGGAGGAATAATAGACGAGGGGGCACTCATCGAAGCTCTCAAGAACGGGAAGATTTGGGGCGTTGGAATCGATGTCTACGAAGTTGAACCACCAAACTTTGACAACCCACTTTTCAAATTCGAGAACGTTGTCACGACTCCACACATCGCTGCATCGACAAAAGAGGCGCAGATCAGCGTGGGGAACATAATAGCAGAAGACATCGTGGCGTTTGCAAAGGGATTGCCAGCGAAGAATGCAGTTAACCTTCCACCGATCGAGCCCGCCGAGTTCGAGTTTCTATTGCCCTACGCAACCCTTGCAGAGAAAATGGGTAGAATAGCCTACGCAAGGCTCGACGGAATAATAAAAAAGGTTAGAATTACTTTCAGCGGAAAAATAGCGGAAAAGAACACAGAATTTGTTATAAGAGCGTTGCTTAAGGGTCTACTTGAGAGGACTCTGGGTATGGGGATAAACTTAGTCTCCGCAAAAACGATCGCCGAGGATCGAGGCATAAAGGTTGAGAGTTCCACCTCAACCAAGAGCGAGCACTACGAGAATCTGCTGGAGATCGAAGTTGAAAGCGACAGAGGAAAAATGTATTTCGCTGGAACGTGTTTCGGAAAAGAGTTCAGAATCCTCAAGATCGACGCCTACCACGTGAACTTTGTGCCAAAGGGGCATTACATAATCTCCCTGCACGAGGATAAACCAGGAGTCATAGGAAGAGTCGGAACTCTGTTTGGGAAGAACAACATAAACATCGCAGGGATGATAGTCGGAAGAAGTGGAGACAAGCCAGGAGGGGTTCAGTTAATGCTTCTGCTCGTCGATGATCCGCCAAGCGAAGAAGTTCTGCGGGAAATGACGAAGCTCGACGGCATAATTGATGCAACATACGTTGAACTCTAATTTTTATAAAAAGAACTGAAGAATGTAGTTGATAGCCGTTACAAATATCACTGCCGAAAGACAAAATCTTATCGTTCTCTCAGGCAGATACTTCTGGAAGCGTGCTCCAAAATACATTCCAAAGAACCCGCCAATGCCCAGAGAAATCCCAATCGCCCAGTTAGGGGGATAGTTTATTGCATAGTAGCTTGCAATTCCAAAAACTGAAGTCAGAAAGGTTCCAAGCAAAGTAGCACCTGCGATTGTGTATGTTGGCAAACCGAATATGCTTGCGAGAATTGGTGAGAGAATCGCCCCACCGCCAATGCCATAGATACCACCTATTATGCCGATCGCAAAAGATACCAAGAACAAAGAAGGGACGTTGAAGGAGAAAATTTCGCCCCAAAACTCGTATTCTATTCTTGAAAGACTAACTTTCCTCGTTCTCACAACAGCTTCCTCTGGTAACCCTCTTTTTTTCATCATTTCGATGCGTTCCTTAAACTTTTTTTCGAGCTCCTTTATTTTTTCACTTGGTCTTAAAGCAGAGATAAGAACTCGAAGCCCGAGATAAAGCAAAACGAGACCAACAAAAAATTTGAAGACACGTGGATCTAAGAAATAGTTTGCTCTAATAACTGCGCCGATAAAAACGCCGGGAAGAGTTGCAAGAATCGTTAGTGAAGCGATTGGCCAAGCCATTCTACCTTCACGAATGTACCTATACACACCGCTCGGAATTGCGATGAGGTTATAAACGAGATTTGTAGCGCTTACAGAGGGAGAAGTGAAGCCAAGAACGCTTACTTGGAAAGGCAGAAGTAGAAATGCACCGCTTACACCAGCAGGAGCTGTGAAAAACGCCACCAAAAAAGATACAAAAGGCAAAAGGATGAGAACCTCTATCCCAACTTCCATAATTTAATTGAGAGCAGATTTTTTTAAGGCTTTTGAAATTTTTTAAAGGTTTTATCAAGCAAATTTGGACACCCTGCAATCGCTGGGAATCTTGTCAACCATGGACAAAATAGAAAAACGTATTTATCTCTGAGCTGGAAAAATCTTAGCCCCCGTGGGGTAGCGGATATCCTTAGGGGCTGCGGACTCCTAGACCCGGGTTCAATTCCCGGCGGGGGCACATTTGAAAATTTCAAACGCATTGCAAAGAACCGAAATCGATAAGTTCTCCTTCACGTTCCTTAGATCATGAAACTGACATGGCTTGGGCACGCTTGTTTTTTGCTCGAGGGGAGTAGGAGAATCCTAATAGACCCCTTCATAACAGGAAATCCACTGGCCCCCGTGAAACCTTCGGAGATAAAAGCAGATGTGATTCTCGTGACACACGGACATGGAGATCACTTGGGCGACACGGTTGAGATAGCGAAGAGAAACAACGCAGTTGTGATATGCATCCACGAGCTCTCAAGGATTCTCGCGAGGAGAGATGTCGAAGTAATGGGTATGAACATTGGTGGCAGTGTTTACTCAATGAGTGTGAAGATTACAATGGTTCCAGCGTTGCATTCAGCGGATTTCGAGGATGAGAGGGGAGAGATAATAAGCACAGGTTCGCCTGCTGGTTTTGTAGTTGAGATGGATGGAGTTAAAGTTTACCATGCCGGCGATACTGCGCTTTTCTACGACATGAAGCTAATCGGTGAACTCTACGAGCCAGACATCTTCCTCGTCCCTATCGGAGATCTATACACGATGGGGATCAGGGAAGCTGTGAAAGCGGTTGAACTCGTTAAGCCAAAGGTTGCAATTCCGATGCACTACAACACTTTCCCGCTGATAGAAAAGGATCCCAAGGAGTTTAAGAGAGAGGCGGAGAGATTCTGCAAGGTTGTGATTCTGAAACCGGGAGAGAGTTATGAGTATAACCCTTAGAATCGAGGACTTCGAAGAGTGGCTGAGGAACAGGGGATACGACAGGATGATGGGGGAGCAAAACCTCAAGGCTTTTTTAAGCCTTGGCTTTGCTCCACTACTTTTTTCGAACAGCAACCTTCTCATCAGCTTTCTTCTTTCCCATTTCGCAGTAGGTGGAGAGCGAGAGAAGATGAGGTTTGAGATTGCAAAGAGGATTCGCTCGATCTCGGCTTCAAGAGAGGAAATAAAGATAGAGTTGAACGACTAAAAGGGTTTTTGGATTGTCGCATCCGGAAAGACCGCAACTCTGTTATTTTTGCTTTTGCCAATCTCTTCGAGAACTTCCTCCCAACTCTTGACTCTCACAGCTTTATCGCCCAGAACTTCGAAGCTCGGTTGTTTTTCGTGGAACTCGGACATAAAGACAACTTTTCCAGCTTTCTGCAGTATTTCTGGGGGAGGAAGGTAAAGAGTTCCTCCACGCCTGCGCATTCCCCACCTTCCGTGTAAGAAGTGCGTCACCTGGCCCCATTTCGAGTTAGATATGAGAACAAACGTTCCCCCTTCCCTCAAACACGTTGCAGTCCAACACGCCAAAGTCGCTTCGTTGGCTTTCGAATAGGCGTTTGCAACAACCACATCGAACTCGAATTCAATTGGCGTTGCATAATGCTCCTTAGCAACTTCAACACCTTTTCTGTGGGCTTGAACGAAATCTCCCGCAAAAACGTGTGTGCTTTCTCTTCGAGTGTTGACGAGGACATTTACGATGAAGTCAAGTCCAGCAATCTTTGCAAACTCCTCGGCATCTCTTCTCTGGATGTTCTCCTCGTTCACTCTGCCATAGGCCATCTGACAGCTCGGATGAACTTCGCGGAACTTCATCGCATATCCCCAGCCAGCTAAGATGCCGTGGTTATGGACTATGCTCCGCATCCCCGCAACTCCAGGGAGCATTATCTTCGCTCCACCGCCATAGCCATACTGCACATGTGGAAGAATGCAACCGATCGCAATCTTCAAAGGATAGCTCATAACTTCGGCGTTAACTTCGACTGGCGTCCCAAAGCTTGTCTCTCCAAGGAATTGCAAGTTTTCGTAGGGGTTGTGGTTAAACACGGGATAACTTTCGACTATTCTCTCACCAAGTTTCTTCGCAAAATCGTCCCTGTTGAAAGTACCATGAGCACCGTTTGCGCAAACAAAAGTAATATCCTCAAGCCTTAACTCATCGAGAACGATCTCTGCAATTTCTCTAACTTTCGTTGGTCGTGTCAGATCATCGAATATTATAACGGCCGAATCTTTGCCTTTTGCAATTTCACTCAATGGTTTTGCGCCTATTGGGCCTCTAAGCGCCTTAAGAATCTCCTCTCTGCTTATCGCAGGGCTTTCATGTCCATTCATTTTAAAAACCTTCACTTCCCAATCCTCTGGAAACTCAAGTGTCAAATCTCTGTCTCCAAACCACGGATAACTCGGAACGCTAACCTCCATACCATCACCTACGGAATACCGAGTTTTCTGAACATATTCCTTGCTGCGACCACCAAAGGATCCCAAACTCTCGAAACTGGCGGATAATACGGAAAATCTGTGAAAAATAGATCGCGAACATTTGCGCCACGATAAAGAAGCGCAGAGCCTGCGTAGATTCGCATGGCAACACCTTTTCCGACAGCTTGGATTCCGAGAAGTTTGCCACTTCTTTCAGCAACGACCTTCAAGTGGATTAACCCATCGATGAAATACCTTGCGGTGGATTTTGTTGTTATGAACGAAGAGATGACTTCGTAGCCTTCTCTTATCGCTTCATGCTCACTGAGACCGACTTTTCCGATTTCGATATCGTAGAAGCTCGTTATCTGACTTTTGAGCGACCCAGGGTAGTGAAGTTCGTAACCAGCGATGTTCACACCAGCAACATAGCCCATTTTGTTTGCCGGAGTTGCCAAAGGAATCCAATCTGGTTTTCCAGTAACTACGTTCAGCGACTCTGCACAATCGCCAGCAGCGTAAACGTTTTCTCTGCTCGTCTCCATTTTGCTATTCGTTTTTATCGCTCCACTTTTGCCAAGTTCAACAAAATCTCTTGCGATCTCTGTGTTTGGGTGAACTCCAACAGCAACGATGGCTAAATCGCACTTGTATTCGCCCTTGTTCGTTATGACTTTCTCAACCTTGTCCTTGCCCTCAAAGGCTACAACTTTTTCTCCAAGCCGCAGATTCACAAATTTTTCCATTTCCGACTTTATTATTGCAGCGATCTCCGCGTCGTATTCGGGTAAAGGTCTTTCTGCCATCTCAACGACCGTAACCTTTTTCCCAAGCCTCGTCACAGCTTCTGCCATCTCGAGTCCAATATAGCCCGATCCTATGATTACAACGTTTTCCGATTTAAGAGCCATTTTTTTCACTTTCTCAGCATTCGAGATGTCGTTAACACAAAGAACGCCTTCAAGTTCTTCGTATTTCACGTTCAAGCGCTTTGCTCTTGATCCAGTTGCGAACAAAAGCTTGTCCCACTCATATCTTTTCTCTTTGCCGTTTTCTTCAACGACAACGTATCCCTCTCCCACTTCAAAAACCCTCGAGTTCGTGTGAATGTCGATACCTCTCTCGTTCTTGAAGAAAGAGACGTCGTAAGTGCAGAGCTCCTCGAAGTATTCAACAATGCCCGAAACGTAAAATGGTATTCCACATGGAGCGTGGCTGACGAAGTTTGTTTTCTCGAAAACCATCACGTTCCAATCTGGTCTAAGGGCTTTCACCCTCGATGCCGCGGTCATTCCCGCAGCACCGCCACCGATGATTACGATGTTCATTTCACCACTTTAAAAATTGGAGTTATTAAAGTTTTCTGCACAAAAGTCTACCTGAAAAGCGTTATTACTTCGTCGAGCAAAGCGTAGGAGCTTTTTATCTTGCTAACGTCACCAAAATACGTTAGATTCCAAAGAACCACGTGCTCGACACCGATTTTTTCATACTTTTCGAGCTCTGATACCACCTCATCCTTCGTTCCCGCAACAAAGGCTATTTTCGAGACTTCGTCTGGCACATCCTTCACCGCGTTCATAATTTGATCTTTCGAATACTTCGTCGGAATGTAATCAAGCAATCCGTAGAATTTCCCAAACGGATGTTTGTATCCGAGCGCTTCGTAAAATTCCGATGGAAGAAGAAGCGCATGGATTTTCAGAATAGGCGTCTTAAGTAATTTTTCAATCTCCTCCTTTTTTTCATCGATCACAACGCTGAGAAATATCGCTTTCTTTATTTCTGCGGGATCTCTATTTTCCTCTTTTGCAAACTTCTCCAGCTTTTGAGCTTTTTCTGCGTAGATCTCCGGTGGAAGCGTTGTTGGTATCCAACCGTCTGCGAACCTCGCGGTCAGTCTCAGCATTTTGTCGCCGTGAGCTCCAATCCAGATTGGCAGTTTTCCAATGGGCTTAAGATCGAACACAGCATCTTCAAGCTTGTAAAATTTCCCCACAAAGTTTATCTTCTCCCCATAGTCGGAGTTTAGCATTATCCTCATCAATTTCAAAGCCTCTTCAAGCCTTGCAACTGGTTTGCTAAACTCCAATCCGTAGGGAATTATGTTCTCCGCCTCCCCTGCGCCAAGCCCGAGGATGAACCTACCTTCGGTTGCGTGGTTCGCAGTTACAGCTTGCTGGAGCAAAACCGCAGGATGTCTCCGAATCACTTCGCTTACAGATACTCCAAACTTTATTTTTCGAGTAGCAGGTGCTGTGTAGCAAATTTCGCAAAACGCATCGTAGAACATGTGGCAGGAGGGGTAGCGCATTGCAAAAATTGTCTCCTTCCATAGGTCGTGCGGATACCAGCCCATCAGGTGATCCGCAAACCACAACGCATCGTAGCCCTTTTCTTCGAGTCTTTTTGCAGTTTTCTGCACATCGCTTATAGGGGGAAATGTTGGTGCCACTGTTCCGAACTCCATGTAAAAAGTCGTTTCGTAGTATATGAATTTTTTGGATTGGTTATTACCCCGAAGTAGCTTTGATCGTAAATCGAAGTTTACGATAGAGTTAAAAACTGCTCTCATTCCTTTTTCTCATGCGATCCTCAGCGATCACACCAGAGATGGATGGAGCAAAGGTTACAGTTGCAGGCTGGGTTCATGAAGTCAGAGACCTTGGCGGGTTAGTTTTCATAGTTCTACGTGACAGAGAAGGTTTCGTTCAGATCACTTTACCAAAAAAACTCGTTGATAAGGAGATGTTCAAGAAGGCGAAAAAAATCCCAAGAGAGAGCGTCATAAAGGTCGAGGGAACAGTTAAAAAAGAAGAGAAGGCACCAAATGGATTTGAGATTGTCCCAATGACCCTAGAAATCTTAAACGAGAGTCAAGCTCCCCTACCGCTTGAGGTTACCGAAAAAGTTCCCGCAGACCTTGACACGAGACTCGACAACCGATTCATGGATTTGAGGAGACCAAAAATACTTTCGATCTTCAAGATAAAATCCCAAATGACGAAAAGCATAAGGAGTTTCCTTTACAGCGAAGGCTTCATCGAAGTTCAAACGCCAAAAATCGTTGCTACAGCAACCGAGGGTGGAACCGAGCTCTTTCCGATTAGCTACTTCGAAAAAGAGGCTTTTCTAAATCAAAGCCCCCAGCTCTATAAACAAATCCTGATGTCCGCAGGTTTCGAGAAAGTTTTCGAAATAGGTCCGATTTTCAGGGCTGAAGAGCACAACACTACTCGCCATCTAAACGAAGCAACTTCCGTCGACATTGAAATGAGCTTTACGGATCACGAGGGCGTGATGCGAATTCTCGAGACATTGGTTGCAAAGGTTTACGAAGATGTCGCAACTAACTGCGAAAAAGAGCTCAAAACTCTTGAGATCAAGCTCGAAATTCCTGAAACACCTTTTCAAAGAATAACTTACACGGAAGCAATAGAGCTCCTTGGAGACAAGATTCCTTGGGGCGAGGATTTGGATTTGCAATCCCTCAAGACTTTGGCAACGAAGATCGAAGGACTTTACTTCATCACGGACTGGCCCACCAAGATTAAGCCGTTCTACGTCATGGCTCATGAAGATGAGAGGATTAGCAAGAGTTTCGATCTGATGCACGGCTACATCGAGCTCGCAAGTGGTGCGCAGAGAGAGCACCGATACGAGAAACTTGCCGAGAACATAAAAAGCAAGGGCTTAAGCGTCGAAAGCTTCGACTTCTACCTTAAGGCTTTCCGATACGGCATGCCTCCACACGCAGGCTGGGGTCTTGGGCTCGAGAGATTCTTAATGGCTATGCTCGAACTGAACAACATACGTGAAGCAATGCTCTTCCCGAGAGACAGAACGAGGATTTCTCCTTAACTCCATATCTCATTCCTGTAAGAAAAAGATAAATACTTCGCCGTTGAATTATTTTAAATGGTAGAAAGATATAGTCTCCTCAGAAACTTCGTGAAAGCAGAATTGCGGGAAGACGTGAGTTTCGAAAACGTTGTTAGCGAATACTACGTCGCAGAGCCATTTATAAAGGTCGTTATTTTTGAAGACGTGGAAGAGAGCAGGCTAAAGTATTACGTCGTGGAGCCCAAGCTTAGTGTTGAAGAAGTCCAAATCCTCGCATCCTTGGTATCGGACTTGAAGAGAATTCTATCGCTCAAAGAAGTTTCGCAAGAACTCGAGGAGAGGGCAAAAACACTTGTAAAAGCTATGAACAAGCTCATAAAAGAGTATGGAATTGTCACGAGCGATGAGCTCTACACAAAGCTACTCTACTACTTATTCCGTGAGTTCTTTGGGTTCAGCGTCATCGACGCTTTGATGCTCGATCCAAACGTCGAGGACATCTCATGCGATGGCTACGATGTTCCGATCTTTGTCTACCACAAGGACTACGGTTACTTGGAGACGAACTTAAAGCTACCAAAAAACGTCCTTGACAGACTCGTGCTTTTGTTAACTCAAAAAAGTAGTAAACATTTGTCAATTGCGAATCCAATAGTAGACGCAACTTTACCCGACGGGAGCAGATTACAGGCTACTTTCAGCACAGAGATAACGCCAAGGGGTTCAAGCTTCACGATAAGAAAGTTTACGACAAAACCACTTACACCTCTCGACCTTATAAGGTCGAAAACAATCCCTTCAGGAGTTATGGCTTATCTATGGCTTGCAATCGAGCACAAAATGTCGGTACTCATCGTAGGCGAGACTGCAAGTGGAAAAACGACGACTCTGAATGCAATACTCATGTTCGTACCTCCGGATGCGAAGATAGTTTCAATCGAGGACACGAGAGAAATAAAGCTATACCACGAGAACTGGCTTGCTCAGGTTACAAGAACTGGAATCGGCGAGCAAGAAATAGATATGTATGACTTGCTGAAGGCTGCGCTCAGGCAGAGACCTGACTACATCGTGGTCGGAGAGGTTCGTGGAAGGGAAGCGCTTACGCTCTTCCAAGCCATGTCGACTGGACACGCGAGTTATTCGACGTTCCATGCGGGAGACATAAACCAGATGGTCTATAGGCTTGAGAACGATCCCCTAAACGTGCCAAGGAGCATGTTTCAGTTTTTAGATGTTGTTTTAGTGCAAAACATGTATCTAAGAGAGGGCAAAAGGATTAGGAGGACAAGGGAAGTGAACGAAATCCTTGGAATCGATCCAACGGACAAAAATCTACTCGTAAACCAGTTTTTGAAATTAGATGTGAAAAGGGATGAACACATCCAAGTGAGCTCACCGAGAAAGATTGAAAAAATCGCCCTTTCAAGGGTAGACGACGTTTACGAGGAGCTTGAAAGGAGGAAGAGATTCCTTGAGGCGATGATAAAAAGAGACATTCGGGACTACAGAGACTTCACGAGACTCATCCACAAATACTACAGAAACCCTGAGGTTGCTTTTTCAAAAGTCCTATGATCGCTCCTGAGTTCCTGAAAAGATATTTTAGAAAGAAGATCGAAGAAAGCCCTGCAAAATACTCAGAGCTAAGAAAAGCGCTCGAAAGCTCGAGGCTAAAATTGACGCTTGCAGAGTTACAGGCTTCCGCCCTCTTTTATGGGTTAATTGCGATGATCCTAGGGTTTATTCTTGGTTTCTTCACCCTTCAACAAATAAATCAGATCTTCAGGTTCGAGTATCTATATTTTGGAGTTTCCATAGAGTTCTGGAAGGCTCAGATAGCGGTATCAGTGCTATTTGCAATCCTATCCTTTGCACTTGTTCGCTACCTTGTGCTCGCATACCCTTACTACGTTGCAAGCTCTCGCAAAGGGGGAATCGATGCCTCATTGCCCCATGCGGTCAACATGATGTTGGGGATGGTGAAAGGTGGTGTACCCTTACTTTCTGCGTTCAAATTCATCGCAGAGAACAAGCCGTTGTTTGGGGAAGTTAGCGTTGAGTTCGAGAGAATCGCAGTTTTAGCCGAGCTTGGCGACTTAGAAAGTGCAATGAGGTTTGTTGCAGACACAACTCCTTCTGAAAGGCTCAGAGTTTTTCTCGAAAATCTAATCGACGTTTACAGGGGAAGCGGAGATGTTGTCTCTTATCTAAAGTCCAAGTCAGATCAGTTCTTTATGGAAAAAGAGAGATCCTATACGTTTTTCTTAGAGTCTATGCAGATAATAGCCGAGATCTACTTGGCACTCTTCATCGTTGCGCCCCTATTTCTCTTAGTTGTCCTCGTCGTGTTCAACATGATCGGTGCAGCTTCTCTCAACCTTTACCGCATTTTCGTCTACGCTGTATTGCCAATGGGAGCGTTAATTGTGCTCTTTTTTGCGTATTCTTCGTCGTTGAGAGAGAGTGGGAAGTTCAGTAAGATGCCAATCGAATCTGAGATTTTAGCTGTGCAGATTTCGGATAGAAAACCTGAATTCAAGTTCAAAAAGCTGAGAAGAGCTTATAACAGAATAAAGAGCTTTCTGCTATACCCCGTTTTCGAGATGCCATACGCAGTCGATGTTGTGCACGTCGCATTTTACTTCCTACTGCCCGCAGTTGTGTTCTTTGCAATCTTCTACGGAAAAATGGAGCCTGATTACTTGCTTTTCTCGACTTTTCTCGCAATCGGTTTACCAGCGATCGTGTTCATTGAATACAGGGAGAGACTGATAAGGAGAATAGAAAAAGAGCTTCCAGATTTTCTGAAACAGTTGGCTTCGCTAAACGAGGCTGGACTGAACATCGTAGAGGCGATTAGAAACATAAGCGACAACGAGATCGGCCTGATAAATAGGGAGATCAAGCTGATAAAACGCAGTCTTGAATGGGGAGAACTCGTGACAAGGGCATTTGTAAAGCTCGAAACAAGAATAAGGAGTGGGATATTTCAGAGGGCGATATCGATGCTCGTAAAAGCGATCGAAGCTTCGACAAGCATTAAGGAAGCGCTTTACACTGCGTCGATTTTTTCCGAACTTGAAGTTGAAATGAAGGAAAGGGTTAGAGGTGCGATGGCGACGTATATCTTGATAATCTACCTAGCCTTCGCAGTTTTCCTCTACACAGCGTTCGTCTTGATCAACAACATGCTCTCGGTTTTGGCAAATGTCCCAAGCAGTGTTGCCCATATCGAAATAAGCGCAATAGAAAGTGCTTTTATGGAGACTTCTTTTCTTGTAGCGATTTTCTCCGGATTTGCAGCTGGAATAATGGGTGAAGGTAGAATTGAAGCTGGATTTAAGCACATCTTCCTGCTCGTGGTGATAAGCTATGTCTTCTTCAAATTCATTGTTTAAAACCAAGCTCTCTGCGCATTTTGTAGATGCTTATATTGCAGAAGGGGAAATGGTTACCGTAGAGGGCTGGTTGACTTATTATGATGAAAAAGACAGGAGCTGGAAACCCTTGGACGGAGAAGTTGTTTTTTACTTGGACGGAAGAGAAATCGGCTCTACGAACGCTAAACTTGGTCAATTCTCCTTCAGCTTCCCATCTCCATCGATTGGAAAGCACAGAATCGACTTAAAGTTCAAGGCTGAGGGTTACGAATCAAGCTATAAATCGCTGAACTTCGAAGTTACCGAAAGAGAGAGGAAGAGAAGACTTATGAGGCTTGCAAAGGTAATTTTTGTGCTAATCTTGCTTCTATGCATAAGCTTCTTTTCTATCGTCTTCATTCTTCGAGCTTAGTCAGATTTCAAGTAGATCATCGATTTTTTTAACAAACACGCCACTTCTGTATCCCTGTGGGTTGATAAAAACGCCTTTGAAGCCCAGCTTCATCAGAGCGCTTTTTATCTCTCTCCTTTTTTCAAAAACTTTTGAAATTTCGTTTTTTTCGACTTCAACAACTGCGAATCCGTCAAGATATCTAACCCTAACACTCCCCACATCCGCAATCCCTATAACCGAGTTCTCTGCTTCGTCGATCATCTTCAGCTTTTCCATCGATATCTTGACACCAAACGGGATTCTTGTAGCCAGACAAGCCAGAGATGGGGTGTTGTAAAAAGAGAATCCCATTGACTTCGCAATCGCCCTTATCTCTTCCTTTGTTACCCCGAACTTAGCCCATGGACTGAAAACTTTCTCGCATTCAACGATTGCTCTGTAACCAGGTCTACGAGTTTGCAAATCGCTTGCATTGCTTCCCTCGAAGACAACTTCATATCCATTCGTACTTGCAAAATCTGAAATCGTTTTCATTAGAAACTTTTTGCAGTAATAACATCGCATTTCGGAGTTGTCAACAAATCCTTGGACTGAGAGGATGTCCACATTGATGAATTCGTGAGTAACTCCTATTTCCTTCGCCACCTTTTTTGCACCCTCAATCTCCCTGCTTGGAGTCGCTGTTGAGCAAATAGTGACTGCAAGAACGTCGCTGATAACTTCCTTGCAAATTGCAGAAAGCGTTGCACTGTCAACGCCACCACTGAACGCCACTACTGCGTTTTCAAAACTAGAGAGAAAGTTCCGCAGGTTCTCGAGCTTTCCCTTCAATTCCATGCAAATCATCTTCTGGGAGAAAGAAATATATTTCGAAGAGTCGAAAACAATAGAAGTGACAACAATAAAGTTCCTTGGAGGGTGCGGAGAAGTCGGAAGGTCTGCAGTGGCAGTTGATTCTATAGCTCTTGATTATGGAATTAAGCCGTCTTCTCCTCCCGAGTTTCCCCTGGATTTCTCACCAAAGGCAGTCTTGATCTCGCATGCGCATCTTGACCACGTTGGTTTCGCACCAAGTCTTATGGACTACGACCCCAAGGTCTACCTAACTCCGCCCTCGATAGAAATCGGAAGGATTTTGCTCTACGACTCGCTGAACGTCATGAACCCCGCACCCTTCTCGAAAAGGGAGATAAGACAGTTCGAAAGCAATTGCATCGAAGTGGAGTACAACGAAAAGCTTGAAGTCGATGGCTATAGTGTTGAGTTCCTGAACGCAGGACACGTCCCTGGGAGTGCGATGATAAGTCTTGAGAACGACGTGCACATTCTATATTCAGGGGACTTGAAACTGGAGGAGACAAGACTTCTTGAGGGTGCAGAGCGGAATATTCCGGAAGTCGACATCTTAATCGTCGAAAGCACTTACTTTGGTGTAGAGCACCCAGAGAGAAAGGAGCTCGAAAGAAAATTCGTTGAAAGCGTTCTAGAAACAATTGACAATAAAGGTCATGCCATAATCCCAGCGTTCGCAGTCGGGAGAACTCAGGAAGTCCTTATGATCCTGGAAAGTTATGGAATAACTCCCTATGTCGATGGAATGGGGAAAGATGTTTTTAAGATACTCGAGAGACATCCAGATTACGTGAAGGATCCAAAGGCACTGCGAAGAGCGTTCAAGAACGCTATATGGGTCGAGTGGAAGAAGCGTGAAGACGTTTTGAAGGAACCGTCTGCAATAGTTACGACTGCGGGAATGCTAAACGGTGGACCTGCGTTGTTTTACATTTCAAAGCTATACAACGATCCGAAGTCGAAATTGCTGATCACTGGATACCAAGTCGAAGGGACGAACGGCGACTTGGCTTTGAAGCACGGGATGATAAACTTGGGAAATAAAATCGTGAGGTTGAAGATGTCAGTGGAGCAATACGACTTCTCTGCGCATTCTGGAGATTCGCAACTCAAGGAGTTCGTAAGACTCGCCGTGAACAAAGGAGCTGAGATCGTTTTTACAATGCACGGCGAGAAGTGCGCAGAATTTGCAAATTGGATTCGGGAGAACTTGAACGTCGAAGCATACGCACCAAAGAACGGCGACATTTTCGTGATATGAAGCTACTCTTAGCGTCGGACATTCATTCGAACATTCGGAACTTTAAGGAGATTGTTGAAAGGGAAAGTTTCGATGTTCTGCTGATCTCTGGAGACCTAACCAACTTCAGAAAGAGCGACGTTTTTTCAATCGATGAAATTCTTTCCAAGCTCGGCGTTGAATGCTACGCAGTCCACGGAAACTGTGATTACGAAGAAATCCTGAGATACGATCTCCAAAGCGTTCGGTTCATCCATGGGAAAAGTGTAAAAGTTGACAACGTCACGATCCACGGTCTCGGTGGCTCTTTGCCCACACCTTTCGAAACTCCATCCGAATACCCGGAGCAATACTTTTCGAAGCTCTTGGACAATTTTAAGATCTCGGAATTCAACGTTCTTCTCTCCCACTCCCCAGCAAGAGGGATCCTTGACAGAACTAAGCATGGAGTGAACGTAGGAAGCGAAGAAATCGCAAAGAGGATTCCAAGCTTTGAAGTGGCGGTAACTGGGCACGTGCACGAGTGCTATGGCGTTCACAAAAAGGAAACGATTGTTGTCAACCCTGGTCCCGTGGCCTGGGGGCTTTACGCAGTTCTCGAGCTGAAGTCTTTGAACGTTGAAATGCGTAGAATTTAAGAGAAAAATTTATGAGTTTTTGCTCGAAATTACTTGCATGATTGAAAGAAGCAGCATTGAGATCGCTGGTAGGATTATCGCGAATGCAAAATACGCGGTTGTGTTTACTGGAGCTGGAATTTCCGCGGAAAGTGGAATTCCAACATTTAGGGGTGAGGATGGGCTTTGGAAGAAGTACGATCCAGAAGAAGTCGCTTCGATCTGGGGTTTTAAGAGAAACCCAAGAGCGTTCTGGGAGTTCTCTTTCGCTTTGAGGAGCAAACTTTTCGCAGAACCAAACCCTGCGCACCATGCAATTGCCGAACTCGAGAAAATGGGGATCGTAAAGGCTGTAATAACGCAGAACATCGACATGTTACATCAAAGAGCCGGAAGCAAAAGAGTTCTCGAACTACATGGTAGTATGAGTAAGTTAGACTGCCTTGACTGCAGAAAAGAATATGACTGGGGCGACTACATCGAGGAGTTCAACAGAGAAGAGATCCCGAAATGCAAAGTTTGTGGAAGCTGGTTTGTTAAACCGAGAGTCGTTCTCTTTGGCGAACCATTGCCGAGGGACGTTTTAGAGCAAGCGATTGAAGAGTCGAGGATGGCAGACGTGTTCATCGTTGTTGGCTCGAGCCTTGTTGTTTATCCAGCTGCGGAACTGCCTTACATTGCAAAGAGCTGTGGAGCGAGGATGATCCTTGTAAACGCAGAACCAACGGTTGCCGATCACATATTCGATGTGAAGCTCTACGGAAAAGCTGGCGAGATACTGCCCCAGATACTGAACGTCGTGAAAGAGTTGAAACAAAACTCTTAAATTTCTACCCCCAATTGTTTTAGGGCTCGTGGTCTAGCGGTTATGACGTCGCCCTTACAAGGCGGAGATCCCCGGTTCGAATCCGGGCGAGCCCATGTTTTTCGAGGATTGGAGACACGTGAAAGGCTACCGTTGAATTCCCGCTTTTCTGGATTGCTCGCTTTTCGGTTTGAAGGCTGTAGAATTCTATTTTCGCTTGGAATACTCTCAAAGTTGGCAACTCGGTTGGCAACTATGTGTATGAAAAACCATTCTCTATCACGATAGATCTCCACTTCACGACCGATAAGCTCGGAAAATTCCACGGGCAACAACAAATAAGGATATTCGAAGCCTTTTTTGGCTTTCTTTTTTCGGATAACGACTTTTCCCACATGTTCCATAACATAGTTGGCAACTAAGACAAAATTTTTGGCAAAGCCTTATTAATTTCTGAGCCAACTTCACTTATGCAGGAATCGATATCTCTGGTTGACATACTCAATGAGCTCAGGGAGATAAAGAAGAGGATCGAAAGGATAGAAGATGCCATCGAAGAGCTTGTGGACTCGATTTTGACTCCTGAAGAGGAGAAATTGCTTCGAGAGGTTGAAGATAAGATAAAAAAAAGGAGATTTTAGCGATTTTATTCCGATCGAGAAACTTGATGAAGTATTAAAATAGATAGAAGGGAAAGGGCTTACGATCGACTTTAGTTTTGGAAAAATCACTTCTTGCTGTGGAGTCTAAGCTTGGTTAAAAACTCCTCAAGGGCTATGTTTACGATTGTAGTTTTCAAGCTTCCTTAAATATATTTAGGGAACTTTCTAATCGACCTTCGGCAAAAAGGAGGATAGAGAAAAAGCTTTATATTGAGCTCCATAAGGTGCTACTTTGCAAGAGTATTTTCTCAATCGTTTATGCGGAGATGTGGGTTATAGCTTAAAATAAGCAATCCGATAAAAATCCTAAGGGCTTTTCGGTTTAAGAGCATCGATCAATCCATCCACAACCTTCGAATACCAGTTATCCGCTTGAACGGTCTTGGCGAGATAATGAGCTGAGCCAACGGTTGTGGAAGCCCTTCCTTGGATGAAGTCCGCAACGCTTTCGGGAATTCCGTTCATTATCCAATAAGTCCTTTTGCTTCCTCTCGATGAGCGATAAGCCGAGCATTTGTGGACTTTCTCGTTTACAACAACATCATACGGATTGAGACGTTGAGAGCTCTTATTATGTGCTTTCAAGTTCCCCCTCTATTTTTGACAAGGCAGTAACTGAGCTCACAAGAATTCGAAATCGGCTCAGATCATCGAAAAGGGACGAATAGACAGTAAGTTTTAAATCTTTCCAAAAAAGTTTAATTTGGTGATAGAATGGGTGTGCACAGAATTTCGAGCGATGCTGCAAGGTATTATGCACTCAGAGAGAAAGTGTTAGGATCTGCGGTTTCGTTGCTTGGGAAAGCGAGTTTGAATCTCGAGAATCTGAGCAAAGAAGAATTTGAGAAGCTTGGAGATCTCGCTGCAAAGCTTTTACCGCATAGCCCTGGATACGCTGGAAAGCTCATACCGATAATCGCAAGACTCCTATGGAAGCTTGCAGGCGTCAAAGAGAAGGAGTTTGCGTTCGTGGAACTTTCCGAGCTTGAGACAGAAATCGAAAAGCTGAAAGAAGATCTCAAGATCTAATCCCAGAACTTTCTCGTCCTTATGTAATTCCTTTCTGCCTCAAGCAATGCTTTGAAGAACTCGTCTTCGGTCTCGAAAAATCTCGAGAGGATTCGTTTGGCAGTTTCGAAACCGATGCCATAGGTGAGCATTGCATAAACCGCTCGAAGTCCATAACTCGCAATGAGATTCGCAACCTTGATCGCTTCATCCTTTTTAAGCTCCTTTTTTTTCTCGCTCACAACCGCAATCAAACTGCTCCCACACCTAACGCATTTCAACTTTAAGTCCCCCAGCGGCTCCTTGTAGTTCGCTCCGCAGTTTACACACTGAACTCTACAAATCTCGGACATCAATCTTTCTTTGAAAGCTTTAAGAACGATTTCAGGAGACTTTGTTATCAATACGTCTGGGAATTTTTCCCTTGTTTCGACCCCGAGGGGGGTAAACTTGTTGTATACGAAGAGCTTGATCTCCTTACCAATCTTCTCAAAGAAAAGTTTTGCCTTTTCAACATCGAGCTTTTCAACGAAAATCTCCCGTAACGCCTCCCTGTAAATTGGAGTTCCCCGGAGCTTAACTATTAGATTCCTGAGATTTATCCTGCTCAGATCATCTTCTTTATCAAAAAAGCCAAATTTCCTCGCAACTTTAACGATTTTCCACTGCATTAGCTTCGTGTCCAAAACAGCGGTCTCAGCCAATTTTTCCACGTCTCTAACGTTCAAAACGATTTCTTTCACCTCCTCCGGACTTGCTGGATAAAGCTTTACTCTGTATGGGTCTATCTCGACGGAGACGTTCGTCCCTTTTTTAAGCGAGAGTAGCAGGGCGATTATTCTTCCAATCGCCTCGTTAGCCTTGTGTCCAAAGCAAACGTTGATGATCACGTTTTTATCAGAACCCTCGATAACTACGCAATCATGCGCTGGTATCTCGAAATCCTTTGCATGTTCTCTTATCTTCTCCACAACTTCCCTTCTGCTCCTCTCGTCACATATATCCAAATAAAAACCTTCTAAAACGAGCTTTCTGAGCTTTCCAACTTCTTGCGCAACTTCAAACGGAACGGGAATCTCCTCACCCGTCCAAGATGGTATCTCACCTTCAAGATTTGCTGGCTCTACCTTAACGCAGTCGTCAACGCTCAGAACTCTCCAAAGCTCCCCTTTCATCGCAAAGACTTCTCCGCTGAAAGTGGAGAGAAAACTCTCGTCTAGGACACCAATAACTTTTCCGCTTGTGACGTCGACGACTTTGTAGCTCTTCTCATCCGGTATCATGGAAATGTTGTCGTAGAAATACTTCCTTGTCCTCCTTCTTGCCGATATCTCGTTTCCGTCGTAGAATATTCTCCAAAGCTCCGCTAAATACTTGCAGACTTCATCGAACTCCTCGAAGCTCAAATTTCTGAAGAAATACGAGCGCTTTATTATCTCGTAAGCCTTTCTCGCATCTATTCTTCCATACTCGATTGCAATGCCGCATATCTGATTGGCAAGGACATCGAGACTGTTTTCATGAATTTCAGAATCCTCAAGCTCGCCCCTCTTAGCTCTCTCAACGATCGCATACGCTTCGAGAATGTCGTCGAAGGAGTTCGCTATTATGTATCCCACGGACTTTCTTCCGAGCCCGTGCCCGCTTCTTCCAACCCGCTGGATCAGCCTAACAACTTGTCTTGGACTGCTGTATTGAATCACAGCATCCACATGTCCGATGTCTATGCCAAGCTCCATCGAAGACGTGCAAATTAGCGCTTTCAGCAAACCCTTTGCAAAGTTCTCCTCCGCAGTCATTCTTGCGTCTCTCGAAAGGCTCCCGTGGTGAACTTCGATGGGTAAACGAGCTTTCAAAAGTAGCCCCAAAGCCTCGGCTGTTTGCCTTGTATTGACAAATATCAAAACAGAGTTGTGGCTTGAGGCTAGCTCTTTTATGAGCGAAGCATCGTCATCGCTTCGCAGAATCTTGAACTCGTATTCTTTCTCGATCCCCCCCATAACGATGGATGAGCACTTCACGATCTCCGCAACTTTTCTTGGATCGCTGATCGTCGCAGATAAGGCGATGAGTTGGAATTTCGCAATTTCTCTCAGCCTTTCTACCGCAACAAAAAGCTGAACACCTCGCTCGTTGTCTATCAGCTCGTGGATCTCGTCGATTATCAAGAATCTAACATTTTTGAGGGCATTTCTTAACTTTTTTCCGAGAAATAGGATCTGAAAAGTTTCTGGTGTCGTTATAAGGATCTCTGGTGGTTTTCTACTTTGCTTAGCTCTCTCTGACTCCTTCGTGTCCCCATGACGAACGTCTATGGTAATTCCAAGGAAATCGGCAATTCCCTTAAGCCTACGGAGCATATCTCTGTTCAGAGCTCTCAGAGGAGTTATGTAGAGGGTGCAAATTCCCTGACTTCGTTTTTCAAGCATTTTCTGAAATACTGGAACCATCGCCGCTTCAGTTTTTCCGCTACCCGTTGGGGCAATGATCAGGGTATCTTCTCCCGAGTATACTGTCTCGAACGCCTTCTTCTGTAGATCAGTTAGCTCATGGATACCAACTGACTTAAGCGCTCTGCGCAGTCTTTCGTCCATCTAACCCAATATCTGCGAGAAAATAAAACCTTTTTCGATGGTCATTTCTTTCTCGTGAAAAGCAGTCCGATTGCAGAAATGAAAAGCGCAGCAAAAACAACTGCGGCGAATCTGTAAACCGCGTCCCTCAGTTCGGGGTTTATCGTGTAGCCCGAGGCGCCCCAAATTATAAGCCCAATCGAAACTGCTATGAACGCAGAAGTGAAGTGGTTGCCAACTCTCTTGCCCTCACTAAACGCATCTATTGCCCTTGCAATAGCCATTGCAATTGCAGAAAGCGTTATCCAGCCTATGCTGTAGAATATGAAAGTCGCTATTGCCAAGTGAGGCAGAGTTTGTAGAAGGGAGGCATTGAAGCCTGATGAGATTCCGATTAGCAGGAGAATTCCCGAACCAAGGTAGAAGACGAACGACAACCTCCCCTCGCTTGCGCTTCTCTTTACAGCGCCCATGAGCTCTGAGAGAACTTTATCCACACCATAAGCCTTTACAACAAAATATAGCCCAAGGAATAATATTATTCCCCCAACTCCCCATTCAGGGTGTTGCAAAAGTAGAAAGATCGAGTAAACTAGAAAAATGAATCCCAACGGAGCCAAAGTAGCTCTTGCGATCTTTGGCTCATTGAACATCCTTTTCAGTAAAAAGTACGTACTTTCGAGCGTTTTGCTTTGCTTTATAACGACTCTGTGCAAAGCGTTAACCTTGAAGCGTGAGTAAACAAGGGGTAGAACGAACTCGTCTTCTGAACCATCTGTTACTACGATTACACTCTCAGGGCTCAGCTTCATCTGAACAATATCGAGTTGCTCCGCTATCTTGTTGTCCGAAACTTTTCCGACGTTCTTGTCTCCTGTAACGACAACGACTTCGCAGTCTTCACCTCTTTCAACGAGCTCGTCGTATATCTTGATCGCCGAAAACATTGCGTTCGCATCCGAATCTTCAGGATCCGCAAGGATTAAGCGAGTAGCAGATTCGAGAACGTTCTCCCTACCTATGACAGGTGACGCTATTCCGGTTTTCACACCAAGATCGTCGTCCCTGTCGATCGCTATTACGACCTTCTTCACCACAAAATAACTCTGAAGAAAAATATATAAGGTTTTTTAACCCAACTTACGACATTTTTCCGAAGATTCCCCTCGCTATCGTGTTCAGCTGAATCTCTTTTGTTCCCTCGTAGATCTCAGTTATCTTCGCATCCCTCATGAATCTCTCCACTTCGTATTCCGCAATGTATCCGTAACCACCGTGCATTTGCACTGCTTCGTCGCAAACTTTCACCGCAAGCTTTCCCGCTAAATACTTCGCCATTGACGTTACCGTTGGGTCCACCTTCTTGTTGTCCCAGTTCCAAGCTGCTTTATAGACAAGAAGGCGAACCGCTTCAATCTGCGCCTTCAAATCTGCAATTCTGTGCTGTAAAGCCTGAAAAGCTCCGATTGGTTGTCCAAACTGTTTTCTCTGCTTCAAATAGTTCACAGTTCTGTCAAAAGCTCCCTGGGCTATTCCCAAGGCCTGCGCAGCTATTTCAATTCTGCTCTCGTTGAAGAACTCAAGCACTTGATAGAAACCACGGTTTATCTGCCCAATAACTGCAGATTCGTCAACTCTAACGTCTTTAAACGCTACTTCGCCAGTAGGAGATGCACGAATTCCGAGTTTGCCTTTTATCGGTGTTATTTTTATCCCATCCATCTTCTTGTTGAGCAGAAAAGTTGTGAAACCACGGTACCTTGGCTGAGTTTCTTCGGTTACCGCAAGCACTACGAAGTAGTCTGCAATTGGGGCGTTCGTTATAAAAGTCTTCGAGCCGTTTATCACCCATTCGTCGCCATCCTTAACTGCTTTCGTCTTTATCGCAGTCAAATCGCTCCCAGCCTCGGGCTCGGTGTAGCAACCAGCGGTGATCGCTTTACCCTTTGCAACCTTTGGTAGAACTTCTTTCTTCTGCTCTTCGTTCCCAAAAAGCAAAATGAGCTCCGATGAGAAGTCCGCTAAGATTATAGCGCTACCTATTGTGCTGTCCGCTCTACAGAACTCCTCAGCGACGATTATGTTCTCCAAGCATCCCATCCCTGCGCCACCGTATTCCTCAGGAAAATGAATTCCGATAAAGCCCAGATCGCAGGCCTTCTTCCAGATCTCAAATGGAAATTCTTCCTTTTTGTCGTATTCCTCGGCTTTTTCCTTAAGAAACTCCTTCGTCGCAAATTCTCGCACCGCTTTCCTCACATCTTCCTGCTCCTGCGTGAACTCGAACTTCATAAAGAACCTTCACTTATGTCTTTAACTATTTTTCCATTTTTGATGTGCCTTGAAACATTATGGCTAAGGTAAGCTGTCCGCAAGTTCTTTCTTAAGTTCACCAACTGTTGCGATTTTCTCCGCAACCACGTTATGTTGATGGATGCTCTCTTCGTTCTCTTGCCTTAGGAAAACCAATACGTCATCGGGAGCGTTGGGAAAAGATTTCAATAATTCGAAAGCCATTTTTCTTACACTGTCTTCGACGAACATGGGGTTTTGGTGCATTCTTTCCACAACCTCAAGCTCATCTTCGCGCTTTAGGATTTCAAAGGTTTCAAAGCTCATCCCCGATTTCGCGATCTCAATCAACTTCAAAATCGAGACCTTAAAGTCGTCCCTAACCTGTATTTTTATCCTCGCCCTTCCACGCTGGTTATGGGATGCAATCGGAATGACTTTTAGGATTCTCCGACTCTCTTCTTCTGTGTATCCCAAACTCATAAGTCTTTCAAAAGCCCTTGCCCTCACGAGCTCTTGCGCACAGGGACAGGCAGTGATTCCGCTCACTTCTGTGCCTACGAAGGCAACTTTTTTCCCATTTCTCGCTACGTAAGCATCGCTGAAAATTTTCACGACCTCTTGCGTTCTTTGCTCGCTTTTTGGAGCTCTTTTTCTCATTATGAAGTCTGCAACCATCGATACTTCCGATTTTGTAGCGTATTCGTGTTTTTCAAGCAGACTTTCAGCTATTCTCAACGTAAGCTCCTCAATGTTCTCGATGGGTTGCGCTGTGAGCGTTTCGATGACCTCGTCGATCACTTCGAAGTTTCTGCTCAAACTCACCCCTTTTAGGTGAGAGGGGAGATCTACGAAGACGTCAAAGATCGAAATCAAAATAATAGGTCTTTTCCCTTTTCGCAAGACTTGAACGAGCTTTCTTATGCCTGTGGCACCAACTTTGCTTAACTCGATAGGGAAATCTGGTTTTAGTAGTTGAATGTCGGGAAGCATGGGAAAAGTTTGGCACAAAAGATTTCAAGATTTCGTTAAATTCTCAGCACACCTCAAGTCTCTGGAGTTCGTCGAAGACACCTATGATCTTGTAGAACGTCGTAACTTCCCTTAACTCTTTCAAGTCCTCTTCTTTCAACGGAGCCTCGACCTCGACGAAGAATATGTAATCTCCAAGCCCCGTCCGAGCTGGTCTTGACTCGAGTTTCCTCAAGTTTATTCCCTTTCTGTAGAAGATTTCGAGCACATTCTTCAGCGCTCCTGGTTTGTCTTCGACAGCAAAGAAGAGCGAGGTTATCCTTCCCTTTAGCTCGCCTGTCTTTCTCCTTATAGCGTAAAACCTCGTGACATTTTTCTCCTTCAAGTCTTGTATCCCTTTTCTCAAAATGCAGAGCTTATAGAGCTTCGCAGCGTTCTCTGAGACAATCGCAGCTGAGAAGTCGTCGAGCAATCTTACAGCATCGCTCGTGGAAGATGTGTATCTGATCTCCGCGTTCGGCAAGTAATTGTTTATGAAACCCATGCATTGCGCAATTGCTTGTGGATGAGAGTAAACAACTCTTATCTCACTGAACTTCAGATCCCTTTTTGCAACGAGACAGTTGTTAACTTCGAGCTTTGTCTCACCAAAAACCTCAACCTCATGACTCAGCAACGCATCGAGCACAGGTAAAACCGTCCCGTTCACAGAGTTCTCGATTGGAACAATTCCATAATCAACTTCACCGCTCTCCACAAGCTTTATCACCTCATCAGTTGTCGCACAGTATCGCAATGGGAGTCGCGAGCCCACGAGCCTTAAAGCGACTTCTTCGCTAAAGCTTCCTCTCGGTCCGAGCACAGCAATGGTCTTCTTTATCCCAAGAACGCCGTATTCCTCCTCCTTCGTGAGTTTCATTATCTTTAGGAAGATGTCTTCGAGGTGGATCGAATTCAGCTTTGTTCTCCTCAATACTGTTCTTATCTTCTCCTCTTCTACTTCTTTAACCTCAATCGGTTCCCCTCTTGCCCTCTTCTCCTCGGCAATCTTCCTCGCAATCTCAACCCTCTTTTCCAAGAGTCTTAGAATTAACGCATCAATGACTGCTATCGCCCCACGCATCTTCTCGAGTTCTTTAAACTCGTCGGTGATTTTGCAAGTCTCAAGAATGAGCTCGCTGCTCTTGCTATCGCCCATTTTATCCTTGAGACTGAAAAAGATGCGTCTAAACTTTTCCTTGTCTTTTATCACTTCGCTCAGCTCTGCAATTCTCCTAATGAGCTCCTCTCTTTCTTTTTCCGCATTCTTCTGAATCAGGTAACACATTTCCCAGTTTTGGTTCAGAAATCTCGAAGATAGCTTTCTGAAAACGTTGTAAATCTGTGTCCCGAACGGTAGAGATTCGTAGAGATCCGCAAAAGAAAGAAGGAGGAAATGCGTTAAACCTTGAATCTTTGCCATGGCCTTGTCGTGTTCTTCTGCGCTCATTCTCGTCAGAATTGCCCCACTCTTAACGAACTCATCCAGTATTGTGCGCTCCTCTTTTCTTCCGCACTCATGCACAACGACGACGTTGGCAAGGGCTATCTCGCTGTCTCTACCAAACATTGGGTGAATGCTCAAGTAGTCGAACCCAGATTTCTCAAATATTGGCAAGGAAATCGATTTAACCGACGCAACGTCTACAAGCAAAGCATCTCTCCTCGCTTCCGCTTTTATGTGCGTAATTGCATTCCTTATCTCTCCCATTGGAACGCATACAAAAATAACGTCGAAATCGGAGATGTCGCTAACTTCTCGCTTCGAGTCTTCGATGTCGTAGCCTTTGACGTAGTATCCCTTGAGGTAGAAGAAATCCCTCAAAAGCTTTCCAAGCTCACCAACACCGTAGATCAGGATCTTCATCGTCTCAACCCCAAAATTTCCAGCATTCTGATCATTTCATTGAGTTCAAACTGCCCCGGAGCCTTCTTGCTACCCACATAGCAGTAAACCATCGGGGAGCCGAGAAGTAGAGACACGAGCCTTGTGAACTTGAATTCCTCACCCATTAAAAAGGCTATTAAGTTCTCGTACTCAAGAAGGAGTTTTGCGATCTTTCTCCAGTCCTCGTTCGATTTACCCATCGTTGCTATCTTGAAGTAGTCTCCACGCTTGGATTCGACGAGATTTTTCAAAAAATCGAAACTCGGCGTCTCTTTGAAGTTGTGGTAGGATTCGATGACCTTGCAGTTAAACGCTTTGAACACCTCGTCATTCAAATCGTTTTCGAGGTCCACGAACTCCGCAGAAACTTTTTCCGCGAAACTCCTGAGCTTCCAAATTCTCTCTTCTTCGCCCCCTTCGTATTTTCCACCGTCGATTCTTCTCCTAAAGGTGACGATATATCTACCTGCACGCAGATTTTCGAATACTCCGAGATCGAGTCTCAACTCGATCAAATCCGCCTTTTCGGCGAGCTCGATTTCTTCAAGACTCGAAACGGTTGCAACGATCATCATTTCTCTACCACAAACTCATCGACGCCAACGCCGAAGTGTCTCCCCTTCTCCCCAAGCCAAACAAGAACTTCATCACCCACTTTTAGTTCTGAAATCGACACATGCTTCCCTTCTGGATTCACGAGCTTTATTGTTTCTGCGTTCTGCAGAATAACCGATCCATCTATGCCGTTCACCTCTGCGAGTATCAAGATCAGCGGTCTTCTTTCTATCTTAACCCTGCCAACGTAGCTCTTCCTCACACTCCCATCGAATTTGACTATCTCAACCTCATCGCCCGCCTTCAACTCAACCAAATACTTTGTTTTCTCTCCAACTTTCAGATATGCGTTCACACTGCCAGCGTTGACCCTGAACGGGCGAGATGCAACGTATTCACTCTCCTCGCTCTCACTTGCAACCAAAAACATGAAAGAAGCTTTATTCCCGACGAGCATACCTTCGCCAACGCTCATTATGGAAACTGTATCTACGCAAACCCTTTCGCCGAGACCAAGTGGTCGAATTTCCTTAACTTTCGCCCTTCTCAACTCCAACCTCTTCTCCTTTGCTTTCACAAGCTCAAAGTATGATTTAAGTGCTTCTCTACTGCCCTTTACAGCTATGCCGTCAGCACCTTTTTCGAGCGTTGTTAAGGCGAGCTTTGCATCCTCGAAGTTCTCAACAATCACTATCGCTTTTCCTTTTTTCATCGCAACTATGTTCTCCAAGGGTATAATTTTCCAGTCAGAGAACTTCAGCAGAGCGATTTCTTTTGAGAGAGCTCTTTGCTGATCTTCTGCGGACCTGATCTCTATGAGTTCCTCCAAGGACAACAAGGAAAGTCTTCCGAGCTTCTTAGCCTTTTCCACAAACTCTTGTTTTACGATTGCTCCATCAAAGCCAAGCTCGATTGCATCTTTGAGCGAGGCTTTAACTTCTTCCCATTCATCTCCATCTGCTAACAACCATATCTCCTTCATTTTCGATCACTTCCTCAACGCTCATCTGGTCGTGTATTATGTGATGCAAAGCCTTAGCAATGTCTCTTGGCGATGGGCTATTAAAAATGTTTCTCCCTACCGCAACCCCAACCGCGCCATTTTTCATCGCTATCTCGACTTTTCTAAGGAGATCCACTTCGCTCTCCTTGCTCCCACCTGCGATCACGACTGGAACTTTGCAGAACTTCACAACTTCTGCAAAGTTTTCGACGAAGGGAACTTTCACGATGTCTGCACCGAGCTCATAGCCGATCCTTGCGCACTGTTTCACGGTTTCAACGTTCACTTCCACATTTCCTCTCGGATACATCATCGCAAGCACCGGAACTCCAAAGCTGTCTGCTTCATCGCAAATCTCTCCAAGCTCTTCGAGTTGCCTCGCTTCAGTTTCACTCCCCACGTTCACGTGAACACTCACAGCGTCTGCACCAAGCCTTATGGCGCTCTCTACGCTTGAAACTATTCTCTTGTCGTTTGGATCTTTGCTCAAATGCGTCGACGCACTCAGATGAATGATCAAACCAACATCGAGCTCTGCGATTGTCTTCGAGTTCTTCACAATACCTTTGTGCATCACCACAGCGTCGATGTAATCACAAACCAATCTAAGCAATTCGTCGATGTTTTGCAGTCCGTTTTCAACTTTCGTAACTCCATGGTCTACGGGCATTATTAAAGTTCTTCCGTTTTTCAAAATACGGCTCAATCTTCTTTTTTTACCTATCATATAAAACACCCCAGATATATACCAAGCATAGAGGCGTTGCGAACGGCGAAACCATTGCAGAACACCTCCTATCGCTTAAAACTCAAAATAATACCAGCTAAACCTAAAACCGAAGAATGCAAATACATTTGCCACAGGTTTAGCTGGCATTAAGAAACGTTGATAGAGGGATATTTAAGGCTTTCTCAAAAAGCTTTAAAGATGATATGAAGTTGGCTTTTTTAGCAAACGGATAGCTATAAATTGCAGGCTGCGAGTGTAATAGCGAGCGTTGCGTCGAGTTTTGGAGAAGTGATGGTCTTCGCAACGATGGATGGTTTAATGGCGTTCAAAAAAGACGTTGTCAAGGCAAAAGCTTGGAAAAAAGGAGAGCTCGGGAAGGGTATGTTGTCAGCAAACGTTCCACTGTTCACGGAAACGCTGAGACAGGCAAAAGAGACAGGAAATCTAAAGATCTACGCGTGTGGGATGGTCATGGACATGCTCGGGCTTAAAAAGGAGGCTTTTGTCGAGCGATGCGAGTTCCGCAAAAGATGTGCCGGAGTGGGTAAAAAGAGCTGGACATGAGCTGGTGGAGTTAAAAAAGAGGGCGACTACTGGAAAATCGTTGTTAAAAAGCTAAGATAAGGATATGAAAATCGCAGTGCTTGGCGGTAGAGTTGCAGGAACTTTAACCGCCAACTACCTTGCATCGCGTCTAAGGGAGGAGATAAGGAAGAAGGAAGTCCAGATTACGCTGATTTCAGAAAGAGAGAAACTACTTTACGAACCTGGGCTACTATACTTGATATTCAACAGATTCGAAGAGAAAGACATACTCAGGGATCTTAAGATTATCTTAGACCCAGGTGTGAAGACCGTATTTAAGAGAGCAGAAAAGATCGATTTGGAGAACAGAGAGCTCAACCTTGGGAACGAGAAACTGAGCTACGATTATCTCGTAATTGCTACTGGATCAAGAATCGTGCCAGAGGAAATTCCCGGGCTTACAGCTACTGGACACTGGTTCTACAACTTGGACGGTGCTGTAAGGTTGAGGAAAGAGATTGCAAGGTTCAAGGAAGGGAAGGTTGTTAGCGTCATGGGTGTCCCGCACAAGTGTCCAGTGGCACCAATAGAGGTCACGTTTTTACTTCACGATTTCTTTAAAATCCATGGTATTCGAAAAAGCTCAGAGATTGTCTATACTTACCCAATAAACAGAGTCTTCTTGATTGAGAATGTTTCCGAACTCATTCAAAGCCTTTTTATGGAAAAAGGAATTGAGACAAGGACTTTTTTCAATCCAATCGAAGTCGATGCAGAGAGGAAAGAGATAGTAACCTCGAAGGTGAAAGGGAGAAGTTCGACCTCCTAATCTCAATTCCACCGCACAAGGCGAAGGTCATAATAGACTCGGAAATAAGCGATGATGAGTTTCCACTGACAAATACACGTTGAGAGTGAAGGGATACGACGACACTTTTGCAATCGGGGATACAACTGATTTGCCTGTCAGCAAAGCCGGCAGCGTGGCGCATTTCCAAGCCGAAGTCGTTGCAGAAAACCTTTCTGCTGAGATAAAAGGACTACCACCGACCGCAAGATACTTCGGCAAAGTTATGTGCTTCATCGAAACAAGTTTTGACGAAGCTACCTACATTTGGTTCGACTATGAAACACCGCCGAGGTTCGTGAAGCCGAACAAGTTCACACATTGGATGAAGATCGCCTACAACAGATGTTCTGGCTGACGGCGAGGGGGGTGCTGTGAGCGAAGAAATTGCGAAAAAAATCGAGGAGAACAAGGAAGCGATACTCAACGCACTTGACAAACTTGTTTGGCTCGAAAAGAGCGGAAATCTGGACGCAATAATCGGCTTCGCTTCCCTGATAAAGATAGTCCAAGATTCGATCAGCGACATTGTTGTAGATAGAACTAGCGAGATCCTCGGTCAGAACCTGTAGTAGTATTCTCCCATCGCCTTCTGTTCTCTGTCCAGTTTTGAATCCAGCTTGTTCACCCTCGGTCTC
>JAVZNF010000016.1:0-40661 GCA_038882935.1 Archaeoglobaceae archaeon | reverse complement strand
GATGCGTGAAGATTTCGCCGGTCTGAAGGCTACAAGGATTGCAGCAGAGATGGCTTACAAAAAGGCAAAGATTGACGATCCACTGAAGAGCTTTGATTTGGCAACGGTTCACGACTGCTTTACGATTGCAGAGATAATGGCCTATGAAGATCTCGGCTTTTGCAGAAAAGGCGAAGGTGGCAAGTTTATCGAGAACGGCGAGTCCGACTTTGGCGGAAAAATTCCAGTCAACACATTCGGCGGACTTAAAGCGAAGGGGCACCCATTGGCTGCGACAGGTGTTGCAATGGTTTACGAAGTTGTGAAACAGCTTAGAGAAGATGCGGGAAAACTGCAAGTAGACCTCAAACATTACCGGGCCCTTACTCACAACGTAGGTGGCACAGGACATTTCTGCTGGGTTTTCATCTTTGGGAGGTGATGCGATGATCGTTGAGAGCAGAGAGCTGAGATTGAAGCACAGAATTCCGGTTACGAAGACTGAAAAATTCTGGAAAGGGCTTGAAGAAGGAAAAGTATACAAAACGATCTGCAAATGCGGAAGAAGCTACTATCCACCAAGAGCTGATTGTGTTTGTGGAAGCGAAACCGAGTGGGTCGAAATAACTGGAAAAGGGGTCGTGGAATGTTTCACCGTCGTTCACTCTATACCGAGTGGTTACGAGTGGAGTAAACCCTACAGGATCGTGGTTGCAAGATTTGGTGAGGTTCGTGTTATGGGGTGGAGTGAAGAAGAGATTTTTGTTGGAGATGAAGTTTCACTCTACACTGCAAAAGATGGAAGTGGGGTTTGGAAAGTCTGGTTTAGAAAGGGGTGATTTTGTGGACTTCAAGTTGAGTGAGGAGCAAGAAGACATTAGAAGAGCTGCGAGAGAGTTTGCTGAGAGAGAGTTCACGAAAGAGCTGATCGAAGAGTGTGATAGAGAAGAGAAGTATCCAATAGAGCTCGTGAAAAAAGCGAGGAAACTGGGATTCTCAACGATAAAGATCCCAGAAGAGTATGGTGGCATGGGGCTGAGTTTGCTCGAAGAGTGCTTGGTCACCGAAGAATTCTATCGTGTAAACCCGGGATTAGGCAATGCTTGTCTCAGCTCGACGTTTGGTACGGAATTACTGATTCTATTCGGTAACGAGGAACAAAAAGAGAAGTATCTACGGTGGGTGACCGAGAAAAATGGTATTTCCGCAATGGCAACGACAGAGCCAGAAGCCGGGAGCGACGTTGCGAGTGTGAAGACGAAGATCGTCAAAGAAGGAGACGAGTGGGTCATAAACGGGGTTAAGACTTTCATTACCAATGGCAGTGTCTGCGACTTCGTCTTAATTCTCGGTCGAACCTTCGAAGGTAAAAAGAGGCACGAAGGGCTAACTTTTGCGATCGTTGAGAGTAGGTCCAAGGGATTCAAGGCTACAAAGATAAAGAACAAACTCGGATTGAGAGCGAGCGATACTGCTGAGATTGTGCTCAAAGACGTCCGTGTTGGCGACGAGAACATCCTTGGGGAGCCAGGTAGGGGATTTTATCAGCTTATGGAATTCTTCAACCATACCAGACCAAGAGTTGCCGCGCAAGCTGTTGGAATTGCTCAAGGAGCGTTGGATCTTGCGATAAAGTACGTAAAGCAGAGAAAGCAGTTCGATCAGCCAATAGGAGCATTCCAGCACACACAGTTCAAGATTGCTGAAATCGCAACAAGAATACAAGCTGCAAGACTTTTGACATGGCAGGCAGCTTGGCATTGTAGCATTGGCAATCCTCGCCCAGAGCTATCCTCGATGGCAAAGTGGTTCGCTGGCGAAACTGCAGTAATGGCCGCAGATTGGTGCGTGCAATTCCACGGTGGCTATGGATACATAGGCGAGTATCCTGCAGAGCGCTACTATAGAGACGCAAAAATCACAGAAATCTACGAGGGTACGAAGGAGATCCAGAAACAGATAATAGCGAGGCAAATTCTGGGGAGAATATGAACGTTCTATACACCGTTGAAGGTAAAATAGGGATTGCAACGCTGAACAGGCCAGAAAAGCTGAACGCTCTCGATACAAAAACCAGAGAAGAGCTCAGAGAAATCGTTGAAAGGGCTGAAAAAGAGGTCCGAGTGTTGATAATCACGGGTAGCGGTAAAGCTTTTGCAGCCGGAGCAGATGTGAACGAGCTGATGCAAAGAGATCCGTTGAAAGCAATAGAAGCAACAAAACTTGGAACAGAGCTTTTTGCAAGAATAGAAGAACTTGAAATCGCAACGATCGCAGCGATCAACGGTTTCGCTCTTGGCGGTGGCTTAGAGCTTGCGATGGCTTGCGATATAAGGATAGCGAGCAACAAGGCAAAGCTTGGGCAACCGGAGATAAACCTCGGCATAATTCCCGGGGCAGGAGGGACGCAAAGGCTGCCAAGGCTTGTAGGTCTTGGAATGGCAAAGAAACTCGTGCTTACAGGCGAAATAATCGATGCAAACGAGGCTTTTCGCATTGGTCTTGTTGATGAGATCGTTGAGCACGAAAAGCTAATGGAAAGAGCAAAGGAGATCGCAAACAAAATCGCAGAGAAGTCTGAGATCGCAGTAAAGCTCGCAAAAAGATCTTTGAACGCCTCGATGAACACTCCGCTTAGAGATGGTCTGAGATACGAGGCGAGCCTATTTTCAATTCTATTCGCAAGCGAAGAGGCGAAGAGGCTTATGAAGGAGTTTCTCGAGAAGAGGAGGTGATAAGATGTTTAAATGCATTGGAGTTGTTGGTTTTGGTTTGATGGGGACGCAAATAACGCAGTTCTTTGCTCAGCAAGGCTACGAAGTCGTTGCAGTTGATTCGAGAAAAGAAGCGTTGGATAAGGGCCTCGAGGCGATTAAAATCGGGAGATTTGGGGTTATGAAGCTCGTAGAGAAAGGAAAGATTAGCAAAAGTGATGCAGAGAAAGTTCTTTCTCGAATCAAGACATCGCAGAATTACGCAGATCTGAAGGAGTGTGATCTGATAATCGAAGCTGTATACGAGGATGTGGATTTGAAGTTAAAGGTGCTTAGAGAAGTTACTCAACTCTGCGATGCCGTCATTGGTTCCAACACGAGTTCGATAAGCATAACAAAGCTTTCCTCTGCAGTTAAGGATCCATCGAAGTTCCTTGGGATTCACTTCTTCAATCCAGCACAAATCCAAAAGCTTGTTGAGCTGATCGAGGGGCTTTTGACAGAGAGAAAACTCGTTCTTGAAATTAAGGACTGGCTTTCGAAGCTCGGAAAAGTTCCTATAATCGTCAAGGACTCTCCAGGATTCGCAACAACTCGTCTTGGGCTCATTCTTGGCAAAGAAGCGATGCTAATGCTCCAAGAGGGTATTGCAACACCACAAGACATCGACATCGCGATGATGCTTGGCTACGGCTTCGCAATGGGACCAATCGAGACCGGCGATCTCGTTGGGCTCGATACGAGACTCCGCATCTATGAAACGATGTTCCAGATGACAAAAGACCCAAAGTGGGCACCGCCAAAGCTCCTAGCTCAGCTTGTCGACGCAGGCTATCTCGGAGATCCAAGTGTAAAACCGGGAAGCAAAGGAGGCGTTTACGAGTTCTACGGGCAAGAGAGGGCAACGCTGCTGTTGAAGAGACTCGGACTTCGATAATCTTATTTTTGTCTTTGGAGGAAATTTTAAGAAAAAGCTATTGTCTCGAAAATTCAAAAACTCTCAGACTACCAAGAGGACAATTTACCACACAAAGCCCACAAGCCGTGCACTCGCTCGTTTCCTTCTCTACCACCGCGCCATCTACGATTTCAAGAATCGCTTTTCTCGCTGGGCATATGCTTACGCAGATTCCACAACCTATGCAGCTACCAATTAGCTTTATCAACTTCGTTCTACCCTCTCTGCTCACTTCTCTGAAATCAACTCGGAATTCGACTGGTAGTTTGCGTCTTATCTTGATCGCATTTCCTGGACAAAATCTTTCACAAGTCCCACAGAAATTGCATCTCTCGTTGAACTTCACAACTTTTTGGGGTTCGTAGCCGTAGCTGACTGCGAAGTTAGGGCAAATATCACGACAAACTGTGCACTCCGCAACGCATTTTTCCTTAAACCATTTCTGTTCTCCCCTAAAGACTTTTGTAACCCTTATCGCCCTTACTGGGCAAACTTCTGCGCAGATCCCACAAGTCGAGCAAATGGTTTCGTCAACGACAACTTCACCACTAACTGCATGGACTTTCTCAGCAATGTTTCTGCACGAGTCGCATCGAACTTCGAGGGCGTTCGTCGGGCAAATCCTCGCACACATCTCGCAAAATATGCACCTGTTCGAGTCTATTGTTGGCTTGCCTTTGTACACACTAATCGCCTTCGTTGGACAGATTTCAACGCAAAGTCTGCAGTCTATGCAACCTTCTTTTATTCTGAAAGTTCCCTTTTCTGAGCTTACCTTTGTCCACGCGTCTTACAACTCTTATCGCTTTCCTTGGACACTCTCGCATGCAGAGCCCACAGAGTACGCAGAACTCTTCATCGATTTCGACTTTCTTGAATCCCACTTCCTCGAGGAGATCTTTGTAAACTCCCCCCTTGTGTCTCAAAGCACCATACGGGCAAAGATCTGCACAGATTCCACAAACTACACATACCTCGCTTATCTCTGCTACGAAGTTTGATCCATTCCTTCGTATCTCTATTGCGCTCTTTGGACAAACGCTCTCGCAGATCCCGCAACCTACGCAGTGCTCAGCCGCGAACTCAAGAGTTCTCTCGTATTTATCAATTATTATTTCTCCAACCATCACCACTCAGTCCGCATGTGGTTTATAAATCTTACAATCCTTACATATAAATTGCACTCGATTTATCAATGGCATGGAACGGCAAAATTAAAAAGCGTCGAAATCATTTGATGATAAATGGACTCGGAGTCAGATATCCATAAGCTTAAAAGCGAGGAGGAAATAAGGGAGATACTCAAGGTTATTTCACGAAGAGGTGTTGGTGAAATTTTAAAGTCCTTACGAAACAGCCCTAAAAAATTTTCCCAAATCATGTTTGAGACGAGACTGAACCCAAGCATAATCGATAGACATCTCAAAGCGCTTTCAAAACTAGGTCTCGTTACGAAGGAGGGTGAGAACTACAAGCTCACGAGCTGTGGAGTCTATGTTTTGAAGATCTTCGACGACCTCTACAAGGCTATAAATCCTTAGTGTTGCAAATTGGACAAAAACTCCACGTTTTCTTATCTCTTACTCGAAGGATCTTTGTTCCGTGCTTCTCGCACTTCTTCTCTGTAATGATTAAAGAACCTTTCTGCGGTAAAGGCAAGGAGAAGTTGCACTCGGGATATCCGTTACAGCCTATAAACCTCTTTTTCGCCTTAGATCTTCTTAAAACAAGCTCTTTCCCACATCGCGGGCACTCTCCAATCACCTTATCCTTCTTAACTCCTTCTCGAAGCTTCCCAGAGATTTCTTCGATCTTAATCTTGCTCATTATCTCCTCGAGAAGCTTTCTAGACTCTAAAACAACCTCTTCTTCGCTCTTTTTACCTTCTGCGATCTTATCCATTTCTTTTTCAAGCTTTGCCGTCATTTCTGGCAAGGTTATAGTCTCGGCTTTCTCGCGCAAAACATCTATGACCGAAAACGCTATTTGCGTTGGTCTGTATGGGTTCCCAGCCACGTATCCCCTGCTGACCAGCTTTTTTAGAATCTCATGCCTTGTTGACTTTGTACCAAGGTTAAGTTTTTCCATCAGCTTGATCAGAGACGCAGAACTAAACCTCGGCGGCGCTCGAGTCTCTTTTTCCTCAAGCCTCTTGTCGATTATTCTAAGCTTCTCACCAACGCTGAGCATCGGAAGAGCAACTTCTTCAGTCCTCGAGTAAACGTATATTTCCCTCCACCCGGGTTCAAGGAGCTTTTTGCCAATTGCGATGAATTCGATGCCTTCGCTTTCGAGTTCAGCTCTTCTAATCTCCCAAATCGCATCTTTAGCGAGTGTAGCAAGAAACCTCCGAACTACGAGCTCGTAGATAATCCACTCCTCTTTCGTCAAATCGCCTCTTTTCGCAACCGAAGTCGGATATATAGGTGGGTGATCTGTTGTTCTCTTTTTACCCTTCGAGGGCACAATTGTCTCCTGCTCGAGAACTTTTTTTGCCTCCTTCGAGAATTCGCTGTCTTTTAAAGCTTCAACTATTCTCAAAAGATCAAGGGACTCTGGATAAACTGTGTTATCTGTTCGCGGGTAGCTTATATAGCCGTTGATGTAAAGGTTCTCAGCAACGCTCATCGCAACATGTGGGGACATGAATGCTGACGCTTCTCTGAGAAACTCAGTGGTGTTAAAAGGAGTGGGCTTTGATTCTACTCTTCTCTTTGTCTCGAAGTTCTTGACGAGCGCAAATTCTCCAACTCTTGAGATCGCTTCCTTCGCTGAACTGAGGTCTTTGAACTTTTTCGGGTGTTTTGCTATGAAGCCGAGATCCAACGAGATCTCGTAATATTTCTCGGGCTTGAAGTTTTCTATCTCCCTTTCTCTTTCAACTATGAGCCTCAGAGTTGGGGTTTGAACACGACCCACGCTTAAAAAGTCTCTTCCAAGCCTACCAGAGCTCAGGGAAATAAACCTCGTCAAAACCGCGCCCCAGATCAAATCGATCTTTTGTCTCGCCAGCGCAGACTTTGCAAGGTTTAAGTCGAGATTTTCTGGTTTTGCAAATGCCTTCGCTATCTCCTCTTTTGTTATTGCACTAAATCTCGCTCTGTCTACTTTTACATCCCCTTTCACAGTCCTGATTATTTCCACCGCTTCTAAACCTATTAATTCTCCTTCTCTGTCATAGTCCGTTGCGATCGTTACCCGTTGCGATTTTTTTGCAAGCTCTCGAAGCAAAGATACTATCGCCTTTTCCTTCTCAACCATGACGAGATCCGAGTTTATCAAATCCAAGAGCTTCGTTTTTGTCCAACTACGGAATTTCTTTGGGAAATCGAGCTCAACAACGTGTCCCTTGAGCCCGAGGACGTATGCATCGTTTGATTTCGAGTAGTAGTAGACGATTTTTCCAACCTTCAAAGCCTTGGCGTCTTTGAAAAGAAGCGATGCAATTCTGCTCGCAGCATTCTGCTTCTCTGTTATGATCAGCCAGCTCATAGCCAGTCGAGGCTTCTACTTTTGAGGTCTCTTTTTCTCTTTTCAATAAATTTAAGCACCGTAGAATGTTGTGCTCCTTCAATGAGCATGTTTATAGCTTCTCTCGCGACGCTAACACTTTCATAATCACCAATTATTGAGATGTATCTATCCAGGATCCTTATGTGCACGTTCAGTGTGTCCTCTATTTGCTTTCTAATCTTTCCCTCTCTCCCAATTATCCTACCCATAATCCGCCTCATCGCAGACTCTGGAACGATTTGGGAGAGATCGATGGACTCAAAAACAAGGTTTTCGTCTTCCAATAGTTTGAGTGCTATTTCAGGATTGAAACCACGGGCAATTGCGAGAATGACGTTTTTAGCCCTCATAAATCCAAGGTTATCTTCAAAATCCACAAGAACGAGGTTTCCACGAAAATGCAGTTTACAACCACATTTTTCCTCGATCTTCCTCTTCACTTCTCCGTCTTTCCCAACTACAACCCCCACCCTGTCCTCCGGAACTTCAATCTCCATTCTCATTGCTCTCCCCCACTATTTCCTCAAAAATCTCCTCCTCCGAGACTCGGAGTCCAAATTTGCTGAAAAATCTTACGACGTTCCTTATATCCCTTCGCAAATAGCTGATCGCCAAGGGGTGATCCTTGAGCACTGCTTGGCCCATGTCGATTATCACCGGATTTTCGAGCAGCATGATGTTGTATTCACTGAGATCTGCATGAACGAGCTCGGCTTTTTGGAAAAGCTTTCTAACGTCCTCGACTACTTCATCAAAAATTTTCTCCACGTCGAGCTCTGCAAGCTCTTTTCCAAGTTCTACGAGTGTTGGTGCTGGAGTTTCGTTCTCTCCAATGAACTCCATCAGGAGAACATTGCGGAGATATGCATATGGCTTTGGAACTCTCACCCCGCTATCAAAGGCTCTTTCAAGGTTTCTAAATTCTTTTTCAGTCCAGAGATAGATTTTTTCCTTTGCAGAAATGCGATGTTCAAATCTACGATCGCCAAAAATGTATTCGTCCATTTTGTCAAAGGAGCTTGTTTCTATTCGGTATATCTTCACAGCCATCGCCACTTCTTTGCCCTCGAAAATTCCATCTGCGTAGAAAACGTTTGCCTCTTTTCCAGTGCTCACAACTCCGCCCATGGCTTTGATAAATTTTGTAGAGAGCTTGTAGAGCGTTTTCAGAGTTCTCTGGTCTAAGACTTCCGCGTATATTTTCCTATCCTCCTCTCCAATCTCCTTGATTCTAAGCTTGTCGAGATATCTGTCAAAGTCTTCTACTCTCATCACTCCAACCTCCACGTTTCGAGAAAAATATCATGAAAACTGCCAAAGAGATAAGTGGGATCGAAAGAAGAGAGAAAGGAAAAGGCTTTGCAAACCTGAACTTCGCATAAATGTTCCCAGACCCCTCGAGAACCAAAATCTTTCCTCCTCCCATCTCCACGAACGTTTTATTTAAACCACTAAACTCCTCCACTTCTACGAGTGGCACGATTATAATTCTTTTTCCCCCAAGATCTCTCTCCATAGCACTCTTTGAGAGGATGTATGCGATTCTTATGGTTCCGGAGGCGTTATCTGGAACTAAAAGTGATCTAAAAACGATTGCATTTTCATCAAGAGATGCGTCCAAGAAGTCAAGGTTTGTGGAGATTATTTGCAGATTTTCGACCTCGGGCAGAGGAATTCTAAGGTCACCCTCGAAGTTTAGATCTGCGCCATTCGAAATTATTATGATTTCTTCGACTGTAGCATCTTCAAAAACAACGGAGTGAATCCGAATGTCCAAAAAATCGCTGGAATTCGTGAACCCAAGGTTGAAAGCGAGTGTCTCGTTTTTCTCAACTCTCAAAATCTTTATAAAAACCTTGCCCAGTGCGTTGAGTTCAAACGTGTAATTTCCCGCGGGGAGTGAGATCGCCTGCCCAGAGAGAATTCTTCCTTCAAAAATCGTTGTTGACTCGTTTTTCACCCGTAGATCTCCAAAGCCATCGTAATTCTTAAGAACGATCGAAACTTCGTAGCCTTCAGTGAGTTGAACACCGACGAGGATCAAAAAAACAAGGCTAAGTCCTACGAATCGCATCCCATCTCACCTCTTTTCTCCTTATAAAGTCAAGGATCGCAACTATTGCGGAGAACTGCAAGACAAAACAGTAGATTACAAAGCCGAAGAGGATCTTGAGCTTACGAATGCTCCTGTAACTGCGGAGGACAAAGGGAACTCCAATTGGTAACAAAGGAAGCATAACAATCGGGAAATATGTGATCGTCAGTGCTAAAATCCAAGAAGTTCTAACCTCTTTGATTTTAAAGATCTCCCTGCGATACTTCCAAAGCTGTAATCCACCAAAATACCACCTCTTTCTTTGCTTGTAGAAATCATTCCAAGTTATCGGCGCCTGCTCCAAAAATCTTCCCTCGACAAGCAAAGCTCTGAGCCCCTTCGCATGCATCCTCGTTGCAAAATCTGCATCTTCAGCCGTTGCTTCTTCGCTCAAGCCCTCAATGAGACGCTCAAATCTTACCACTCCAATGAGACCGTTGAACTGTTTAAACGAGCTCTTTTTCAAGAGGAAGTTCAGCAACCTGTATTCTGCCTCGATCGTTTCGGAAACGAGGTTGGAATTGTTGTATACAAACCTCTTTGCGGAGGCTATGTAAGCTTTTTCATCGCTCATCAGCGCTTTTATGCAGTTCTGGATTGTTTCCTCATCAGTTCTTACGTCGACGTCGAGTATTAGAACGAAATCTGGATTTTCATTCTTCAAGTAGTTCAGAGCATCGTTTATCGCTCCTGCCCGCTTCCCTCTTCTGTGATTTCTTTCGATAACTTCAACCCCCAAGTTCCTCGCAAGCTCAACCCTTGAATCGTTTTTGGAGTTTTTATCAATTACGTAAACAACCTTTGCGTTGAACTTCGAAGCCAAGCTTTTCACATGGACTATGCTTTTTTCAAGCACATCTTCACTTTCAAACGGCGAAACTGGCACAATCACCGCGAGCTTCATCCGAGAATCCTTGCGAGTATCTTTGCAGTCTCCTCAGGATCCGCTCTACCTCGAGTTTTCTTCATAACTTGCCCAACCAAAAAATTCAAAGCCTGCTTTTTACCGCTGTAGTAATCTTGAACAGCCTTTGGGTTCTCTTCAATCGCCTCTCTGCAAAATCTCTCGATCTCGAACTTTGGAATTGCAAAAAGCCCTTTCTCTGCAACTATTTTTTCTATCTCGCCACCTTTGTCCAGCTTCGTTCTTATCACTTCCACAACTCCCTTCTCAGTGATCCTCTCTTCGATGAAGAGCTTCAGCAATTTTGCAAACTCTTCAGGGGAGAAGACTTTGAAGCAATCATAGAAAGTCCAGTCTCTGTAATTCAACTCACCTCGCAACACATCCACTACCCACGTAACCGCAAGTTTTGGATCGACAAGCTTAGCGACTTCTTCGAAGTAGTCGGCCATCTTTAGATCAAGGATAAGAACTTTCGCGTAGTTTTCTGTGATTCCGTATTCCCTTTTCAGTCTTTCCCTCTTCTCCTCCGGCATTTCTGGCAACGTTCCTTCAACCTCTTTCACGAGCTCGCTCGTGTAGATCACAGGTAAATCCGGCTCTGGGAAATAGCGATAGTCCTGTTCCTCTTCCTTGCTCCTCAGCGAAACCGTTATCTCCTGCGACTCATCGAAATGTCTTGTCTCTCTTACAACAGCCTTTCCACGCTTCAGGAGATTCTTTTGTCTCATGATCTCGTAGTTCAGAGCCTTCTCAACTCCTTTGAACGATGAAATATTCTTTATCTCAACCCTTGCCCCACCTGCGATGGAGATGTTGGCATCAACCCTCATCGCCCCCTCGAGCTCGCCGTCGAAAACTTTGAGGTATTCTAAGATCATCCTGAGCTTGTTCAGAAAAGTCCTCGCCTCTTTCGGTGAAGATATCACGGGCTCTGTAACGATTTCCAATAAAGGCATCCCGCTCCGATTGTAATCGATCAAAGAGTAGTTTGCAGTCGTTATCGATCCCTTATAGCTGAGCTTTCCCGGATCTTCTTCTATGTGTATTCTTTTCAGCGTGATCTTCTTCTCTTTTCCATCTGATTCGATCGTCACATAACCCCCAAGCGCAAGAGGGCGATCGTATTGGCTTATCTGGAAGTTCTTTGGCAGATCTGGATAAAAGTAGTTCTTCCTGTCGAACACGATCATTGGCTGAACTTCCGCGTTCAAAGCAAGCGCAACCTTTATACCAGCTTTGATCGCTTCTCTGTTCACAACAGGCATCGCTCCTGGCATTCCAAGACAAACTGGACATACGTGAGTGTTCGGGGGGCTTTTATGATACGTAGTGGAGCATGAGCAGAAAAGTTTGCTCTTGAGTTTGTTCATCTGCGCATGGACCTCGAGTCCTATGATCACGTCCATGAAAAAAAGTAGCGGGGTTTAAAAAAGTTCCTTGCTAAACCCTTAACACGATCTTCTCGTAATCCCTTTCAATCTCCTTCAAAAATTCGTCCTCCTTTATCCCCTTTTGATAAGCTACAAAGCTCATACCACCAGCGCCAACACCTTCCTTCACAAATCCCTCTGCATAAGCCCTTAGTCCTGGATATCGGGAATTTGCAAGCGGAATCTTTGCAACGAAAACCTCGCAAGGAGCAAGGGAGAGGTCTGCAGTTTTATCGTTTGCGACAAACTCGGTAGTTGCAATCGCAAACTCACAACCCAAGCTCTTCGCAAGGTTTGCAACTGCGACCATCTGCGTTCCTCCGGCAAGCAGAACTTTCTTACAACCGCTCAGAATCCCATAAATACCAGCTATCACTGGATCCCCAACCGCAGAAATAATTTCGATAGGATCTTTGCTCCTAACTCTCTTAACGGCCTCATTTATAACTTTGGTTTTCAGCTCAACTGGATTGTTTGGCATACTCGACGAAACCTTAGGCTCAAATCCCAAGGCTTTCAAAACCGCTCCAGCAGTCGTTGTCCCGGCGGGAATGCTCTCACCTATTATGATAGTGTCAACAATTTTCGATAACTCTTTTCCGAGTATTTTTCCGTTTTCAACCACCTTTTCCACGTCTTCTTTTCTCATCGCTCTCTCCTTCGCTATGTTTTCTCCGACTGGGGCCGAAAGTGTGACGTAGGGAATCTTTGGTTTAACCATTAGCCCAGAATCAATGACGAGGAGTGGAATCTTCGTCAAACGCAATGCTGTGTAGCTTATGAGCGCGGGAGTTGGCTTCCCATCTGGTGTTGCGGGAATCGAGTCTATGCTCAAACATCTTCCATGGTAGAGCAGTTCCGCATCCGCAGGCGGTGTGTATTTGATGAGCTCCTCGCTTGCACCAGCAACTGTGATCCCTGCGATTTCTGCGGTTTTCGTGTTCCCAACAACAAGAACGAAAATCGCACTATCGAAATCAAATTCTATGGACATGAGATTAATGATTTCTTACTGAATTTAACGCTTTCTTTTGAGATCCAGGCTTCACGAATCCCACTACTGATTTTTATTCTCTTAATTTTCCAAAAGATTACGTGATACGGTTTTGTAAAACTGCTCCAACTAAGCACTTTCTCTAAAATATCCTTCGCCTTCTACGTTTGAGATTGCTGATTTTTCTCGATTTTTACAAACGATAGACAAGGCGGAAATGGAAAGCATGGGAATCTTTCAATACCCGTTTTCAGGGTTTCTCGATTTTTACGACAAGTTGATGAATTCGCATTACTCAGAGTAGACATCTTTCAATACCCGTTTTCAGGGTTTCTCGATTTTTACGAGATTGAAAAAGAGAAAAGAAAAGAGAGAATACAAACTTTCAATACCCGTTTTCAGGGTTTCTCGATTTTTACTAAGATATTTGCTGAGTTTGATTCCTCCAGATATGATACTTTCAATACCCGTTTTCAGGGTTTCTCGATTTTTACTTACGGCGCTTTGCGACTGCGGAGAGATCTTGATCGAAAACCCTTTCAATACCCGTTTTCAGGGTTTCTCGATTTTTACTAATTTGGGAAATATTTAGGAATGGGATCGAAGTGAACTTTCAATACCCGTTTTCAGGGTTTCTCGATTTTTACTCTGGAAATTACATTTATACATGTCCCGGGACTGTTAGCCTTTCAATACCCGTTTTCAGGGTTTCTCGATTTTTACGTATTTGAAGTTTGTTTACAGTGCAAGAGCGGGTGGAAACTTTCAATACCCGTTTTCAGGGTTTCTCGATTTTTACGAGACGCAGTGGAATTTTACCGGGAATTCGTAAACAGCGACTTTCAATACCCGTTTTCAGGGTTTCTCGATTTTTACAACGTTTTAGGTAGTAGCCCCATCGTTGTAGGTATTCCACTTTCAATACCCGTTTTCAGGGTTTCTCGATTTTTACCCTAGCTAAAATTGCTTCGATTCAAAAAATATAAACTTTTCCTTCCTTTTTCAGTAACACCAATTTGCATGTCTCAAAGTTGTGTAGGGTTTTAAAAAGACATGCAGTGATCATAAAAGCAAGTAGATCGCGAAAGAAAGAAATCAAAGACAAAAGGTTTCGAATAAAAAAGAATTCATGAAGAAAAGTGGTTTATAAAAATCTTTACACTTTCTTCTGCATTATTTCTCTACAGCATATATGATGATGCAGAAGTATAATTCGGTCAAATCTTAGACCTGCAGATTTTTATATTCCAGCAAGAACAAATTTAATTCATGTAGCTTCGATCTTTATTTGTTTAAAATCTTTAAAATCCATCTCAAGCTAAGAAAAGTTTTGAGAGCTTTAATTTCAAAAAATTCGAATTTTATAAAGCTGTCCACAGCCTTGAAAATTTTTGATAGAGTGTAGCATAATTTGGTGTTACTTCGTAACACGACTATACTTACAAGTAAGAAACTCGAATTAACTCCACAAAACAAATGGGGTCGGTGGGATTTGAACCCACGACTTGCGGGTCTCTTCGGTCAGCGCTCCAATGGGTCATCACCCTTCAGCAGACCCACAATTCATCACACCACTGGAGCCCGCCGCGCTTCCTGACTACGCCACGACCCCTAAGCCTAGTACGCTCTGTAGATATAACGCTTTCGCTGATCCAAGATCTCCACTCCGAAGCTATTGGAGCTCAAGAATTTTCGAAACTCTCTCGAAAACCTTTTTTCTCACTTTTTCAGAGAGGTTATCAAAAATACACCCTCTCGCGCTGAAGATCTCCATGTGCTCGACTACTTTTCTAAATTCCCCATTCGCAATCGCGTTCGCAATAATTGCAGCGCCTTGTGCAGATTGTTTCGCATTGCAAAAGCCGTGAAGAATCCTTGTTTCATAAAATTCGCTTATCACCGGCTCAACTTCTCTCGCAAATCTTCCAGACAAAAAGCAAAGTTCAGCCTTCCCAGCACTGATTTCTAAGGCTTTTAAATCTTTTAAGACGAACTCCGAAAGTATTTCGATCTTATCTCCATTGTTCTCGAGAACGTAATCCCTTACTCCACCACTAAACACAATTTCCTTTGGAAATTCCCCAAGAAGATAAGCAAGCTCTGCATCCATGGATCCAAGCGAGGAGTAGCCTGAGAAGCCTGAGGTTCCACCAAGAGCATCGACTATCTTTCCCCCTTTGACAGCAAGAACAGATGTGAATCCGTAACCAACTTCTGCCAGCAAGAAGTTCTGTTCTTCAAGTCTCTTCTCAGCTAAGAACTCAAAAACTGCGAGAACCGCAGAACATAACTTGTCATAAGTTCCGAGATCGAGTTTGTTGAACTTTCTCCACTTTGGGATTGTTGGCAAATGAATGACTCCTGGGATCGTGTAAAGGTTCAGATCTTTATTTCTGAGCTCTCTTATCAGCGACCTAAGCCCCATGGCCTTTTCTGTATCGAGATTAAGGGTCATAAGGAAAATTTCGTAATCGCTTAGTTCAGAAAACTTTTTGATTGGCAAACCATAGCCAGACAGTCCTGCAATTGCATCGACTTCCAAAGACTGCAGGATTTCTATGAATTCAGATGCGTTCTTTTTCACACCCTCGCTCCTAAACCTGTACACCTCGCAATCATTTCTCCTGACAACAACAATTTCATAATCCTTTGTTCCCGCATCTACGCCAGCCGAAGTCACCATGGATTTCCCTCAAGCAAACTCTTTATCCTGTCGCTTGTAGCCCTCATAACTCTCGCAATTACAACTTCAAGCCCTTTTTCGCTCCTTTTAACTTCAATTTCTCTGAAACTAATTCCCAAAAGCTTTAAGTGCATTTTAAACGCTTCATAAACCTTCTCCGAAGAGAAAACAAGTCTACTTTCCTCGAGAACTTCTTCTCCACCCCTAACCCTCTTTATGCTCCCGATAACAGCCTCAAGAATAGACTTCCCGAGCCGTAACGCTCTTTCCTCGCTATAGCCGAATTCAAACGCTTGAAAAGCCTCCCTTATAATCCTTGCAAGCATGAAATCTCTGCTGTATTCTTCAAAGAACTTGAACGCATATGCTAAATCACTGCAATTCGCAAAACTCGTCGTGTATTTCAGCGGTTCCAATTTCATCTCCAAATCCTTCAAAACAACTCCCTCCCTTTTCCTCGCATGCAGATCTTCGATGACCTCCTTTATTTTTTCAGTTTCCGATGCACGGCATTTTTTTAGAATCTCCACCGATTTGATCTTGTGCTTTTTGAGAATTTTCTCCTTATCTTCAATCCTCAGCGCAACGTTGGTTTTGCACTCTCTGATGTCGAAAACAAAGAATTCTAGCCCATCAATCCCATAGTAATCCGCGACGTAAGGAGAAGCACTACCAACTGCCTCACAGCAGAGCATAAAGTTCTCGTTTTCATCGAAGAACTCTACGGGGATCTTTTCTCTCACTTTCTCAGTTGTGTAAGGGCATATAAGTCCCCTTCTCGTAATTGCATAGATATCATCCCCCACTTTCACAACTCGAACATTGTAGCCATTCATTTTCTCCTCCACTGCGATCGTTCGATCCCCAAAGTGCTTTTTAAGTCCCGTTTCAAGTGCGAGAATCCTCTTTATCTTTGGAAATCCGCGAACGACTTTCAAGCCATCCTTACTCTTGATAACGACGGTCCCCTCTTCGTAAATCCCAAATTTCTTTTCAATGCGGTAAGCATCGACTACGTCCTTGAATATCTCCGCTTTTACAAAAGCCTTTTTTAAAATGCCTCTTTCAAAAAGCCTCTCTGCCGAGAATTTCGAAAGATTAAGGGCTTCTGCAACAAAATTCATGAACTCTCATAGAGGAACTTCACGAGATCTTTCTCCGTTATAATTCCCTCGAGCTTGCTCTCCTCGACTATTAAAGCAACTCCATGCCCCTTTTCGAGCATTGATGAGACTATCTGTGAGATTAAAACATCCTTAGGAAACATGAGCACTTCGCGATGCATGTTGATCTCAGCATTTCCGAGAATCGTTGCTACTGGCTTCTTTATCGCTTCGTTCACGTCTCCATATTCGAGCATCTTAAACGCTTCCCCCTTTCCAAAGTATGACAATATTTCTCGGGACGTTATCAAGCCCAACAAAATTCCGTCCTCGATTACGGGAAGTCTCCGAAATCTCTTTGAAATCATCGTCTTCATCGCAGTTTCGATCGAGTCTTTTGCACGAATTGTTACAACGTTCTTCGTCATGAACTCTGAAGCTATGCCGTCGATTTTCCTAATCTTGGCCAATAGCCTTAAGATATCTCTTTCGGTAGCTATTCCAACCACCACTTCTCTGTCATCGATAACTGGGCATCCACCGACTTTTTTCTCAAACATGAGCTCCACGAGTTCCTCAACGCTTGCATCGTCGCTCACAGCGACGACGTTTCTCTCCATTATCTCCTTGACTTCTGCATTAACCGCAATTGAAAGATTCCCGTTGTATCTGTTCCTTATTATCCCGTGTTTTTTTCCACCTCCAAAGAAGTTCACGAAATCGGTTGCTGTTATCACACCTCTAAGCCTCTTTGTTCCCGCATCGGTAATTGGAAATCTTCTGAAGTTCTTGTTTATCATGAATTTCATCGCATTCATGATTGTTGCCGTTTGTGGAAGTGTTTGCACGTCTCTGGTTGCGATCTCCATTACGTTTGAGTTCAAATCAACCATTCACCCCTCACCCTCTGTTGCGCAATCCTCGCAAACGTGGAGACCGTTTACTTCCTTCAATATGTCCGCGTATTTACCACACTTTTCACAGATTCCTCCCATTTCAGCGTAACCAACCGCATGTTCTTTTACGAGCGTGGCAAATTCGCCGAGATCGAGCGCAACATCGAGAATGTCGTTGTCTGTGATTATCCCGATGAGTTCACCGCTGTTGTTCACAATTGGCAGCCTTCGGATTCCCTTCTTCATCATAATGTTCGCGGCTTCGCGGATGCTCGTTGTTGGCTTTATCGTTATCAAGGGGGAGCTCATTATTTCGGAAACTTTTACCGATGCTGGAGAGAGGTTTTTTGCAACTATTTTCACTATTAGATCCTTTTCAGTCACTATACCCACCGGTTTGTTGTTCTTAACTATCACCGCACTACCGACCCCACAGCTTACCATTCTTTTCGCAACCTCTTGCACGTTCTCGTCTGCATTTGCCTTGCAGACTTTCGTGGTCATGATTTCCTTCACTGGCAGGTCTGTGTGCATATTTCTCACCACTTCTTCTTCAGCGAATAGTGATTTAAGTTTTTTGATATGCGTTGCTATCGTTTTCCCAATGCTTTATAAATCGCATCCCAACTACTCACATGAGACTCCCCGGTTTTTACAACTTAAGCGTCGAGGAAAGATTAAAGAAAGTTGCAGAAATTGCAAAGCTTAGCGATGAAGAAATGAAAGCCGTGATCTCGACAGCGAAGCTTCCCATCGACATTGCAAACAGAATGATCGAAAACGTTATCGGAACATTCGAACTCCCATTGGCGATTGCAACCAACTTTCTCATAGACGGGAAAGATTATCTGATCCCAATGGTGATCGAAGAGCCAAGTGTTGTAGCAGCTGCGAGCAATGCTGCAAAAATGGCAAGAGAGGGTGGAGGATTCGTGACCGACTACACTTCCCCCCTCATGATCGGTCAAATCCAACTCGTCGACGTGAAGAATCCGTTCTCCGCAAAGTTCGAGATTTTGAAGAACAAAGAAGAAATAATTGCAAAAGCTAATGAGTGTGATCCTGTGCTCGTAAAGCTTGGCGGAGGATGCAAAGACATTGAAGTAAGACTAATCGACTCGATCGTAGGTAAAATGCTCGTGGTGCATCTGATCGTCGACGTTCGTGACGCTATGGGGGCGAATGCTGTGAACACGATGTGCGAAAAAGTCGCTCCTTTTGTTGCGAGGATTGCGAATGCAAAAGCGCATCTTCGAATAATCTCGAACCTTGCAATCTACAGGCTTGCAAGAGCAAAGGCAATCTTCAAGAAAGAAGCTATTGGTGGCAAAGAAGTTGTTGAGGGAATAATCAAAGCATACGCCTTCGCCGAAGCTGATCCTTTTAGATGTGCGACTCACAACAAAGGGATCATGAACGGAATATCTGCACTTATGGTTGCGACTGGGAACGATTTTCGTGCTGTCGAAGCGGGAGCCCATGGATATGCGGCTATGAAAGGATACAAGCCCCTAACGAAGTATGAAGTTCTTGAAAACGGAGACTTAGCTGGTTTCATAGAGGTTCCAATTCAAGCTGGGATTATTGGCGGAGCGACACAGACAAATCCAATTGCGAAGATCTGCCTTAAAATCCTCGGTGTTAAAAGCGGGGAAGAGCTTGCGAGGGTCGCTGCAGCGCTTGGACTCGCTCAAAACTTTGCTGCACTTCGTGCTTTGGCTACAGAGGGAATCCAACGGGGACACATGGAACTCCACGCAAGGAACATCGCAATAATGGCGGGAGCAAAAGGAGATGAAATCGACAAAGTCGCGGAAAAAATGGTCCGAGATGGAAAGATAAGAATAGACTACGCAAAAGAGTTGCTACAGAAGTTGCGGTCATCCTAGGTTGCCAACGATTCCACGTAGCTTAACTCTCGACCTCATCGACTCTCTAACAACTTCCTCAAACTCCGATTTCTCGAGCTCGTATACTTTTCCAATCTTTTCGTCAAGTTTCGGCTTCTTGTTTTGGAGAATTTGCTCAACTGCAATCGCTTCCGCCATTGCTGAATGGCTGATTATCGCAAAATCTGCTTTTTCCAATGCATATCTGTTCCCGTTAAACGCTATTGCAACTCCACCAAGCTCTTTAGCTTTCTCGAACATCTTACAATCCGTTATACTGTCCCCGATTGCAATCGGAAATTTCGGCTCATAGCTTTCCAAGATCTCAGCCTTCTCCTTCGCTCCAATGACTTTAAAGTTTTCAATCAATCCCCAAATTTTTGAGAAAATCCTTTTGAGCTCTTTATGCAGTTCTTCTCCGCTTAGCGAAGCGATAAAGTCGACACTGTCAAGAAGTTCTTTTCTAAGCTCTTCGCTCAGCTCCATTTCGAAATCAACTTCGCTCGCATGGACTTCTTGAAATCCAAGAACTCTAGCTGTCTTTTCGACGAATTCACGGTAAGCAGTCGAAATCACAACTGCCCTGCAGTTTTTCAAAATTCTACTTGCTGCGATTTTTGCGTCGGGAACATAAACGACTTTGATCATCGAGTCCAAATCAATTCGCTGTCTTGTTGCAGAAATAAACGGCGCAATCAGCTTTAGCGTGTATCCCGCTTCGTAACCTTCCCTTTTTTCGATGTAGTAGAGATAATCGTCGAATTCGCTTATGTTTCTGAAAAAGCGGTCGTTGTTGAAGATAGCCATGCATAGCTCATATGCAAAGTCGTTCAGAACCCAAGGTCCCTCGTAGTCCGTGAAAACCATTTTTCTAAGATCTTTGCCACTCCTGTTGAGTATTGTATTGCCTTCTTTTCCCTCCATGCGATCTCCCTTGGTAGAAATTTTTCTGCGAACTTTCTTAAAAAGTATTTCCTCACCTTTTTTCCTTCGAGTTCCGCAACCTTGAGATCCACAGGTATGCTTACCGCAACCCTAAGAACGTCCCAGCTCAGATAGGGAAGGATCAACTTTATCTCGGAAGCGTAAGAGAGCTTTGCATCGCGAACAAGGTTCTTATCCCCAATCTTTTCCAAGTCCTGAATCAAAGCTTTCTCGAGATCTTCTCTGCTTAGACTTTCGTATCTTTTGTAACCACCAAAGAGCTCATCAGCGCCTTGTCCAAGAACGACTTCGCTAAATCCAAGCTCCTTTGCAAATTCAAAAACGAAATGCAAAGGAATCGCGATCGAAAGCTGTAATGGGCTCTGATCCTCGATTATCTCGGCTACTTTGCCCAAAACGTTTAAGAGTTTGCTCTCATCCACTTTCAGGATCTCGATCTCTCTTGAAACCCTTTTCGATGCCTCAATCAACCATCTCTCCTCTTCCCTGCTCGCAGTCACAGCGACAAGCGGTAGATCGTAGATCGAAGCTAAGAGAGCTGAATCGACCCCACCTGAAAAAGCGATGCAAGCGTTCTTGAACCTGTAGCCTTCGAGTGCCTTAAGTATTCTTTCTTCTGCCTCTTCGACTGCAACTTCTTCTTTGCAGAAAATCTCTTGGAATCGAAACCTTCTCCTTTCGAGGACGCTGCCAGAGTAGTCGAGCTTAACAACTTCCCCTGGAAGAACTTCTATTGGATTTTTCAGCGATTTCTTAAAAGAAGATATGCCAATATAGTCGTAATAAATTGGCTTTCCCCCCAGAATGTCGCGAGAGAGAAGAATGTGCGATGGGCGAAAAGCTACAACAGCGTGGAGACACTCGAGCTTCATCGGCATTTCGTTGTCAAAACTAACATTTGGTGTGATTTGGGAGTCAAAGAACACATTTCCCCTATGTTCACTCGGATATCTCGAGCTCGCAAAGATTCTACTTATTCTTTCCCCCTCTTTTTCGAACGCAACGATTATCACTCAGAGAAATGCGGAAAAAGGAAATATATTTGTTTCGTTAAGGATGGAGCAAACGAGCAATGAGGTCGCAAAGGATATACAGTTGCATGCGCCAATTACATCGCCGTTAACACCACCGAACTTCTTTTCTGCGTAGTTCTTGACAAGAATCGAGATCAACATCACGAAGAACAAAGAGATCAGAGTTGAAGGCTTTAAAAAAGCTATTAGCAAAGGCAAAGCACCAATCACGAGGTCTCTCTTTTTTGCAAACTCCATCATGAATTTCGCCATCCCCTGCCAAGCTGGTTTTGAAGTCACGAGCAAAAATACCATGGAAAACTTCGCAAAAAGTTGCGCAATCATTATATCGAGAACTTCGACCCTCTGAAAAGAGTAGAAAAGAAGAAGAAAGTAGACACAAAGAAAAACTACACCGCCAGCTCCGATGTTAAGATCTTTCAACGCAATCTTTTTTCTATCCTCTGGAGCAAAAAACGCGTCGCCAAAGTCCGCGAGTCCATCAACGTGGTTCACACCCTCGATCGCAACGTAGAAAAGAAGACAAAGAAATGAAATTCCAAAAACCGCTGGAACAGATATAACAGCTCCGATGAAGATTCCTACGAATGGGAAAACCCAGAGGTTCCTTCTGAGAACTTCTATGTCACCTTTTACCGGTAAAGTCGTGAGAAATCCAAAGCTACTCTTCAAAATCTCTAAAGCCATACTTCCCATAGAGCGGAACGAATCTAACCGCTCCCCAGCTCCACTTTCTAACTCCGTTATCCTTTTCAACCACGTATAATAGTTGATACGTGTCCCCAACTGGAATCACTATTTTTCCGCCGACTTTAAGCTGTTCCAACAGTGGCTTCGGTATTTCGGGTGCGGATGCAGTGACGTAGATCTTATCGTAAGGCGCCATCGGTTCGTAGCCTAAGCTACCATCCCCAACCACTACAAGAACGTTCTCATAGCCAAGCATGGACAAATTCCTCTTCGCCATTTCTGCAAGTTCTGGAATCCTCTCTATAGAAACGACAAGACCATTTTTTCCAACAATCTCCGCAGTAACTGCAGCGTGATAACCGCATCCCGTTCCAATCTCTAGAACCTTTTCGCCCTCCCTTAAATCGAGGAGCTCGCACATTATTGCGACCATATGCGGAGCGCTTATAGTCTGTCCATAGCCTATTGGCAAAGGTGTATCGACGTAGGCTTCGCTTTTATAGCGTTCTGGGACAAAAAGATGCCTTGGAACTTTTTTTATGGCGTTGTATACTTTTTCACTCAAGTTTAACTCGTCTTTCAGCTTATTCGCAAGGATTAGCCTTTTCTCATCGAAATCCATAGCTTTTCAGCCCTCTCTGCATCTTCAATTGTGTTGATGTTTACGAGGTCTTCGACTATATAGCTTTCCTCCTCCTGCTCTTCATCGAAATCCGCTAAGATTACGTTTATCCCCGCAGGCTCATTGTCTTTCACGACTTTCAGCGCCATTTTTCCGCATTTTTTGTAGAACTCAATGATCTCCTCGACTATTCCATCTCTCAGGTAAACAATGTCGGTCGAAGCTATGATAACCGGTCCTTTCAAAGAGAGCGAATTTATGCATTCACGATAGTCTTCGATGAACCCTTTTCCGCTTGCTCTAAAAACTTCGATACCATTCTCGAGCAGATATCTCTCTGTTTTTGGTGTAAATGGAGACGTGACCGCTACAATGGACTGGTTCTTGAACGCTCTCAACGCGTGATCGATCAGCCTCATACCACAAACTTCAAAGAGCGGTTTTTCCCCCTTTCCAAGCCTTCTACCTTTACCACCGCACATAAGTAGAGAGAGCATCAAAACCTTTATTAATAGCCCGAGCTTAAAGGGTTGCGATCGGCATGGCGAGAAAGAAGGTTGCAAGAGTTAAGGATAAATGGACTACAAAGAAGTGGTTCACTCTCCTCGCTCCAGAGTATTTTGGGATGGCAGAAGTAGGCGAGACTCCAGCAAGTGCACCAGAGCTCGTAGTCGGTAGAACTGTCGAAACAACGCTTGCAGACTTAACGGGCGACGCCTCGAACCAGAATCCATATAAGAAGCTGATTTTCAAGGTTCACCGAGTTGCAGGAGATAAAGCGTATACAAAGTTCCACAGGTTCGAGCTTATGCGAGAGTATCTGAACAGCCTTATCCGAAGAAGGACGAGCAAAATCGAAGATGTGATCGACATTCAAACTGCAGATGGATACAAACTCAGGGTTAAACCAGTTGTGTTCACGGTTAAGAGGTGCAAATCTTCGCAGAAGAGAGCAATAAGGGCAATAACGAGAGAGATCGTTCTCGCAAAGTCTTCGCTGAACTTCGTCCAGTTCTTGCAAGAGTGCATTTTGGGCAAAATCCCATCGGAAATCTACAAAGGCGCAAAGAGGATTTACCCGATACGAAGGGTCGAAATAAGGAAGATCGAACTTCTCGGCGAACCAAAGACTGAGGTGATCGCAGGATGAAGTCGATGTATGCGTTCATCGCAGAAACTTGGCAAAGCGGTGCAATCGATAAGCTAATGTGGGAAAGATTGCAAAAATGGCGAAAGGAGCCGGCAATTGTAAGGGTCGAGAGACCGACGAGGTTAAACAGAGCTAGGGCGCTTGGTTACAAGGCAAAACGTGGCATAATAGTGGTCAGGGTTAGAGTGAGAAGGGGCGGAAGGATTGCAAAGAGACCTTCAAGAGGGAGAAAGACAAAGAACCAGATGGTAAACAAGCTTACACCCAAAAAAGGTCTACAGTGGATCGCTGAAGAGAGAGCGAACAGAAAGTATCCGAACATGGAAGTTCTCGGCTCTTACTGGGTTGGCGAAGATGGGAGATACAAGTGGTTCGAAGTCATCTTAGTCGACAGAAACTGCCCAGACATAGTTGCGGACAAAAATCTGAACTGGATAACGAGACAAAAGGGAAGAGTTTACCGCGGCTTAACTCCTGCGGGTAAAAGGGCAAGAGGGCTAAGAAGGAGAGGCTTTGGAGCCGAGAAGATAAGACCAAGCTACAGGGCGAACTTTAGAAAAGAAGAATGAAGGGTAAGATTGAATGGATAAGAGTTTCTGCAGTTGTTCACTCGACAGAGAGCAGGGAGAAGGTTTCGCAAGCAATTGCAAATCTTTTTCCTTTCGATTTTGAGATCCAAGTAAGCCCTGCAAAAGGGCATTTTGGGAATCCGATCGAATACCTCGAAGTTGAGATAACAAAGAGTTCCAAGATCAAGGCTTTCTGGAGAAATCTTACCCAGCTCTTAAGAGATGAGCTCGAAAGCCTTTTGAGCACGCTTGAGGAAAGAATCGATTCGCAGAACGTTCTCCACATAAGGATTGATAAACAAAAGGCGTTTCTTGGAGAATTCAGACTTTCAAACGTAGATCCAATTGCAATAAAGGCGAAACTCGTGGTATATCCGGCAAGAAAAGAAAAGGCTATAGAGTTTGCAAGAGAGCTATGTTCGACTTTGTAAGATTCGCTCCACCAAAGATCGAGCTCGGTTTCAAAGGCTTCGTCATTCTCAGCGAAAAACCGATTGAAGGTCTTCACGGAGTAATCGTAAGAGCTTCGAACGCAAAAGAGTTGAGGAAAAAGCTGAAAAACGTTGGCGATTCAATTGTTGCAGTCGAATGCGCTGACTGGAAGGAAGCCGTTATGAGAAAAAAGGTAGACATTCTGCTCGACAGCGAGAACAGAAACCTTGACTATGCAACGATAAAATTGGCGAAGGAAAAAGACGTTGCGATCGAATTTGGGCTCTCAAAGTTCATAAAGGCAAAGGGATTGAAGAGATCCGCACTTTTTTCCAAGCTCAAAGAAGAGATCAGAGTCGTGAACAAGTTCGACACACCTTTCATCATAACCTCGTCTGCAGAAAACGTTTATCAGCTTAGAACAAAGAAACAGATCGAGAATTTTTTCTCCTTTTTCGGTCTCTCGGCAAAAAAAGCTGATTTCTTCGCTGAAAGAATTGTAAGACGCTATTACGACGAAAGATACGTGATGGACGGATTTTTCATCGAAAAATAAAAAAATTAGAGAGTGTCAATGTAGACGCTCTTCTTAACTTTCTCAACCCTCCTCTCTCCAACTTCTTTAAGTCCCCCTACTCTTGGTTCCTCGCTCAGGTTTTCGTATTCCGTACAACCAACGATGTCCTTGTGCTTTATCCCTGTCATGATGGCAACAACTCTAACGAAACCCTCGAACTCCTTCGAGATCCTCGCTCCCCAAATAACGTTCGCATTGTCGTCGAGTTCGAAGGTTAGGTTTCTTATTATCTCTTCCGCTTCCTTCAAAGTCAAGTCGTTTCCACCTGAGATATGAACAAGAGCGCCAGTGGCACCACGGTAGTCAACGTCGAGTAACGGATGAGATAGACAATCCTTAACCACTGTTGAAGCCTTGTCTTGCGCTTTAGCTTCGCCAACGAGCATCACAGCGACTCCACCGTGCCCCATTATAGCTTTTAGATCTGCAAAATCAATGTTGACGAGGGAGGGTCTTGTGATGGTGTCTGTCAAACCTTTTATCGTCTCTGCAATGAGCTGATCCATCACGCTAAACGCAGCGTCGATTGGCAGGTTTGGATAGTATTCCACAAGCTTGTTGTTGTCGAGCACAACTACTGTGTCGCAGTGCTCTTTTAGTTCCCTCAACCCTTGAATCGCCTTTCCTATTCTAGCCCTCTCAACCTTGAACGGCATTTGAGCAAAGCCGATAACGATTGCTCCTTGTTTTTTCGCGATTTCAGCAACAACAGGCGCAGAACCTGTGCCTGTACCACCGCCCATTCCAGCGCAGACGAAAACCATGTCCGCATCTGCGAGAATCTCTTCAATCACACCTCTCGCAAGTTCAGCTGCCTTTCTACCGACCTCAGGATATCCACCCGCACCAAGACCACGAGTGAGACTTCTGCCAATGAGAATCCTTTTGTCTGCCTTGGTCATCAGCAAATGTTGCTTATCTGTGTTAATCGCAATCGTCGTCGCATCTAAATCCATCTGCGACAACCTGTTTATGGTGTTGTTCCCACAACCACCACACCCAACTACAAAAATCCTCGGTTTTTCAAAAAAGTCCTTCACTTCCTTAACCTTTTCCTCCCTCCTAATCCTATCTTGCTCCAAATACTGCTGGGCTTTACTAACCAAACTCTTCATCCCCTACCACCTCAACTAAATTCTCCCATTTTGGAGGCTTTCTCTATCTGCTCCTTGTGTTCTTCGAGAAATCTCTTAATCGCTGCCCTTATCGCCTCGCTGACCGAAGTATATTCTCCAAGCTCGACAAGGAGCTCCAATTTCTGATATTGGGCTTCCGTGAGCCTTATACTTATTTTTCTCGTCGGTGGCATCTTTCCACCTGAAGCACTGGCACATTTTGACGCACAGAAGGCGTTTTTTGTCCACCTTTTGTGCGCCAATTGCCCCCTTATTGGTGTTTATTGTCCGACATTATAGAATATAAATTTTTCGATTTCGATTATGATTAAATCCAAAAATACGTTACCATTGATGATATATCTAAAACGCTAAACTATTCAACTTGGGCAGTAAACCCCTTTCCAACCCACACCTAAATTGAGGAAATATCTGAGAGCTTTACGAAGCAAAAATAAAAATTTCCTGAGCTAAGTGAATTTATGATCTCTGCACACGCACCTGCGCTTGTGGATTACGTGTTCATCGTCGACAAATTTCCAGCTTTAGGAGGGCATGCGAAGATCGTTACAACAGCAAAATTTCCCGGTGGCGCTGGGGCGAACGTTGTGCATAACCTCGCAACGCTTGGCGTTGATGCTACGCTTTTCACAACACTTGGCAAAGATGAAGATGCAAAGTTCTTCATCGAGAACACAAAGGCAGAAGTGTCTGCAGAAATCACCGACGAGCTCACAGGAAAAGTGCTCGTTTTCGTGGATCAAAAAGGAGAGAGAACGTTTTTTGTTCAACCGAACTCAGCAGAAAAACCATTTGTTAAAGTTAAGTATGGCGAGTTCCTATACGTAGATCCATTTCCGAGCGAGCTAAGCTTTGAGATTCAGAAAGAGATTATGCAGAGCTTTGGGGGCTTTGTAATTCTTAACCCAGGGCATTTTTATGCAAGCATGGGATTCAAAAAGCTCAGCGAACTTCTCGAATTCACAGACATGATTATCATGTCCTCCGCAGAGTTCGAAATTCTGAAAACTCCTCCAAGGGATTACCTTGACTTCGTAGACTACCTAATCGTAACCCTCGGTGAAAAAGGGGCGGTTTGTTATACAAAAAAAGAGAAGATCTCAGACAAAGGCTTCAAAGCGAAGGTCGTTGACACAACCGGCGCTGGAGATGCGTTCTCTGCGGGCTTTATCTACGGCTTTATAAACGATTTCTCCCTCGAGAATTGCCTCAAGCTCGGGAACTTCTGCGGGGCATACAATGTCGAGAGGATTGGAGCAAGAGCTTTTCCAACAAAAGATGCCATAGCGGACTTCATTTCTACTCTGAGAAAACATTAGTCGCCAAAATTGTGAAACTTCCTCCAAAACTTTATATGGAGAAAGTACAAAAATACAGCATGTCGAATGGCGATTCTTTTGGTAGTGCTTTATCGAGGCTTGTGCTATACGTCGTGATCGCAGTCGTGATCCTCGGGGTTCTGAACTGGTTCTTCTACTATTTGATCCCAGAGCTCATTGCGAAGTACAGCAATCTGCAAAGCCTTGCAATGCTCGTGGATTTCGCTCCCTACGTTTTCGTGATCGTAGCCTTGATCATTGGTTGGCTGATCGTAACTTCGATCGCGTCTCTTCTCTACGCAACGTTCGAACCCAAATACGGAGCATCCACAGCTTCAGCGATAAGGAGCATGGTAAAAATCCTCGGACTCGGAGCTTTGCTTGCCGGAGTTGCTGGTGGTGTAGCTGGTGGAACTGCTGGAGTTGCTTTGGGTGGCTTTATAGGTCTTGTAGTTGGCTTTGCAACACAGCAAGTTCTTGGACAAGCGATTGCAGGCATGTTTCTGCTGCTTGCAAGACCATTCAAGATCGGCGACCTCGTCGACATGGCAGGGGAGTCAGAAGTTACAGTAAAAGACGTGGGTGCAATGTTTACGGTTGTTGAAAGAAAAGATTCCAACATAGTCCTAATTCCGAGCTCGATGATAATTGGGCAAAAGATCGTGATCCGAAAAACAAAATCGTGATTTTTGCAAAGGCTTAAATACCCAATTTTTTAGAGTTTTCATGAGCTACGAAATCCTAATGCAGAAGCTTGGTTTTCCAAACTCTGAGAGACTCAGAAAAATACTCCAGCATCTCATGGACGAAGAATCTGCAAAAGTCGCCGCAACGCTTCCAGGGAGTGTTGACGAAGTTGCAGAAAAGCTTGGAATGGATAAGGAAAAGGTAAGAAGAATTCTTGAAGAACTCTTCGCGAAAGGTGTAGTTTTCCCAAAGGATTTCAAGAATCGTGAGTTTTTCAGATTCGCAAGAGATATAATACAGCTCCACGATGCAACGCTTGCGAGCCAGCACATGAAAGATGCAGATTATGCAAAGCTCTGGAAAGAGTTTGGAGAAAAAGAAGCACACGAAGTGATGGGTAAAGTTCTTTCTGGCACTGGCATTAAGGTTTGGCGGGTTATTCCGGCTTACAACGCAATAAAAGATTTGCCCGATGTCCTACCATACGAGAACATAAAGGAGATGCTGAAGGTGCAGAAAAAGATTGCAGTCGTTCCTTGCTCATGTAGAAACGCAACAGCTCTTGCCGGAGATGGTTGCAAATACACGGATGAGAGCACGTGGCATTGCATACAAGTTGGCAGAGGTGCGGAATACGTAATTGAGAGAGGTTCAGGGAGAGAGCTAACGGTCGAGGAAGCTCTAAAGTTGATCGATGAGATCGAAAAAGATGGCCTAGTCCATACCTGGGCAAACACAGCAAAGATCGTCGATCCCAGGGTAACGGTGAACTGCAATTGCTGCAGCGACTGTTGTGAATTCTTCCTCTCTGCGAAATTTGCAAACGTTCCAATGACCTCGTTGCTCGAGAAGAGCAGATACGAAGCTTACGTACTCGAAGAAAAATGTAAGGGTTGTCAAACTTGCATAGAGAGATGTCACTTCGATGCGATTGAGTTATACAAACCAAAGGGAAGCAAGAAGTTCAAGGCAAGGGTTATTGCAGAAAAATGCTTCGGTTGTGGAGTTTGCGTTGTCGGTTGCGAAGAGGGAGCGATAAAGATGAAAGTCGTTCGTCCTCCAGAGTTTATCCCCCAGTAACAAAAGCCTTTTATATTTTTCCGCTATCCAAGTTTCATGGCAACAGATGAGTTTGCTATGTTCAGCAAATTCTTGAGTGAAAATGACCAAAAAATCCTCAGAGTTGTTGCAAAAGATCGAATAGCCTTCCAAGTCTTGAAAAAGTTGTTTGAATCCCCAGAAAGCGCAGAAAAATATCTTGTTCTACTGAAAGACAACCCCAACGCCATTTTCATTGCAACAAAAATCGCAGAAAGCGTTGGTCGTTACTTGAACGCAGAAGATGAGGACAAGTGTCTCAACATCTTTTTGAGGGCGATCGAATACATGAAGGAGACAAAGGATAGGAAAAGTATTTACAACGTCTTCGACATCGTGAAAGAAGCAATAGAGGGTAGAATTTCGCTCGGTAAATACGAGTCTGCCTCAAAGCTCGTAAACATATTCTTAAACCTCGGAATGGGCAGTTATGTGAAGAGATTAGTCTTTCATGCGATCGAGCTCGCAGAAGGCGGCGATTTCACACGGGCGCTGAAGATTCTAAACAATTTACCTCCAAACGACGAGGTTTTAACGACAAAAGCATACGTCTTAGTTGAATGGGGCAAAAAAATTGCGATAAGCGACCCACAACTCGGGCTGAGAAAGGTTGAGGAAGCTCTGAAGCTCAAAGAATTACCAGCGGCAAAAGTTGCGATGGCAGAGATATACGAGAGCCTTGGCAACTATGCGAAGGCATACGAAATCTACAACTCCATGCGAAATCAACCGGGAATTGATGCAAAGTTAGCCAGACTCCTAATGGAATGGGGAGAAGAGGAGAAAGAGCCAGAGAAACTTGAAGAAGCAAAGACAATGGTCAACGATCCCGTGATGCTTGAAGAGATAGACCGAAGGATAAGAAAAATAAGAGATCAAAGAGAATCTGGATCGTAACCGAGCACCGCAGTCCACCACCACCTTGCCATGTCAACGAGATCTTTGCTGAACGCTCCAGAGAGCGTATATTCCCCACCCCTTATTGCTATCATCCCCGCTCCGAGTAGTTTGTTCCTCATCGAGTAAAATGAGGAGCGAACCATCTTCAACTCCTCAAGAAGTTTTTCCCACTCTTCAACTCTCAATGGTTTTCCAGCCTTTTGCCTCTCTTCAACGATGCTCAAGAACTTTACAGCCTTTATCGCAACGTCTTCTTTTCTGAAGATTCTCCTCATCAGCTCAAGCATAGGATTCTTGGACTGCGAGATCCTTGCAGTTGCTGTTGACCTGACAATAACCGAAGTCGCTGTTTTTGGAGCGTCTTTGACCTTCACATCTTTGAATTGATGAGTTAGTTTAAAAAGTCTACGCTTTACCTTTAAACCGCTCAACTATTTTGGTATTCCGAAATATTTTGATTTAAGGTTACCACAAGATGTTTTCTTTTGAATCTGGGTGTTCATAATCTATAACTATAGTTTTCGCTTGTCATCCTGACCTCAATTTTTTCTCTTTAACCTAAAACAACATTAAAAAATCCTAGGCAAACAATATACAAAGATATCTGTTTCGCTTAAAAGTGAAATATAAAGATTTTAGTTTAAGAATAGAAAAATTTTTAAAATCAGGATTAAACGAGTTACGTGGTGGGTATGAAGAAATCTGGATTAATATTGTTACTACTGGCAGTGGCATTGTTCCTCGCCGGTTGCGCAACACAAGAACAGAAGCCAACAACCCCAACACCTACTCCAGCCCAAAAGACGAGCTGGGTTTGGGCAACGCTCGACCCGGGTGGCTATGGTTACAGGGTGATTGCAGGAATATTAGACACGGTTAGAGCAGATTTGCCGCAATACGACTTCATCGTGAAGCCATATTCCTCAACCACAGCTGCAATAAAGGGATTCTGCAAGGGAGAGGCGGACGGAACTTATATAGCAGACCTCGGCTTTAAAGAGCTTTACACATTCACAGGAGCTTTTAAGGACTTCCAACCTGAAGTAAAGCAGATGCCAGTCCAGAGCTTCTGGACATACACAATGGAAACTTTCATCCTAGTGCCAAAGAATAAAGCAAACGAGATAAAGAGCTGGAAAGACCTTGAAGGTAAGAAAGTCTACTTGACCCCGGCTGGTTACATGAACCACATAAACATCCGAAGAGCCCTTGATGCGATAGGGGTCAAAGTCGAACACGTCGAAGTTGATTCAAAATTCGTCTGCAAAGCCGTAGAAGAGGGGACAATCGTTGCTACGGCTTTATACACAACCGCCCGCGTTTCTTTGCCGACTTGGGGACAAGAGCTTGCCATAAGTTGTAAAGGAAAACTCGTTCCATTGAATCCAAGCCCAGATGAAATTGAAAAGTTGCAGAACGCCGGTCTACAGCTCGTAGAGATCGACGCAAAAGTTGTCGATAAAGAAATGACTGGAACCATCTACGGTGTCCCGTTCTACTTCGGATACCACGCTGGAATGAAGATTTCAGAGGACGACGTTTACAAATTCTTAAAGGCAGTCGAGAAAAACGCCGACAAGCTTCCACAAGTTGATGCTGGTCTAAAGCCATTGGCAGAGAACGTTTCAAAATTCCAGTATCTCGGTATTAAGTCCGCAGATCCGAAGCTTGTCCCAATCCATCCGGGACTTGCGAAGTATCTGCGGGAGAAGGGTCTGTGGGAGGCTGAGTGGGACAAATACATTGCGAAGTGATCGAGTGATTGCATGAAATCGAAATCATTATCAGCCTTACTCTTTATTTTTTGCTTTTTATACTTCTCCATTGCAATCTACTACTACACCACTGGCAGCATGGGAACAATGTTCTGGGCTCTCGTTCTTGTCCCAATTGGATTTGCCATCTACACTCTAACTAAGCTCAAAAAAAGTGAGCTATATCCAAGGCTTGGTAAACTCCAGTATCTTGTTGGCGCAATTTACATCTCGCTCTGCGTTTTCTCCGCAATATACTTACCAATGAACTATCTAGATCTCATCTACTACCGAGCAGGATCCTACAATCTCATGGACAAGTTCGTTGGAGTTTCTATGTTTCTCTTAATCGCGGAATACGCAAGAAGAGAGCACAAAGTTCTCTTTGGTCTTCTAATCTTTCTGATCATCTACTGCATGTTTGGAGAATACTTTCCCGGATTCCTCAGAGTTCCAAGCATAGATCTCGAAAGGCTTATACTTTCCTCGACTGTAGAGATAAAACTCGGAATGTTTGGAAGCTATGCCCAGGCTGGAGTTGGAATTATTGGAGCTTTCCTCCTGCTGATGGGTGTTGCAAAGGGTTTTGGTATCGACAGAGCTCTGATAAAGACAATAATCTCCATTCTCGGCAAAAAACCGACCTTAATCCCACAGTCCGCAGTTTTAGGATCGATGAGCGTTGCAATGTGCACAGGTTCAGGAGCTGCAGATTCTGCGCTTGTTGGTCAATTCACGATTCCAGCGATGAAACGTGCAGGCTTCCCTGCGCTTTATGCTGCAGCAACCGAGGGTTCTGCAGCTCTCGGAGGGCTCATCATGCCACCTGTGATGGCAATCGCAGCGTTTCTGATGGCAGAATTTCTCGCGGTGAGCTACTTCGAAGTTATGATCCGTGGATTTGTTCTCGCCTTCATATACTATATTTCCATAGTTCTCACAGTCTATCTCTTAACACTACAATACGTTCGACCAGGAAAAATAAAAATCGAGGATGTATTCTCACAGCTTGGAAAAGTTACAACCACGGAAAAGTTTTGTGCTTTGATCTTTTTCTTAGCTCTTGCTCTGCTCATAATTCTCATGGGATACCTCTGGTGGCCAGAAGTCAGAGCTGCACTCGTAACCACTCTCGTTTTCGCGCTTGTAGCATCGGTGATTATCTTCGCAACACATGGAAGTTCGCTGAAAGAGAAGTTCAGAAACTTGGGCAGATCACTAAAAGCGACAGTTGAAAGCTATCCAGAAATCATCGTGGATATACTTTTACTCTTAGCACTGCTCGGGATAATAATAAATCTGTTTACAGTCACGGGGTGGCTTCTGAAGCTCGGTATGTCCTTAGTTGCGCTCGGGAGAGAGAATTTGTTGCTTCTCGTCGCACTTGGATTTCTGTTGGCGTTCTTCCTCGGCTTCGGTTTACCTCCTTCGGCAGTTTACATCATCGCCTCAGTTCTCGTGGTTCCATCTTTCATCTTCCTCGATTTCAGTCCATGGGTTGCGCACTTCTTCGTTTTCCTCGCCGCCGCGATTTCAGAGTTCACACCCCCCGTAGCTCTTATCGCAGCGGTAACTTCAAAGATCGCGGAGACTTCCTTCATAAAGACCGCATTCTACACTCAAAAGTGGATACTGCCAATCTACCTACTCATCTTCGCAGTCATAACTTGGCCCGAGCTTGTAGTCGCTCCGGGGACGAATATGCTTCTGGCTTTTGCAATAGTCCTAATTGGATGTCTCACCGTGACTGCGGGTAGTTTTGGAAAACTATCAAAGAACCGTTTTATCGACATCCCAGCGAGACTTGTGCTAATAGCTCTTGGCTCATTTGTGCTCTACACTCCTCAAAAGGATTTCGCAATAATTTTAGTACCCATTCTCGCATTTCTTGTTGCGCTGAGCATCAGAGTGACTCAGAGAATCTCAAGAGATACACAGTAAAGTTTTTTAAATTAAAGATGTTAGCGTTTGCAAATGCTAAACAAGATGTTTCTTCGCAACGTGAGGTTCGAAGAAAGGAGCATTGTTGTGAACGGTGATGCGTTGATAGGCTCAAACTCCAAAGTCGACTATGGAATAATAGCGAAGAAGATCCTTGCAGGAGAAAGAGTTGAGATTGGTGGTGATTTAATTGGTGAGGAGATCAGAATTGATTCTTTTTCCGCAATATCTGGCGATGTGGTTTCAAAGGCAGACGCCTTCATCGGGGAATTCGTTGCGATAGAGGGGAAACTCACCGTTTTTGGAGACCTCGAGATAGGCAGAAATGTCAGGATTAAAAACGGGTTCGAAGCTCGTGGACTTATAACAATCCAAAATCCCGCCTCAGTTGTTTTCTTCATCCTTCTCTACATACTACTCCTTTTAAGGCTGGGAAAGGTTGAAGAACTTCAAATTCCGGAAGAAGAACTGAATCCAAGCTTCATTTTGCCTGAAAAAACAATCATAACCGCAACGAAAATTTCGACTACAAAGAATGCAGACATTTACGACTGCAGGATTCTCGGAAATTTGAGAGCGAGAGACGTATATATCAGCAGAAGTGAAGTCTTTGGGAGCGTTAGGGGAAGAGAAGTGATCTTAGACTCGAGCAGAGTCCATGGATACGTGCGAGGCGCAACGATTTACCTCCTGAACTCGAGCGTTGTTGGAACGCATGTGATGGGTAAAAGGGTTTATATGGAAAAAGGTTGTATTGTGGATGGAGGCATAATAGCAGAAGAAGGTGTGTGGATCCGTGATGCAATAGTGCTCAAAACAGACATCGGTGAGGGAAGTGGAGTGGGACAAGGAGAAGTTCAAGAGGATGTTTCCGAATCTATACTCCGAAATGGGGGAGAGGCTGATTCCGACGGTTCTAGATCACTTAGAAGTGTGTAAAAATCTCAAGGAAGCGATCGAGGTAATAGACTACTTCGAAAAAAGGGGGGAGATAACAAAAGAATACGCATCCTTCTTGCGAGGAAACGAAGCCTTACTCAAGAGCCTTATTGGGAAAAGAAAAAGAGGTGAATACGAGTCAAGGGGTCTTTTATGATCGAAATTGGGATTGCCGGAAAGCCAAACGCAGGAAAGTCGACTTTTTTCAAGTCTGCAACGCTCGCAGATGCGGAGATAGCGAATTATCCTTTTACAACAATAAAACCGAACGTTGGCATAGCTTACGTTCGCACTAAATGCATTTGCGATGAGCTTGGGGTCGAGTGTAAAAACTGCGTGGATGGTTGGAGATTCATTCCCGTGAAACTTATCGATGTTGCAGGGCTTGTCCCGGATGCACACAAAGGCAAAGGGCTCGGGAATGAGTTCCTCGATGACCTAAGGCAGGCGGAAGGGATTATCCATGTCGTAGATGCATCTGGAGCGACTGATGAGAACGGAAACGAGATCGGCATTGGCGAAAGAGATCCGATCGAGGATGTGAAATTTTTGCATAGAGAGCTCGATATGTGGATCTTCGGAATTCTGAAAAGAAATTGGGAAAAGATCGTTCGAAAAGCAAAAGCTGAGAAGAAGGAAGTGAAGTTCATAACCGAGGCCCTTGCCGGACTTGGATTTGACGAAATGATGGTAAAAGAAGCTTTTAAAGGAGTAGAAGATATTCAGAAGCTGAAAGATGAGGATCTCGTGGAGATATCGAAGATTCTAAGAGAGAAGAGAATGAAAATGGTGATTTCAGCAAACAAGGCGGACAAAGCGCCAAAAGAGTTTATCGAAAGGCTGAAAAAGATCTCGGCAATTCCGACGTCTGCGAACTACGAACTCGTGTTGAGAACTGCCGCAAAGGCTGGCTACATAAAATATCTTCCCGGAGATTCAAACTTTGAGATAAAAAAGGAACTGAACGAGAAGCAGAAAAAAGCTCTTGAAAAAATTCGTGAGTTCCTCACAGAGTTCAAGTCAACAGGAGTCCAAGAAGTGATAAACAAGCTCGTTTTCGACGTTCTGGGCTACATCGTAGTTTATCCCGTTGAAGATGAAACGAAGTTCACGGATTCGAAGGGTAACGTTTTGCCAGATGCCTTCTTAGTCAAGAAAGGTACAACTCCGAGGCAATTGGCGTATAAAATTCACACGGAAATTGGCGACAAGTTCATCTATGCCTTAGATGCAAAGAAAAAGATCAGAATTGCGGAAGACTACGAGTTGAAAAACGGAGACGTCGTTAAGATCTACTCAAGCGCTTAAGATTTCGAGGATCGTTTTTAAATCCGCATCCGTCTTAACACAGTAACCGCAGTGGTGTGTCGGCGAAGCTTTAAAGCCAAGGTTTCTCAGTTTCTCAACGACTTCTCTTGTCGATGGGACTGACCTCGAAATTTTGCTGCAGATTTTTGGGAGATTGTAAGCTAAGGGATAATCAATTTCGCCGTGAATTTTGAGCAAAAATTCCCTTTGTTTTCCCTCCGCCCTCGAAACCATTTTACTCACGAATTCCGCATCCTTAATTTCCCCAATCCAAAGCGGTCCAATGATTTGCATTTTGCTTCCACAATCACAAAATTCAACGCCCTCGCCTAATTTCAGGATTTTTTTGGCAAAACAACTTTTGCAGAAAGCGATATACCCAAGTTTTTCGATCGTTTTCGTAGCCTCAGAGTTCGAGTGTCTTAAGCGAAGATGGACTCGGTAGTAGTGTTCTCTTGCCCAACTGACCAGTGGGTAGATTGCTTTGTCGAATCGAAGCGCAGTTCTTGCAACAAAACCAATCAAGACTCTCAGACCGATCTCGTGGGGGACATCGGTTTTTAAAACAAAAGCCGAGTATTTTCTAATTCCCGCAGAGCATTTGCAACAAAGCGCCTCGAGATCTGTTGCGGTAACGCTCAAAAGCTTGGCATGAATACATGCAGACTCGATGAAGTTCGCTGGGCTACCAAAAGGGTCTATGTCGACGTGTTCAAATTTCTTCGTTCTCGTCAACAATGATGCATCGCCACAAAAGACTTCCGCATCGATTTCGTTGATCTCGAGGTTCTTTTTTATTGTCTCTACTGCTTTTGGATTTGCATCGTTAAAGGTAACCTCGCAGTTTGCTTCAAGAACCGCTCTTATGCCACGAACACCCGTAGCAGACAACGCATCTAGAATTTCGTGTTTGCCGAGCGTTGAAAAGACTACCATGTCTAAATCCCGACAAAAGCGCATCCTTGGGTTGTAGAAAGCATTATCTACGAATATCTTTGCCTTGCCTTCAATCACGAGCATACGTCTTTACGATCTCTTCTGCAACTGAATTTCTGTTTTTCTCATCGATGACGTAAACCGTAAAGCTCTTCTTTATCCTTTCTATCAGTGGATGATCCGCCTTGTAGTGTACGGTAAACAAGAGATTCTCCCTTTCGAGTAAGCTCTCCACAAGGGAAACAAAAGCTTTGCTCTTGAGCTCCATTGGTCCGACTTCATCTATGATCACGAGATCACAACCTAAGTCGAGATCACGAAGAAAGTTTTCCAAGCTTCCAACCAACACTTCATATTTACCAACCATCACCTTCCCCTTCCCAACCCTCGCCAGCGGAGAGCTTCGATTCGAAGCCAAGTCAACAAGTTTAAAACCAACTCTAACTCCCTTGTCTCTCTCCTCCATCGTGATAAAACCCGATATCTTCATCTTTGATTTCAAGGCTTCGTAGACTTTTAGGCAAAGCGTAGTTTTGCCAATCCCTGGTCTACCCGTCACCGCAACGCGCATAAGTTTAGTGGTTTCATCGAATTTAACCTTTGTCGAGATATCGTTTTTATTAATCAGAAAAGAATAGAAAATTTTTTAATCCACTTTCTTCTTAAAAATTAATAGGGTGATGGGATGAAAGAACTGATAGAAGATATTTTTGACAGACCAGAACCTTTAGAGGGTGTAAGAGTCCTAGAGGTCTGCAGTGTTGTCTTAGGACCCGCGGCAGCTGACTACTTAGCGGAGTTTGGCGCAGAGGTTATAAAGTTCGAAGCTCGACGCGGGGATCAGATGAGGTACGTCACACCTTACGCATACTTCTACAAAAACTTATCCCCGGGGCTTTTGGAGCAGAATCACAACAAATACTGGGTCGGAATGCACTTTGGACACCCGAAAGCGAGGGAGATTTTTTACAAATTCGTGAAAAAAAGCGATGTTGTCATTGACAACCTCACACCTGGAAGATTGGCAAAGTGGGGCTTGAGCTACGACAAGCTCAGGGAGATAAACCCTAGGATTATCCAGCTCCACGTTTCGGGATTCGGAAGCTGGGGTCCATTCACGGGGAGAACTTCTTACGACGCAATTGCTCAAAGCGAGGGCGGACTTGCGTATATTACAGGCTTAGAGGGTAGAATTCCGCTGAAATCCGGAGTGTGGATCGCAGACTGGACAACTGCTTTGGCTTGTGCGATTGCAATTCTTGCAGCCCTGAACTACAGAGAAAGGACTGGTGAAGGACAGTTCATCGACATCTCGCAAGTCGAAACCGTGATCCGCTACCTCGACTGGACGTGGCTCTACGTCTACTTGACGGGAAAGAACAGGGAAAGAGTTGGAAATCGAGATCTCGCAATCTGTCCTTCTGATCTCTTTGACTGTAAAGATGGATGGATTGCAATCTGCGCCTTCAGCGAAGAGGAATTTAAAGGGCTCTGTGAGGCTATGAACAGAATGGACTTGTTCGAGAAGTTCGCAGATCCAGTAGTTCGACTGAAGGACGAGAACGCAAGGTATATCCTTGCGGAGATAGCGAAGTGGGCTAAGGAGAAAACAATCGCCGAAATCGAAGAGCTCGCATTGAAGCATGGATTTTCGGCTCATCACGTCGTCGACGTCGAAGAAGCTTACAACAGCGAGCACTTCAGAGCAAGGGGAGCGATTCAAGAATACGAAGATCCTCTGTATGGAAAGCTCGTCGAACCCTGCTATCCGCCGAGAATGGAGACTCCTGCAAGACTCAAGTGGGGTGCAAGACCGATGGGCTTCGACAATGAACATATTCTCTCAAGAATTCTGGGTCTGAGCTTGGAAGAGATCGAAAAACTATACGAAGAAGGCGTAATCTACAAGTGGAATCCCGCAGTTCCATCGCAGTGCCCGCCAAAGGACTGGGATGGAAAGAAAGGGTTAAAGTATCCGTGAGGTGAGATTATGGAGGAGAAAAAGATCGTTGGTCTTGCAATAGATCCCGAATACGCGAAATTCATCCATTCGATAACGAACCCTGCTGACATATACGGAAAACCGGAAGCAATCGACGACATCGTTGTCCTAGACCTCAGCTATGCGAACTTTGCTGGGCTCGTCGCATCTTCGTTCCTAGCAGAACTCGGTGCAGAAGTTATCAGAATTGAACCACCAAGCGGAGACCTTGCAAGAAAGATGTCGCCCGAGGGGATCATGATCAACGGCACTGGATTACCTTACATCGTGGAGGCGAGGAACAAATATCACATAACGCTGAATATAGAAAAAGAAGAAGGAAGAGAGATTCTAAAAAAGCTCGTGAAAAAGGCAGACGTGCTCATAGAGACTTTCGTTCCAGGCTACATGGAGTCGCTCGGCATAGGTTACAAACAGCTGAAAGAGGTGAATCCATCGCTGATCTACTGCGCAATAACAAGTTTTGGGCAGTTCGGCAAGGATGCGGAGAAGTTTGGAAAAATGCGTAGCTACGACCTCATAGACCAAGCAAGAGGAGTCGTTATGAGTGTCACTGGTGAGCCCGAGCTTGATCCAGACGTTCCAAAAGAGTACAAAAAACCTGTGAAAGCAGGAAACTGGATGGGTTGGTATGTTGGTGGAATGTGGGCGTCTTTTGGAATCCTAATGGCGATGTTCTATAGAAGAAGAACCGGAAAGGGGCAGTTCATCGATGTGTCGCCGTGCGAGGGTTTGATGGCGATTGCGAACTACCTGATGCAGTATTACCACATGACAAAAATGGAGGGAGAAGCGAAGAAAATGGTTCGTGCAGGAAACTTTGACTACGCTGTCTTCCCGTACACATACGTGAGATCAAAAGACGGTTACGTTTTCATGTCCGGCTTCACAGATCCAAACTGGGCTGCGCTTTGCGAAATAATGAATCGTCCAGATTTACAAAAGCAATATCCGACGATAAGGGAAAGACTAAATCCATACAACCAGCCTATAGTTCAGAAGGAGATCGAAAAGTTCACGAGTCAGTACACTTCGGAGGAGTTGCTTAAGATAGTCCTTGATTATTCAAAAAGACCAGACAAAAAGGGCACTGTAGTGACGGGTAGGCTGAACGCTCCAAAGGAAGTTCTTGAAGTCGAGCATTTCAAGATAAAGGAGATGTTCGTTGAGCGAAAAGATCCAAACTATGGGAAAGTTTTGATCCAGAACTCGCTGTTCAGATTCATGTCGAAAACTCCCGGAAGGATCAAATGGGTCTGCAGACCTGTCGGTGCAGACAACGAGTTCATATATCTGAAGTATCTGGGCTTAGGGAAGGAAAAACTTGAAAAATTGAAGAGTGAAGGAGTGATTTAAGCTTCCCTCTGTAGCTCCTCTCTTATTTTTTCGGAATAGTCGAGACTTTCTGGGTTCAGCAGAGATCCGCGGTTCGTAACTGGTTTTCCATGGATTATGTTCCTG
>JAVZNF010000015.1:0-44028 GCA_038882935.1 Archaeoglobaceae archaeon | reverse complement strand
GGTGGAGAATTCCTCATTTCAAATGTAATAGATATAATGAATCTCTCAAAACTGATTTCTAGATTTGGATTAAAGTTAAGAATAGCGCTGGACGTTCCCCAGCTGTTTAGCGCTCACAGATACCTTAAAGGCAGAAATGTGCTGAATTCAGCCCAGATCAGAGATATATTGGAGCAACTCAAAAAATGCAGAGACTTCATTGTGGGGCTGCACCTTTGGGGTAAAGCAAGAGATGAATCTGGTAGATGGAAAAGATTTCATGGAGGGGATTTAAACACTTACTTCGACAACGACATGAACTTGAAAACAGAGTTTTTGAGGTTGCTCCATGATTTATTTGACGATGGTAAGCCGAGATATTTCATTCCAGAAGTCCTTAGTTATACAGATCAGTTGTCGATTATTTCCGATCTAAAAGAAGCTAATTTCATTTTTATTTAAAAATCTTGTTTAAAAATACCAAAATGATCTTCTGTCAGAACGAAGAAATGAGGAATATCATGGGCATTCTTTATTCCTAATTAGCTTTAGAATTTGAAGATATGCAGTTCTAAAGTTGTCAAAGAAGTTAAAAAGGCCTTTCTTATCACCCAAAAATTAGCATCAAACACAATACAACTCCCGCAAACAAAGAAGCCAAAAGCGCTGCAAAAAAGAATCTAATATAATCCAAAAACAACTGCAGACATGCTCGAAGATACGCTTAGATCAATTGTGAGGAAAAAGGTGATCGAGATTCTCGAGGCCAAGTTGGGTAGAGAAATTGCGGAAGAGATCGAAAAGAAGCTGAGCTACGAGGAGAGGGGAAGAATTTTGAAGGAATACGAGAAAAACAAGAAGTTATCAGAAGAAACTTACAACTACGTGCTCTCTAAGTACTACTACAGAGATCTGACCTCGGTTCTCTTTGGAATTTCCTCGGAAATTCGAGTTTATCCGGAGATTACGGGATCGATGATTGGAAGCGGGAAATTCGGAGTAGTGGGACTTAGAAAGCACATAAGAGAACTCGGTTACTCTGATGATAAGTTTGAGGAGGTTCTGCAAGCAATCTACGTTGAAATCGAGAAATTGGCGAGAAGTCCGAAGTATTTGGAACTCTTTGCAGTTGCATCACTTGAAATCGGGAATTTTTATCTTGAACAGGATTGCGGAAAAGCCGAGGAGTATCTTTCAAAAGCTTACGAGCTGAGCTCGAACATTCACGACGTGCAGAAGCTGAAGAAGCTCTTAGAGGGCTTTCTTAGACTTAGCTCCTTTTACTGCAGGGTAAAAAAGATGGAAAAAGCCAAGATCATGTATGAGAGGGCAAACGATCTCGTGAAAGAATTTGGGAACAAACTCGATGCCTCAACGTCTAAGTTGCTGAGGGAAGTTAAGGAAAAGCTTGGAGAGCTTTGACGTTGTGGAGCAAAGAATTTAAAGTTTCGAAACGAAGTCACTCTATGATTCTCTTAGATAGAAAGGATACGATGCAACTCTTAATCTTGACGGAGCTCATGTTGAATCCCGAGTGCAATCAAAGGGATATCGCAAAGAAGCTAAATTTAACTCCGCAGGCGATTTCGGAGTACTTCAAAGAACTAACAGCAGAAGGGTTCGTGAAAGTTGTCCAGCGTGGCTATTATGAAGTAACGAAGAAGGGCGAGGAGTGGTTAACAAAGAACCTTCTTGACCTTCACGTTTTTAGCGAGGAAATGCTTAAGAAAATATATTCGAAAACGATCGTCGCAATAGCGGTTGGGAAGGTAGAGGGGAATAGTGTGGTGAAATACTGGTTTGAAGATGGCTTCGTCTTTGCAAAAAAGGATGAAAAAGGAAACGGGATCGCTTTAACCTCTGCGGAAGATGGCGAGGATTTGCTTGTGAGACCAACGGGAAGCTTTGAGCCACCGGAAAAGGGAGAAGTCATAGTTGTGAAAGTTCCAAACGTCGCAGAAGGTGGAAGCAGAAAATTGAACATTGAAAGGCTTAGGGAGCTTGTGAAGAGCAGGAGTAAAAGCATCGTTGTTGCGCTTGGAATCGAAGCCCTAGTTGCGTGTAGAAAGGTAAAAGTCGAGCCAATCTTCTTTGGAGCAAAAGAAGTCTGTGTCGAAGCTGCGCATCATGGGAGCGGAGTAATAGTGGTTTGTGCGGAAGACAGGGTCAACGATTTGATGCGGACGCTGATCGATGAGGGTTTAAAATTCGAGGTCAAGGAGTTTTGAGAAATATCACATTTCCCCTGCCTTTTTTGACCTTCTCAATTACTCCTCGTCTCTCTAAATCTGTGATTATCAAGCTCATCTTTGCTTCGCTGAAACCGAGCTTCTTTCTTAGCTCTTTCTGTGTAATCCTACCACCGTTGGCTTTTATGATCTCGACAACCATCTTTAGATCCTCTGGTAGGATTTCCTCTTTCGATTTCGCGAATTTTTTCTTCAGCGCATAGATTGCGACGATCCCAGCAAAGCTAAGAATCAATGCGATAACGCTGTAATTCTCTTCTTCCTCGATTGGCATCTCGGGAACTTCCTCGGGTAACTCAAACTCGGGAAATAGAATTAAGTCGAAGCGAACGTTTCCTTTCACAGTTACGTTCTCTATCGCAATTAAATTCCCGCTCTTTGCGACTATCGTGTAATTCCCCGGCTCAACTTCGAAGCTGTAGCTACCATCGACCGCAACGATCTTCTGCATTTCCATGCCGTCCTCCTTGAGTATAACCACTGCGCTGATCGGTTCGAGCGTTTCCCAGGAGTAGACTTTTCCGTAAATCGTGTCTGCACTTGCAGTTGCTAACAGCAGTAAGGCTAAGGCTAAGATCAGGAGCCTCAAATCAGATCCCTTACACTTGGAATCGGGGGAAGTTTTCTTTTATGTTCTGAAGCGCTTATCAAGCTTAGAACTCGCTTGAACTTCTCATTTTCCATTTTAATTCCTTTCTCAATCGCTTTTAGAATTTCATCGAGTTCTGCGTAGCTCATTCCAATCTCGTCTTCGTCCGTTTGTCCAACGTAAAGACCTGCGGTGGGCTTTTTTTTGATGATGTTCTCCGGCACTCCTAGGAATTTTGCAACTTCGAAAACTTCTGTTTTGTATAGGTCACCGATTGGATTAAAATCGACTGCACCGTCGCCGTATTTTGTGAAGTATCCAACCATAATCTCGCTTTTGTTCCCCGTTCCAACGACAAGTCTTTGAAGCTTGTTTGCGAAGAAGTAATTTATCGTCATCCTTATTCGTGGCTTTAAATTTATAACTGCGTTTTTATCTTCACCGAGCGTTTCGAGGAAAAGATGGACAAAGGGAGAGATCTCGATTACATTGTGTTTAATTCCAAGCATTTTTGCAACTTGTAACGCATCTTCAACGTCTCTCTCAGGAGTTACACCCTTTTCTGGCATTATGTTGGCTAAAACCTTCTCTCTTCCAAGAGCCTTGACGCAGAGAAAAGCAACGACTGCGCTGTCCACACCGCCGCTTAGACCCAAGACTACACCGTTGCTTTTAGACTTCTCGACGATTTCACGTATGAACTGCGTTATTCTATCGACGATCGCTTTACAGTCCATACCTCAAGGAAATTTGGAGATAGATAAGCTTTACTCAGTCTACCAGTCTGTAGAGCGTATCTCTTTGCCTTGGAATTCTCCCTGCTCGTCTTATTATCTCTCTGAGCTCTTCGGGGCTTAGAAACTCACCGCTCGTAGCTCCTGCGGACTTCGAGATGTTCTCTTCAATTAGCGTTCCACCTAAGTCGTTGGCACCAAAGTTTAGCGCAGCCTGCGCTAATTTTAACCCAAGTTTCACCCAAGAGGCTTGGATGTTCTTTATCTCTGGATAAAGCAGTATTCTTGCAATCGCAATCACGAGCAAATCTTCAAAACCGCTCGCTCCTTTCGCTTTTTTTCCGAGTTCGTTGTTTCTCCACATGAAGGAAAGGGGTATGAACTCTGTAAATCCTTGGGTCTCTTGCTGTATTCTTTTTATCATCAATATGTGCTTTATTCTGTCCATCCACGTTTCAACGTGTCCATACATCATCGTTGCAGTCGTGGGAATACCGATTCTGTGAGCCTCTTTTATAACCCTAACCCACTCATCTGTTTTTAGCTTCATTGGGCAGATCTCGGCCCTAACACTGTCGACGAGAATCTCAGCAGCGGTTCCAGGCATCGAGTTTAGGCCTACTTCTTTTAAGATTCTCAAAACATCTGCGACATCCATTTTTGAATTTCGAGCCATGTGGTAGACTTCCATTGGTGAAAAAGCGTGGATATGGATCTTTTTGGAAACATCTCGCACCGCTTGGAGGATGGACACGTAAAAATCGACATCCGCGTTTGGTAACAAACCGCCTTGTATACAGACTTCGGTGCAGCCGAAGTCAATCGCCTCCTCCACCTTTCTCTTTATCTCTTCCAATGAGAGTTTGAAACCCTTCCGATTGCGGAAGGAGCAGAACTTGCAATCGTTTATGCAAATATCCGTGAAATTTATGTTTCTGTTCACGACGAAAGTCACGATATCTCCTACCGCCTTTCTCCTGAGCTCATCTGCAAGTTTAAAAGTTTCAAATGGGCTCTTCAGGAGCTCTAAAGGATCAAGGCTTAGCGTATCCATTTTCATCAGAATACACCTCTACTAGCTCACGAACAGCGCTTCCATAGGATTTAAGCTTTACGAATTTTGGATATACGGGCAAGCGCTCTTTCAGTATGAACTCATTCCCCAAAGAACGCACCAAATCGCTTAACTTTGGCCACGGGGCTTCGGGGTTTATGTAGTCGGGCGTCACCTCCGAGATTCCGCCGAGATCGTTTGCACCTGCTTTAAGAAACGGGTAAACGTCCCCAACCAGGTTTGGCGGAACTTGGATTGCAACATCTTTTGGAAGGATTCTCCTTGCAATCTTTACAGTTTCGAGCATCTCTTTTTGACTCGGCTCCTTCCAGTTCTCCATTTTTGTCCCGAATTTTGGTTTGAAGTTCTGGATTATCACTTCTTGTATATGCCCAAACTCTTCGTGGATATCTGCGATAACTTCCAACGAGTAAACTCTATCGTACTCTTTCTCCCCAATCCCTACAAGGATTCCGGTTGTGAACGGAATTTGTAGCTTTCCCGCTTCTCTTATAGTCTTTATCCTCTTTTCTGGCTTTTTTCCTGGACTTTCTGAATGGCAATCGAGTTCTACTGCTTGTTCAAGCATCAATCCAAGGCTTGCGTTGTATATCTTGAGTTTCTCGAGTTCTTCTTTGCTTAGAACCCCAGCGTTTGTGTGCGGGAGCAATCGATGGCGAATTGCAAGTTTGTTCATGTCCACAACGTAGTCTAAAAAGTTCTCGTACCCCTTTTGCTCGAGAAGTTTCCTGAACTCCTTTATCTCGTCCGGCTTTTCGCCAAATGTAAAAAGCGCCTCTTTTGCACTCTTCGCCTTCAAGAGCAGTGTTTCAACTTCGTTTCTGTCCATTAAATTCGGTTTTTCACTCCTAAAACCACAATACCAGCAACGATTCCTGCAATTTGTTGTCAGTGGAAGGAAGACGTTTTTTGAATAGGTTACGATCACAGTTTTCAATTGCCGAGTTACTTAAAAATTTTCACTTGCAATGCTAATCCGAAGCAACAAGTCTCTTTTTGTATATCAGTTTCGAGGATCGAAAGTTATTTTTACTTCATAGTAGACCTTTGTATTGATGGTAGAGGTGCGGAAGCTTCAGCTCATAGGTGGTTCGAGCTACATGGTCAGTTTGCCAAAGGACTGGGTCAAGAAGAACAACTTAAAGCAAGGCGACGAAATCGTGCTCAACATCGAAAACAGCGTCATCATGCTTTACCCCAAGGGATTTAAGGAAGATATAAGGGTTTCTAGGGTTGAGATCTCAGATCTTAGGAGATACGATGAGAAATTCCTGCGGAGATTCATCTATGCGCTTTACATCCAAGGAGTCGACGAGATCAGAATCGTGGATAAAAAACTCAACCCGAGGTTGGTAGCAAAGATAAGCGAGATCGTTAAAAGCCTTATAGGTATGGAGATCATTGATGCGAGCGATAAAGTTGTTTTAAAGTGCCTAACTGTGACGGATTTCGACGTCTATGGGGTTGTGAAGAGAATGACACAAATCGTGGTAACAATGATGGAAACTCTAATCGATGCCATCAGGAGCAGGGATTTCAGCGGTTTAAGGGAGCTGAAGAACTTGGAGGACGATACCGATAGGCTGTATCTTCTTGCTGTCCGGCAGGAACATAGGCTTGTAAGGGAGTTTTCGAGCCCAGCTAAGTGGAACGAGCTCCGTCTAATCTTGGGAATAAGGACGGTTGCAAAGCTGATCGAGGAAATAATAGACAACCTCGAAAACTTTTCAAACTACATCAGAGCAGTGGAGAAGGAAGAAGAACTTGAGACGATTGAAAAATTCCTTATAGAGCTTTTCGGGGCATTTGAAGTGCTCTCGAGAGCTTACTTCGAGTCAGAGCTCGAGACTTCGGAGGACTCGATTCAGCTCTTGGAGGAGATCGAGAGCAAGATGCTCAGTAAAATAGACGGTAGTTCGCAGTATAGGCTGAGCCTTGAATCGCTGATGAGCGCGTGCAGACACATGAAATCGATCGGCGAGATAGCTTTGAACAAGTCGGTCAGAGAATCCCTGAAGGCTACACGCTGAACAGCAAAAAGCTTAATTCCTTCACAGAGTATTTTTTTGGATGACGGAAGAAGTTGTTGACCTTGAGGATATCCCAGGCGTTGGACCGGAGACTGCGAAGAAGCTAAGGGAAGCGGGATTTACGACAATAGAGGCAATAGCGATCGCATCTCCTGCAGAAATATCGTCTATTGCGGGCATTGGTGAATCGAGTGCATTGAAGATAATCCAACACGCAAGAAAAATGGCGAGCATTGGCGGTTTTGAAAGTGGCGATAAAGTGCTTGAGAGAAGGAGGAATGTGAAAAAGATAACCACGGGGAGCAAAGATCTCGACGCACTTTTTGGTGGAGGAATCGAGACTCAAGCGATAACCGAGCTCTTTGGAGAATTCGGTAGCGGTAAGACTCAGCTTTGTCATCAGCTTGCAGTTAACGTTCAGCTACCTGAAGAAAAAGGTGGCCTGAATGGTTGTGCAATAGTTATCGATACGGAGAACACTTTTCGTCCAGAAAGAGTGATCCAGATGGCGATGGCAAAAAAGCTCGATCCAAACGAAGTTCTGAGAAATATTTACGTTGCACAGGCCTACAACTCCAATCACCAAATGCTCCTTGTCGACAACGCAAAGGAGCTTGCGGAGAAGCTGAAGAAGGAGGGAAAACAGGTTAGGCTTCTCATCGTGGACTCATTGACCTCGCACTTCAGAGCGGAGTACGTTGGTAGAGGGACTCTTGCGGACAGACAGCAGAAGTTGAACAGACACATGCACGATTTGATGAAATTCGGCGAACTCTTCAACGCCGCAGTTGTTGTTACAAACCAAGTTATGGCTCGCCCAGATGTTATGTTCGGTGATCCGACGAAACCAGTCGGTGGACATATTGTTGCGCACACCGCGACGTATCGTGTTTACTTGAAGAAGAGCAAAGGGGATCTTAGAATCGCAAGGCTTGTCGATTCTCCACATTTGCCAGAAAGCGAGGTCGTGTTCAAGATAACTGAGCGTGGAATTGAAGATGCGAGCAACAAATAACTATTCTGCGATTTTTTCGAAGACAGCGAGGTTTATTGCAATTTCCGCGATATCTGAAGAGTAGGCTAAAATTCGTTGAAATCCGTCGAGTATTGCTTTTACCAGTATAATCTCCTCTTTTTTGAAATCCATCAGCTTTCTCTGGTGCGAAATGAGATGTCTCCTCAAGGACTCAATCCTTTCGAGAACCTCTTCTGCAAAGTTGGAGTCCTTTTTCAGAAAACTCATGCATGCGGACTTGAAGACGTGTGGGATCTCTTCCACAAATTTTAACTCAAGACTTTTTCCGAGGTTTAGAATGGATTCAGCCATCAGCTCGATGTGATCTGCAACTCTTTCGAGCGTTCTGGCGAAAGTTCTTAGAAAAACGTTCTCCTTTGCGAGGCGTAGAATTAGGAAGTGCAATCTGTCCACTTCATCCTCCCGGGTTATTATCGAGCTTATGACTTCACGCCTGTAGTTGAAGAGGCAACCTACGAGATCCAACAGCATTCCATGGCAGACTCGAAAAAGTTTCTCCGAGATGTCTTCAAGACTCATCTTGTCTGGGTCTATCTGAATGGAAAGTTCAATCTCATTACCGAGATCTTCAAGCACCTCTGCTCCGATCAATAGATCGGAAGCGAATGCAATCGCCCTTCTCTGCTCTTCGCTCGTTATTCTTATTTTCATCACATCGATGCCCGCGAGATAGTGCGCGATTATCCTCCTAACTACAGCATCGAAGCTAAGGTTTTCGCAGAAGAATTCGGCTTTTTTTGCTTTTTTCTCTCTCAAAAAGATTATTATCTTGTCCTTCTCTGTTTTGAGGTAAACATAGTCCCCTTCACGAACACCAAGGTTTTGGATCCAGCTTTTTGGCAAGGTCAGGATGTAACTTCCTCTTCCACTCTTGAAGATCTTTCTTGCTTCCATAGCCATGATATGTGAGTCATATATAATATTTTTCGCTCATAGAGATATATGTTCAAAAGATTTTATATGAGTAAAAAATATATCAAGGTAAGCGAAAGTTGATATGGTGATGTGAATGCAAAAGTGGGCATTGGTACTCTTAGCGCTTGTGCCGTTGTTAGCGGGTTGTGCAACTCAGCCAAGCGGAGAAAAAGAGGTTAAAAAAGTGAACGTATACGGAAGCGGGGCAAGTTTTCCAGCACCACAGATATATGCGTGGATTTCGGAGTTTGAAAAGCAGAGAAAAGATATAACGGTGGAATATACAAGTAAGGGCTCAGGAGCTGGGATAAATGATTTTAAGCTGAAACTCGTTCACTTTGCCTGCAGCGATCCACCTGCAAAAGAGTCTGAGTGGAGAGAATTTGAGAAGCTCGGAAAACCCTTGCAGTTCCCATTCATCGTCGGCGCTGTAGCGGTTGTTTACAATGTTCCGGGCGTTGGAGAGCTAAGATTAGATGGTGAAACGCTTGCCAAGATCTTTGCGGGCGATATCGAGTTTTGGGATGATAATGCGATAAAAGCGCTGAACCCAGATGCAAGATTACCACATGAGAAAATTATCGTTATCCATCGAAGCGACTCGAGTGGAACGACTGAGATCTTCACAAATTATCTTTCGATTGTCAGTGAAGACTTCAAACAAAAAGTCGGTGCAGGAAAACTCGTTGAGTGGCCAGTTGATAAACTTGGACGTGGCTATGGGGGAAAGGGCAACGAAGGTGTTTCTGCGATGCTGAAGCAGACGATGTATAGCATTGCTTACGTTGAGCTCGCTTATGCGTTGCATGAGAAATTCCCAATTGTAAGTTTGAAAAACAAAGCTGGGAAATTTGTACAGCCCACCGACGAGACAATTTCCTCGGCCATCGTTGCGACAAAAGCTTTCGTTCCCGATCCGAGGGAAGGATACAAGGAAGACTTGAAACAGTTCTTGAACGCTCCCGGAGAAAACAGCTACCCAATCGTTGCCTTCAGCCATGTTTTGCTATGGGAGAGCTATGAGGACAAGGAGGTTGCAAGAGCAGTCAAGGACTTTTGGAAGTGGGTTTTGACGGACGGGAAGAAATACATGCTCAAGGGTTACGTAGCGTTGCCAGACGAGATAGTGAAATCGGCGCTGGATGCGATCGAGAAGATTTCTTAAATTTTTTTGATTCGTATGGACAGGTTTAAACTTCTCCTCCTTCCAGTGTGTGGAACTGTCTTGGGAATTCTCATGCTCATGCTCCTCGTTTTTGCGGTGAACTCAGCAGAAACCCTCGCAAGGCAAGGAATCGAGACATTCACTTCAAACGTTTGGATAGCTTCAGAAATTCCCGAGGAGGAGTTTTATGGTCTTCTCGCAGCGATATATGGAACGCTCTATACATCAATCCTCGCACTCATCTTAGCGCTCCCAACTTCGATTGCGCTCGCAGTATTCACGATCGACTTTGTTCCCCAAAAGGCTAGAGAAGCCCTCGTGATACCCGTCGATATAATGGCTGGTCTTCCCACAGTTTTGTATGGGCTTTGGGGCTTATTCGTTTTGGCACCACTCGTTGGGAATTTCGCACCCATTTTCTACGAAAAGCTCTCTTTCGTACCACTCTTCTCCTACTACAACTTCACGGGCTTCAGCTATCTCACTGCTTCGATTCTCCTTGCAATAATGGTCACACCTTTCGCTACTGCGATCATAAGGGAGGCGTATCGAACGATCCCAGCGACATACAGGGAAGCGGTTTATTCGCTCGGTTTAACGAGATACGAGGCGACAAAGGTTCTTTTGAGCTTCATAAAACCATCGATCTTGGCGGGATCTCTTCTGGCTTTTGGGAGAGCTGTAGGAGAGACAGTTGCGGTGAGCCTTGTTGTTGGAAACACGTTCAATATTCACCCAAGTTTCTTCGCTCCCGGCTATACAATTTCCTCACTTCTTGCGAATCAATTCGGCAACGCATTCGTTTATCGCTACATGCCCTCGGCTTTGTTTTGTGCGGGGCTCGTTCTGTTCCTAATCGGTTTGCTCGTGAATATCGCAGGGGTTCTATTGCTCAGGAGGTGGAGGCATGTTTAGAAAATTGAAAGAAACCCTATTCATCGCGTACGTGTGCATCTTTTCGATTATCGCATTGCTTCCGCTTGTCCACATAGTGTTCACAGTTTTCGCCAACGGTATTCCGGTGATTTTCCGTGGGGGAACAGAGTTTCTGACGCAGTCCCTTGCCTCTCCAGGGAAAGGTCTTGGTGGAATTTTCCCAGCAATATTTGGGACTTTTTTGCTCGTTTTTCTATCTTCTCTCATAGGAATTCCCATAGCAATTCTTGCTGGAACCTTTATAGCAGAGTATCCAACCAGCGCTCTCAGCAAATCGGTAAGAGCTTTGCTTACAATCATGCTTGAGTTTCCAACGATCCTCGTCGGATTATTTGTCATGGCAATCCTCGTGATTCCGATGGGTAGCTTTTCAGCGATCGCAGCTTCGCTTGCGCTTGCAATAGTTATGCTCCCCTACGTCGCGACTTATACAGAACAAGCGTTGCGAAACGTTCCCCAGCATTACAAAGAGGGAGCCTACGCCCTCGGGCTCAGAAAGGCGAGGGTTGTTTTTTCAGTGTCGATGAGAATTGCGAGGAAAGGGGTTGTGACAGGGTTGCTGATTGGAGTTGCAAAGGTAAGCGGAGAGACAGCACCGTTGATATTCACAGCAGGGAACGCTTGGCGTAGTGTTGGTGGAGTTTTTGAACCTGTTGGGGCAATTCCATTGTGGATTTACTACTTAGTCCAGCAACCATATGCAAACTACCACGAAATAGCCTGGGGATCCGCTGCTGTTTTGCTGACGTTGTTTCTCGTTATCTTCATACCTTTGAGAATCTTAACGAGAGAGGTGAGAGTTTGAACGCCATTGAAACGAGAAATCTGCGGATAAGCTATGGAGAAAACGAAGTCATCAAGGGAATAGATCTCGACATTCCGGAAAAGATTTGCTTCGCAATAATGGGCCCTTCTGGATGTGGGAAGTCTACTCTACTCAGAGCGTTCAATAGGTTGCTTGAGCTAAATCCAACTGCGAAAGTAAGTGGAGAGATAAGGTTTTTCGGGAAAAACATCTATGAGATGAGTGAACACGAGCTAAGGAGGCAGATAGGCATGGTATTTCAGATGCCAAATCCCTTTCCCCACATGAGCATCTTCGAAAACGTTGCCTATGCGGTGAAGTGCAATAGAATGGCGAAATCCAAAAAGGATTTGAGTGAAATCGTCGAGTGGGCTTTGAAAAAGAGTGCACTCTGGGATGAAGTCAAGGACAAACTTAAAGAAAAGGCAAGCAATTTGAGCGGTGGACAGATGCAGAGATTGTGCATAGCGAGGGCCTTGGCTTTGAAGCCGAAAGTCTTGCTCATGGACGAACCCACTGCGAACCTCGATCCAATCTCTGCAGGAAAGATAGAGGAGCTTATACACGAGTTGAAGAAAGAGTATACAGTGGTGATCGTTACGCACTCGCCTTCACAAGCCTCGAGAGTTGCAGATTACATTGCTTTTTTGTATCTGGGCAATCTGATCGAAGTTGGGAAGCTCGAGGAGGTTTTTGAAAATCCGAAAAACGAGTTGACCGAAAAATTCCTCACGGGGAGGATGGGATGAAGGTTGTTGAAGAGCTGGAAAGTTTAAAATCTGAAATTTTAGAGATGCACAAAGTTGCGAGAGAGAGTGTTCGCCTTTGCTTCATAGCAATGAGAGGTCGTAGAGACGTAGTGAAAGAGATTTCGAGACTTGAAGAGAAAAGCGACAAAATGGAAGCAGACATTCACGATCACTGCGCAAGAATTCTCATCAGATTCCATCCTTTTGCAAGAGACTTCCGCTTTACAATGTCCGCTATTAGAATGTCGTCTGCTTACGAAAGGATCGTTGACTTGGCTCAAGAAATAGCGATCTACGAGTGTAAGTTCAGGGAGAAAATTTTCGAGGCAGAATCTGTGCTGTTGAAGATGTTCGATCTAATCCTCGAGGGTTATAGTGATTCGAAAAAGCTTCTTGAATTGTCAAAGCTCGACGATCTGGTCGATAAAGCCTACATCGAGGCGATGGAGGAAGTCGAGAGTAGCTTCGAGAGTGTGGATGAGGTCCTTGCAATAAGGCACATCGAGAGAATTGGGGACATACTTTGCAAGATAGGCGCAAGGCTTTTGTATGCGATCGAAGGTAATTGGGTATGGATAAAATGAAAGTCCTTTTCGTTTGCATCCGAAACACTGCGAGGAGCGTTATTGCGGAGGCGATTTTCAACAGTGTTGCAAAGATTTGGAAAGCTGAGAGCGCTGGAATTGAGAAAGCCGAGAGAGTAGATGAAAATGTTGCGGAGTTTTTAAGAAGGAGAGGTCTGAAGCCAAAGGACAAGCCAAGGAGTATCGAAGAAGTAAATCTCGAAGACTACGATTTGATAGTAACAGTTTGCGAGGAGAGCAGTTGCGTTGTTTTGCCAACTTCGAAGAAAATGATTCATTGGCACATCGAGGATGTTGCAGGCAAGGATTTTGTGACAATCGAAAAAGCGTTTAACGAGATAAAGAAGAAGGTCGAGGAGCTCGTGAGGGAATTGGAAAGAAGTTAGCAAATTTTTTTATAAAACCTCCAGATAGTAATACTTTTCGTCCTCGAAGTGTTTTCCAATCGTAACTTCGATCGGTTTTTTGAAAATCGGTCCATTGACCACAATTGTATGGAACTCACCATTCTCCCCGCATGGGTCGGCGTTTTTCTTGAGGAGGTATTCTATCACTTCTTCATCGAATCTCCTGCCGAGTATGTCTTTGAAATTTTTACGCACAGCGATTACGATTGCGTTGAACTCTCTCGCGATATCTTCTGCGAGCTTTTTGGTGTTTTCACCCCAAAGCGGAAATATCGCTTCGATTCCAAGCTCCTTGCAAACTCTCTCGATCCAATTCCGGTGATGCTCAAGATATATGTCCCCAAAGACGACTTTCTCAGCTTCATTGGATCTGAAAACGCTCTTTAGAATCTCCTCGAAATTTTCATCGTATCTGCCAAAAACGATCTCAATTCCCATTGCTTCGCTTTGCCTTCTTAGGATACTCTCCTTTAGCCTATGCGCCCTCGTTTCACCGTTTTTGATCATACAAACGAGCCTGTCAATTTTGTAGAGCTTTGAAGCCCTGTAAAATGCCATTGCGCTATCTTTTCCACCGCTCCACATTGCGAGTATCATTGAAATCACTTCTTGACTGGGTAAAAAAATCAGATGTCGAAGTATTTCATGTATTCCCAGGGCGTTATGTACAAACAGAACTGATTCCATTCCTCGATCTTTAGCTCCATAAACGCATCGAATATATGACGCCCAAGCACCTTCTGTAAAACTTCATCGCTCGCCAGGTGATCTAAAGCGTCCCTCAAAGTCGTTGGTAGCTCTCCTATGCCGAGTTCTCTCTTCTCTTTCGGCGAAAGTTCGTAAACATCGACCATCACTGGATCTCCGGGATCTATCCTCTTCTTTATGCCATCCAGTCCAGCTGCGAGTTGTGCTGAAATGGCTAAGTAGGGATTGCAACTCGGATCTGCGCCACGATACTCGACCCTTATTGCGGAGGGCTTTTTTTGATACATTGGAACTCTTACAAGCGCAGATCGATTTCTTGGGCTCCAGCATATGTTTATCGGTGCCTCAAATCCTGGCACAAGGCGTTTATAGCTGTTTACCGTTGGACAGCAGATCGCAGTAAGCGCTTTTGCATGTTCGAGCAATCCGCCTATGTAGTAGCGGGCTTTCTGGCTTAGCATAAATTCGTCGTTTGGATCTGCAAAAAGAGCTTCACCTTTGAATGGTTCCCCTTTCCAAAGGCTTTGGTGAGTGTGCATACCACTTGCGTTGTCCAGATAGATCGGCTTAGGCATGAAAGTCGCTATAAGGCCGTGCTTCTTTGCGATGTTTTTTGCAGATAACTTGTATAAGTAGAAAGCATCACCAACCGCGGTTAATTGCTTTGGCCTAAAGTCAAGCTCTATTTGTCCCGGAGTTGCAACTTCGTGGTGGTGGTATTCAACCATTACACCAAGCTGTTCCAGATTGTAGACAAGCTCGTTTCTGTACTCAACGGTCGTATCCTCTGGTGGAGCTCTGAAGTAGCCTTCTTTGGGGCGAATGATGTAACCATTGCTCAGCTCATCGCTGAAAGGCAGAATCCTTGGAGCCCCCCAGCTGTCTCCAGCTCCGCCATTTGGAGAAGTCCATAGGTCCCAGACGAGGTTTCTGAAATCCACGCCTTTAAAAACGAAGAACTCTATCTCTGGGCCAAAAATCGCGGTCATTCCTTGGCTTTCGAGCTCTTTTTCAATCCTCTTCGCAACGTATCCACGGGGATCGCATTCAGCAACTCCCGCTGCCCACGCTTCGTAGACATCGCCGAACATTATTGCGGACCTTTGAATCGCATCGTTAATCCAAGGGATAACTCGAAGCGTTTTTGGATCCGGAACCCAGAGCATGTCGCTTTGATCGATGCTCTTGAATCCACGGATCGAGGAACCGTCGAAACCAATTCCTTCGAAGGCGTTTCCATCTATGAACTCTCTTGCCGGAATCGAGAATGTCATTAAATAGCCACGAACATCGCTAAATGCACAGAAAACTTGTCGAATGTTGTTCTCTTTCAGGATAGCCTTTGCTTTCTCGATCTCATTCATCGAATCACCTTTCAGCGCTTTTGAGATATACTATATAATCTTTTCTGTTTTTGGCAAAAACTTGAAAAAACTTCAAATCTTTATGCTAATTTTAAAAATTCTTCAAACAGTTGCGATTCTGTTTTAGAAGTTTCGTTCGAGCCAAAAAATTGTAGAATTGGATTTAACGCTTCTTGGCGAGGTAGAACGAAACAACACCTAAAGCGATGAAGGCAACCGCGATCACGAGGAAAACATTCGTGTCTGAACGCGCACTTTTTTGAGTTACACTCTGCTGCGGGGTTTTTGTTTCATCCAACCCTGAAGACTCTATTGCTGGTTTTGCTTTTTCCTCGACGTTAACTCGTAACGTCAATTGGTTGTTTTTCTTGCTCAGCTCCGTGAACTCGTTTTCTGGATCTAAAACTACTTGGAGTAACAGAGAGCCGGACTCGGTTGGTGTCCATGGCAAATAGACAGTTGTGGACTCTTTTGCGTTCAGAGTCACTCTTTTTGAGGAAATTAGCTCATCTCCATAGTGGCGCAGATAAAGAGATACTGAGAAGTTTTCAGCTCTCGCGTTTCCATTGTTTGCTATTTTGACTGCAATCTCATAGCTTTCGTTAATAAAAATCTTCTCTGGAACTGAGACGTTGATTAAAGCGAGATCTGGGATTTGGAAGTCGATCGAAACGGTGAGTTCGTTGTTGTCGATGTTGGACTCCACAATCGCACTCTCAACGATCGCCTTTAAAGCATAGTTTCTCACGACGTATGGTCTCCAGTTAAACTCCACAACCACATCGGATTGCGAGGGCAACTCTCTTATCATCTTTTTACCTATTATGGTGGTTTTGTTCTGATCTGTGACGTATAGAGACACGAGCACGTTTTTCGCGTTTATGTAGCTTCCAAGGTTTGAAACCGTGACTCTTATCTTGTTATCCTCTCCCACAACAATTTTCTCAAAATCCAAAGCTTTGATCGCAAGGTCGACACCGTAGGGAGCGGCAAGTGGAAACATGTCCGTATCGGAAAAAGTCATGGAGTATGGATCGTCACAAACGCCGTCTCGGTTCCAGTCGTTACAGCTGTTCTTGTCCCAGAAATTCCCAAGATATCCTTTACGATCGCCGTTGTGGTAGTATTCGATCATTTCCTTTGAGAACCACATTGTCATCGACTTTTGCGACAAAACGTCTTTTACATTATTTTCGAACGTGTTCAGCCAAAACCGCACTTCAAGCGATCTTTCAACCTTGACACCAAGTTCGTTGTTCGCTATTCTGTTCTTCTGCACATCGCAGAATCCCACAGCGTCGAGCTGAATTCCAACTTTATTCTCTTCTATGGCGTTTTCGGAGATCTCGCAGTCTTTGGCGTATGCCAATCTTATCCCCTCGCTCCCACCTTTGATCTTAAAGCCAACGATCTTCACAGAGATCTCAGAATCAAAGGAACCCTCAGCTTTAATTGCTGGAAGACTTTGGTCTTTTGCTTTTATAATCGTTGAAATGGCACCATTTTCGGATTTTAGGATGATGGATTTGTTTATAATCAAATTCTCCTCGTATATTCCCGATTTGACCACGATCTCTTCTCCTTCGTTTGCGTTGTCTATTGCCTGCTGTATGGTTGCAAAGTCCGTTGGAACATAGAGCTTCGCTGAGGCGACGACGCAGACCATTATCATTACTATATTTACGATAGCGAATCTCATACCCACACCTGTATTTTGCTAACGGCTGTGCAATATAAGATTTTGCCTTTAAAGCATGAAAGAGTTGTGTTAAGGAGAAAAAGTTTTTTAACATCTCTTCGATTTTCTGCATGGAGAAGTTTAAGAAACTGCTCGAGCACTGGATAGAGCACAACGAAGAGCACATTGAAACCTACAAGAAATGGGCAAACGACATCAAAGGAAATGCATCGGAGTTGCTTAAGGAAGCTGTGAAAAAATTCGAGGAAGGAAACGAGATTTTGAAGAGGATTTACGAGAAGTTGAATGAGTGAAAGAGTTGCGATCGCTTTACTCAACAACGAATTCCAAGGAATAAAGGTTAGGGAAGCGTTCAAATTCCTTTACAGTGATCAAGAGATCCTCAGGTTCAAATCTGCAGAAGCGCTTGGCGTTCTTTGTAGGGGAAATTTGGCTTACAACTATCTACTCCGTCTTTTTTGGCATTTAAGCGACGAGTCTGGAGCCTACTGCATCGGCGCACCGCTTGCGATTGCTGAGATAGGTTTGAGAAATCCTGAAATTTTTGAAAGCTTTAAGTTCAAGTTTCTCTATCTGCTCGAGAACGAAGAAGTTGAGAAATGCTATGTGGCGTATGGAATACTCAGGAATGCAAACACTTACAAGGGCACCGAAGCGAAGGATTTGTTGAGAAAAAAGCTTCTTGAATTAGAGGATCCGAGATTTAAAGCCTACGCAATATTGGCGCTAAAGAAGATGGGAGAAAAAGTGGAGGTTCCAAGTTTAAACACAAAGGTCTCGTTATACAATGGGAAAGAGACTGTTGAAATCGAGTTCGCTAAGATTCACGAGCTTCAGCATCTGTAGTGCCTTTTGTAAAAAAGCACGCCGTCGATTTTCAGCACTTCATCACTTTTGACCTTAACGATGAGATCGTAGTTGTAGTAGACTTCCCAGACCTCCTCGCAGACTTTTCTGAGTTTTTCAATGATCTCTTTACTTCTGCTTCTATCTATCCAAAGCTCGAAGTACATATCACTCGAACTCGATCGTTGCAGGTGGTTTGTCTGTTACATCGTATAGAACCCTTGTGATCTCCGGGATCTCTTCGGTTATCCTCTTTGAGATCTTCCTAAGTCTCTCGTATGGAATCTCGACAAACTTCGCAGTCATTGCATCTTCGGATGCAACAACTCTAACCACTGTTATGAAGCCGTAGGTTCTCTTGTTGTCTTTAACTCCCGTAGCTTTGAGATCGAGGAGAACTGCAAAGCTCTGGAAAGCTTTGATGTCCGCAGTTTCTTCTTCGACTATCTTCGTAGCTTTTCGGAGTATCTCGAGCTTCTCCCAAGTGACTTCACCCACTATTCTTATTGCAAGCCCGGGTCCTGGAAAAGCTCGTCGATGCACGATCTCGTCCGGCAATCCGAGTTCCTTTGCAACAAGTCTCACCTGCCATTTGTAGAGATCTTTGATCGGCTCAATTACTCTGAACCCGTATTTCGCTGTATCGATCCCAAGTTGCTCCAGAACGTTGTGTTGCGTTTTAACACCGCTAACAGTCTCAACTATGTCTGCAGCTATCGTTCCCTGGACAAGGAATTTTGCTCCTTTCTGTCTAATTATTTTGCCGAGCGTAGTGTAAAACGCATCTCTAAACGCCTTTCTTTTCTCCTCCGGATCGACTTTATCCTTCAGCGCCTTGAGCACTTCTTCCTTTGCATCAAAGACGAATGCATCGAGTCCAAAATTCCTTAGTGTCTTCACAACCCTTTCCCCTTCACCAATTCTTCGAAGACCGTCGTCGATGAAGACTGCCTTTATTGGCCCTTCAATCGCTTTTGCAACGAGTATGGTGGCGACTGTGCTATCTACACCTCCAGAGCATGCTGCGAGGATCTCGGTAGCTTTTACACCACTTAATTCCCTGCGCAACGATTCAAGCTTCTTTTTGACATATTCGCTTGCGTCGAAGTTCATACCCCCTTGTTTCCATGGGTATGTTAAAAATTTTTCCGAGCTTGGTGATGGTAATAATTATGGAACTCATTATTATACGCACTATATAAAAATGGAAAAATTTATAAACTTCCAAAACCGCGAAAATTGTGAGTTGCAAGGACTGCGTTTACTGGCTCCGAGACATTTCGTTGCCGAGGGGTATAGGGCACTGCTCTGCGAAGAACTGCGTCTCCTTTGAGAGCGATGTTTGCGAGATCTTTAGAAGAAAGGAAAGTGAAGTTGCGGTGGTTAGAGTTCTGAGCTATTGATTTTACTTCAACTCGAAGCTCTCGAGATCTCTTGCTATATTTGCCTTGACTTCGAGGAACTCAAGAATCCTCTCTTTTACAGCGTGGGTCATTGGGTAGAGATGGGTTAAATAGAGTTTTTCTGCTTTCATGAAATCCAAGCACTCCTTCAAGTTTTCAGGAGTTGTGTGAAAGTCTGCGTTGAAGTTAAATGGAAGAGAGAGCTCATGGATCATCACTGAGCAGTCGATGGAGATGAAATCCTTGAATGCCTTTGTATCTCCGCTTATCGCAACTTCGTTGATCACGTAACCTTGGCTTTCTATGGAGTGAATTGTTGGAATCGCATTGATTTGGAGGTCTTCAACTCTAAAAGCTTTCTCCTCACAAACCTTGAACTTCAGCTTCCCCCGCAAATAGGGGTAGGCGTTTAACATTGCTTCCATAAAAAATCGAGTTCCATTTGGACCGTAGATCTCAATCTGCTTTGCACCCATCAGCCACCGCGCTTTTAGGATGTTCAGAAGATCTCCGTTGTGATCAAGGTGGTGGTGCGTAATGATTATCGCATCTATTTCGCTTGGCGAAATTTGAAGCTGTTCAAGTCTGAGAAAAGTTCCGATTCCGCAGTCGACGAGAACTTTGGCATCACTCTCTATCAAAATAGAGCTCTGAGCCCTGCCTTCACAGGGAACGGAAACACCTGTACCGAGAAAAGTAACCTTCACGTTTTCACCCCCAAAAACTCCGAGAGCTTTTCAATCAGCTCGGGTTTTAGCAACTCCCTCGATTTTAAGATTCTGAAACCTTCTGCAAGCTTCGCTCCAACGTTTTTTCCCAAAGCTTCGCTCCTTTCTCTTATGTAATCCGCAATCACTTCCTCAGGCTTTGTGTGTTTTCGAAACTCAAAAGCCCACCACCTCCCGTTTTCGATGAAGGGCTCAAATGCTCTTTCTTTAGCTAAGAACTTCTCAACATTCTTCTCGTCTTCGAAAATTGGACCAATCTTTTTAGCCACTCTCGAAATCTCTTTTATTGCGGTCTCAAAGATCAAGTAGCATTTCTCTCCAGCGAAGAAATCGAATCTCATCGGCTCGAAACCCTCTCTTTTCAGCGCTTCAAAAAGTCTTCTTGCTGCCTTTTCGAGCTGTGGATAAAGATTGTCTTCGACTATTCTCGGTTTTTCGAACTCTACAGCGATAATCTCGGTATTTCTTTGCTCCATCGCGGATTCCAGAGTATTTGCATCGACTTTTCTCTGCTTTGGGACGAAAAAATCTATGCTCGGACTTTTTAAAAACATCCTTGCGAGGTGAACGAACTTCGCCAAGTTGTCCAGGCTCAGATTCGCTGCAACGTTCCTTTTCTCATCGACTGGATCGACAACAAAAAAGCTCTCCCCACTGCGGATTTCCCCGTTCTTAACATCTATTACTGTTCTTCTCGTCCAACTCGTCGCTTCCTTAATGCAATCGATGAAAGAACCGTAGAAAACTATTAGGAGTTCGCAGAGATAGCCAGAAAAGCCTCGAACTTTGTATTCTGCACCGTAGATGTTGTTAGCTTTTAAGAACCGCTTAAAAATTCTTATCTCCGCCTCTTTCCCCTTTACCCTCTCTTTTAGCCATTCGTGGTGGAAAGGAGTTCGATCCACCGCGGAAATTATTTTTTCAGCGCTCTCGACCTTGTAGCAAGGGACAAGATCGACTTCTACTCCAGCTACTCTTCCATGGACGTATGGATGCTCTGCGTATCTTAACTCGAGCTCGTCGAGAACTTTTTTCCCAAGCTCAACGATTCTCGGTTCAAGCTCTTCCTTTTTCACGTCTCTTTGGAAGAAAATGAAGACATCGATCTCCAAATTGTTTCGAAGCCAAGTATTGCGTGCATAACTGCCTAAGAAAACATACTCAACGCCAAGCTTATTGAGGCGCTCGCGAAGTACTTTTTCGGCTCTCTTTGCAATTGCGACTTCTTCTTCGCTTGGGGTCGAAATTCTTAGAGCTTCATTCAGGATCTCTTTCATCACATCTGAATACCCCCACATTCCTATAAACTGGTCCGGAAGGTTTTAAAATACTCTGCTTCAACTTAAAATCCCCGACGATCATTTTTCCAAACTCAGAGTTCTCGAACTCCTTAACTACCTTCTCGACTTCTTTGTTCCTTCTTTTTACCCTCGCAACCGTCACATGGGCTACGAATTCTTTGTCCCTTTTGAAACCAAGCTTTTTCAGCTCCGCATGAACCTTTTCAGCAAGCTCAACGAGCTTTCCGTTGTCTTCGATCCCTATCCACACAACCCTTGCATCACCTCTCTCTGGGAATTTCCCAACTCCTACGAGCGAAACTTCAAAAGGCTTAAAGCGCACGTATGAAAGTGCGGAGCTTACCTCCTTAACTCTACCCTCCTCGACCTCGCCCAAAAAGATAAGGGTTGTGTGCAAGTTTTCTCTTTCGACTGCCTTAACTCCTTGGAGTGCTGAAAGCTTCGAAAGCAGCGGATCGATTCGTGGCTTCAAGGCTTCATCGACATCAACAGCAACGAAGAGTCTCATAAATGGATTAGCGCTTTTGAAATTTAAAGATTCTTATATAGGCGTTGTTTTAGTCTCTTTCAGAGTGTGTAGTTTGCCGTTGGTTATTATTAGTTCGCTAAAGTTCTGAACCCACGAAGTAGATTGCAACAAACAAAACAGCGATCCCAAGGACTTTTCTCAACTTTTCCCAGTGGAAATTCAGTTTTTTCCCAAGTTTCAGCTTTTTTCCTGCGAAAAGTATTAAAACAAGTGCACTTGCAACCCCGGCTGTGAATGACATCGAAATCTCTAACGCCTTCTCAGTTATCACAGCGGAGCTGATTGCAATCCCCACGAATGGCGTGACGCATGGAAGCCAGAAAAACGCAAGGAAAAACCCATAGACAAAGGGTGGGAGCTTAATTCTCGAGAGAAATCTAAGAGAGGAAAATCTTCTGCTCAAAAAAAGTTCTAGTCTTTCGTCGAGCAAGTAAATGGATAGCGAGAAGAGCAGTGCATACCCAAGCACTTTAAATTGCGAAACGAAGATCGAAACTGCACTTAGGGCTAAAAAGGCTGAGATTAGTCCGAAAAAAAGAGCTATTGTGTCGGTAATTCTCATTCGAGACGCACCGAAAACCACGGGGATTATGGGAAGAACACAGGGAGAAAAAATTGAGAGAAAGCCTAAAAAGAAGGCTATCAGCTCAACAAACATGAGCCGATTTACCTTCTGTAAACCTCTCCAACGTCCAACTCGAGTCTTTCGCTTATGAGATCGAGAATCTCTCCAATGACTGAGAGAAGCCTGTTGTATGACTCGATGAACATGACAACACTATCCCTTGCATTCAACTTGGACTGAAGATCTGTCAACTCACTTAAAAGCTCGTTGTCGAAGATTCCAGACATCTGCTTGGTAACGAAATCTTGTTGCTTCTTTTGGAACTCCATTATCATTGCCTGGGCTTCGCTATCAGCTTTCAGATTCTTTTCCATTTCCAGAAACTCTCGATACTCTTCGAGATTTCTTACCGCTTCAGCAAGCGCAAGTGCCTTTTCTCGAACGACTTCATCTATCATTCAAACCACCTTTCGATTTCTCCCACTTTTCCACAAGAGTATATAAGTCTTTTCCACTTTTCAAAGCGGGAAAATAGTCGATCTCAGCAGAATTATGAGCGCAGAAAAAGCGACCGAAAGCAAGCTGATAGCTTTGAATAATTTTACGGCTCTTACAACGTCAAAGTCTTCCGGATCTCTGCCAGGGAGGGAGTAGTATCCGGGTTTCTCGAGTTTAACGCCGAGCACATACGACATCGCAGTTATTGTGCACCCGTTGAGCTTAACCCTATTCTTCAGTCCATAGAAAAAGCTTCCACGCCTCAGAATTTCGAAGAAAAGAAGTGAAAGCCTTGCTGGAACGAAGTTCAGAACGTCGTCGAGTTTCGCGGATACTTTTCCGAAGTACTCATATCTCCCTCGGTAGCCTATCATAGCGTCCGCGGTGTTTATTGCTCTGTAAACGACTGCGCCAACAATTCCGAAGAGGGAGAAATAAAAGAGAGGAGCAAAAACGCCATCCACGAAATTCTCCGCAGTAGATTCGATTACCGCAGATCTGAGTTGCGGTTTGCTTAATTTTTTCGTATCTCTGCTCACTATTTTCTGCACCTCTGCTGGATCAAAGCTTTTTTTGATGCAATTTTCTGCGTGCCCAATCATGCTCCATATCGATATCGAGGAGAAGAGTAGATAGAGATGCCAGAGGAATTGGAGAGGTTGTGGTAACGGAATCTTCGCTAAAAAGATGGCAAAAAATACCAATAGCGCAGTTAAAGTGAATCCGAGGAGAAAATGAAGAAAAACGCCACTTCTTTCCAATTTTTCGAAGATTCGTTGAAAAAACGCGATGATTTTCCCAAACCAAACAACGGGGTGAGCGAATAGTGGCGGTTCTTTAAAGATTCTGTCCAATAAAACCGCTAAGATCAGGAGATAAAGTTCTTCGAGCATTCTTAAGTCCTTATTCTGCTCGGGTTAAAACCTTTCTTGACCAGAAGCTCTTTGACTTTGTTTACGTGGTTTCCTTGAAGCTCTATTACGCCATTTTTAATAGTTCCCCCACACGCGAGCTTCGATTTTAAAAACTTTGCAAGTTCCTCGAGGTTTATCTCGTTGCCGTCGAGACCCTCGATTATCGTCACTTCCTTTCCGTATCTCCTTTTTCCAACCTTTATCGAGATAAACTGCTGTTCCTTCGCTACTTCTTCACAGACGCAGAGATCTTTTGGTAAACCACATTTTGAGCAGATTTCCGACATTCTTACCTCCTTTAAAAATCATATGCGGAATTGAATTTTAAGGCTTTCGGTTGTATCATGCATGGAAAAGGATTTGTAACATCAAACGACTCATTTTTGTGATCGAAATCAGGGCGTTGAGGAAGAGCTTTGGTAATAAAGAAGTTCTTAAGGGCATTTCTCTGGAGATAAAGAACGAGATATTTGGTTTACTCGGTCCGAACGGTTCAGGAAAAACGACCTTGATGAAAACAATCGCTGGAATTTTGAAACCGTCGAGTGGAGACGTTGTAGTCGATGGAATGAGCGTCGTTAAAGATCCACTGAAAGTAAAGAGTATTGTTGGCTTCGTGGCCGAAAATCCTGTGCTCTACGAAAGCCTAACGGTCTCAGAACTTTTTAATCTCGTTGGAAAGGTTAGAAGACTCGGAAGATCGGAGATCGAGGAGAAGGTTGCGAATTATGCGAGAGCTTTTGAGATTCAGGAGTTCATGGATTCACTTATCGCAGATCTAAGCTTTGGAACTAAGCAAAAGGTTGCAATAATATCCGCGTTGCTCCACGATCCAAAAGCACTGATTCTCGACGAAGCTATGAATGGCCTCGACGTTAGATCGGCGAAGATCTTCCGAAATCTCCTCTTCAAGTTTAGGGAAGAGGGAAAGAGCATTGTTTTCTCCACACACGTCATGCCGTTTGTAGAAGTGCTCTGCGATCGGGTTGCGATAATATACGATGGAAGAATCGTCGCAGAGGGTAGTGTGAAAGATCTCAAGGAAATGACAGAGCTTCGTGACCTCGAGGACGTATTTTTAAAATTAACAGGAGGTGTGGACGCATTAGAAGTGGCGTCGGCGCTACTTTAGCGATCTTTTCCGCGCTATACAGGGAGATGCACTACCAGATGATGAAGAGAAACCCAGGAATTGCTCGGGAAAGGTTACTTCGGATCACTAAGAAGTTTAGCGTAGAGAAGAATTTTTTAACGATTTTTTTAGTCTTCCTTTTCCTCGGATTCCTACTGTCGAACTACTACGAGCAATCAATGCTCGCAATTTCGATCTGCATTTTTATCTTCGTTTCCTCCATCTTCATGACCGCCACAAGTCTTCAGCAATCCTTTGCAGTGGGGTTATTCGAGCCTATGAAGTCTATGCCCATAAGCGTTGGAAGGCTAATACCATTTCTACTGCTCGTCGATCCACTTGCAACGATTGGGGTAGCAATTCCCACTGTTTTAGGCTTTCAAGTTCTTAAAGCAATTCTTTTTCTTCTATGGATAGTTTTTGCAATTCTTTTCGGAGAATTTGTTGCAATAGTTCTCGTTGCATTGCTTGGTGGAAGAGGAATGCTTGGATTCAATCAGACGAAGAATTTTTTGATCTCTTCGTTCTTACTTCTCGTTATAATCTCGCTTCCGCAGATCTTCAAAGGTCAAATTCCGTTGCTATCGGAAATGAATTTCGTTTTTCCCTTTGCTTCTGTAACGACTGAGACTGAAAGCGCAGTTCTTCTCCTTGCGCACTCGATTGCCCTCTTTACTCTTTACTGGAAGTTCTCTACAAGATTTTTTGAAAAGATCTTCGAATCTACGAGCAGTCAGGGAAAAATTAAAGCCTTCAGATTCTCCCCTCTCAGCAGAAGTTTCTCTCTTGTGGTTAAGGATCTAAAGATAACATACCGAAACCCAGCGGGTCTTGTGGGGATTCTTTTGCCAGTTTTGATAACGATCTCGAACGGAATAGCCTTTTTGAGCGCTAATGCGATAATTGAGCTAATTGTAGCGGTTTCGTCTCTTTCTCCGATAATCCTAGGTCTTTTTACGAGAGCTGAGGGTAGAGATCTGGACTTCCTTTTGACTTTGCCAGTCTCAAAAAAGGAGTTCATGATGGGCAAGATTCTGAGTTCTGCGCTTGTTATTTCTCTTCCGAGCTTGTTTTTTGCCTTGGTTGCGAGCTTTTCTGGAAACAATCTTTTTGTTCTTCCTATCTCTTTGCTTCTCCCTATTAACTCCTGTCTCTTTGCAGGAGCTCTTCTATTTCGATATCCGTCAAACGAGCCCGGAATCCCGTCGATGGGACTGCTGAAAATGGGTTCCATCCTTCTTGCCACAACGCTTTTCCTTTTTGCCCTTTCAGCTCCATCGATCTTTCTCATGCGTTACGATGCATCTGTGCTCGTAAGTAGCGTTTTGTTTGCGATTTTGTATCATAAAATTCGAGCTTAGAAAAATCTATATCCTAAGATCTTGATTAAGGATGGTGGTTACAGTGATCGAGTGCGACATCGCAATAGTTGGCGCGGGACTTGCAGGAATGCGTTCGGCCGTTGCGGTCGCAGAGAAAAATAGAAAGGTCTCCGTAGCGGTTATTGCGAAAACTTATCCAATTAGATGCCACAGCGTTTGTGCAGAAGGAGGAAGCGCAGCAGTCCTTCGCAAAGACGACAACTTCGATCTCCATGCATGGGATACGGTGAAGGGCTCAGACTTTCTTGCGGATCAAAATGCAGTCGAGTACTTCGTTCGTGAATGTCCAAAGGAAATTCTCAGGCTCGAGAATTGGGGATGCCCTTGGAGCAGAAATCCCGACGGAACGATCGCTCAACGTGCCTTTGGTGGGCACAGCGTTAATAGAACTGTTTTCGCTGCGGATAGAACTGGATTCCATGAAGTGCACACTTTATACGAAAGACTTCTGAAATACGACAACGTCGAGTTTTTCAGCGAATACTTTTTAACGAACATCGCAATCGAAGATGGCAGAGTCCAAGGAATTGCGACGATAAGGCTAAAGACAGGCGAGCTCGAATTCTTTAAAGCAAAGGCTGTTATCCTTGCGACAGGCGGAGCGGGAAGACTTTACGGATTCACAACTTATAGCCATCAAGTCACCGGCGACGGAATGGCGATTGCGTATCGTTGCGGTGTTCCGTTAAAGGACATGGAGTTCATGCAATTCCATCCTACTGGACTCGTGCCCTCTGGAATCCTTATGACCGAGGCTTGCAGAGGGGAAGGCGGTTACCTTAGGAACAAAGACGGGGAGAGGTTCATGAAGAAATACGCCCCAGAGAAGATGGAACTCGCTCCAAGAGATGTTGTCGCAAGGGCAATGTGGAGAGAGATAATGGAGGGTAGAGCATTCGAAGGTGAGCATGGCCCATACTTAGCCTTGGATCTAACGCATTTGGGTGAGGAGAAGATTGAAGAAAGGTTGCCAATGATAAGGGAAGCGGCGATAAAGTTCGCAGACGTCGATCCAGTGGAGGAGCCGATTCCTGTTAAACCAGTTCAGCACTACACCATGGGTGGCATACACACGAATGAGCTCACAGAAACTCCTGTGAAAGGATTGTTCGCTGTCGGCGAGTGCGCATGCGTGAGCATTCATGGAGCCAACAGGCTTGGAAGCAACTCAACAGTTGAATGCCTCGTTTTCGGCAAAGTCGCAGGGGAGATGGCACTTAAGTACGTTGAAAACGCCAAAGAAACGAGAATAAGCTCCGAGTTCGTGAAAGAAGAGGAAAAAAGGCTTTTCGACAGATTTGGGAAGAAAGGCGAAGAAAACCCACATGCGATAAAGAAGGAGCTGAACGAAACGATGGACAATTATTTATGGATTTTCAGGGACGAAAACGGACTGAAAACTGCGCTTAGAAAAATCTTGGATCTGAAAGAGAGGTTTGCAAAGGTTGCAATCTCAGATGCTGTTAGGAAGTTCAATGTCGCCCTTCTCTCGACGCTCGAGGTTGGATACCTCCTTGATTTAGCTGAGATTGTTGCAATGGGAGCGCTGCTCAGAACAGAGAGCAGAGGAGCGCATTACAGGCTCGATTACCCGGCAAGGAATGACGAGAAGTGGCTCGTGCATAGCTTGGCTTACTACACGAGCGAGGGTCCGAGGTTCGAATATGCGCCGGTGAGAATCACGAAGTGGAAGCCTGTGGAGAGGAAGTATTAGGTGGGAATATGAGGATCCTTATCAGGCGTTTTGACGAAAAAAGCTACTGGCAGAGCTTCGAAGTTCCTGTGAAGCGGGGAATGACTGTTTTGGATGCGCTTTTCTACATAAGGGAGAACATTGACCCAACGTTTGCTTTTCGTGCATCTTGTAGAATGGGAATCTGCGGAAGTTGTGCTGTTAAGATAAACGGTAAACCAAGGCTTGCCTGTGAAACCCAGATTTCGAAATTCAAGGAGATCAAGGTGGAACCGCTCGACAACTTCAGAGTCATAAGGGATCTTGTCACCGAATTCGAAGGCTTCTTCGTGAAGCACAAGAAGGTAAAACCATATCTGATCGCAGAAGCTGACTACGAGAACCCAGTTGAGCAGTTGCAAACCCCGCAAGAGCTGAAACGCTACTACATATTTTCGCTTTGCATCAAATGTGGAGCCTGCGTTTCTGTTTGCCCAGCGTCTGCAACGCTCGAAGGCTATCTCGGGCCAGCAGCGCTTGTTGCAGCCTACAGATTTAACGCCGACAGCAGGGACAGGGGAAAGGAGGAGAGACTCAAAATTGCTTCGGAGAGCATTGGAGTTTGGCGGTGTCACTCTGCGATGGAGTGTAGCGAAGTTTGCCCGAAGCAAATCGAGCCAGCGAAAGCTGTGCAACTTCTGCGCAGAGCTTCACTGAGGTGAGCTTATGGGTGTTCTCTCTTGGTTCAAATACCGCTCCCCATTTGGTATGGCTTTCATGTTTCAAAGAATAACCGGGCTTATCCTACTCTTCTATCTTTGCTTGCACTTAGCTTATTTAACTTCGCTCCAGAGCAGAGATTTGTACGAGTCGCTCACGGCGTTAACGGTTTCAAAGCAGTTCTTCATTTTTGATTCCCTGCTAATCCTGTGCGGTGTTTTCCATGGGTTGAATGGGCTGAGAATTGTTGTTCACGAGCTTGGATTTGCGCATGAAAAGCGAAAGGCTGTGCTTGTGATCTCCGTGGCTCTTACGATCTTGGGGTGGATTCTGGGTAGCTACATACTTTACACAGCCTTGGGTGATTGAAATGCGAGGTTTTGAGCCATTTGCGTGGATTTTTCAGGCGGTTACTGGGATCGTAATGGTATTTCTAATAACCGCCCACTTCCTTGCAACGCATGCTAATCACGAATTGCTCAGCTACGAGACCGCTGTTTCAAGGCTTGGAAGCTTTGAATACAAGGTCTTCTACTTCTTCCTACTGCTTTTCGTTACTTTCCACGCTTTCAATGGACTTAGGGCAATAATACTCGACACAGAAGGCGGTATGAGAAGAAAGAAGGCAGTGAATGCATTGATCCTTGTGATTGCGCTGGTTGCGTTCTTCTACGGAGCTTTTCTGCTCTCAAAATTTTAATTAAATTTTTCCAAAACTTAAGGCAAGTTCTTTGGGTGGCAAAAGATTTAAATTATAATGATGAGTTAATATGTGGAGTGGAAAACAGCGGTGGATGAGTTCCCAGTTGCGATAGTCGTTGTAGATGAGAGGGGGCAGATTGTTTACCTGAACAAGATACTTGCAGAGAGAAGTGGTTTGAGCTACGAAGAGATGATGAAAAACCCTCAAAATTATTTTCACAAGGAAGACTACCCGAAGCTTGTAGATCTCATCGTCAAGACTTTTGTGGAGAAAAGAAAGAATCCTGATCCTTCGCTACTTGTTCGAGCCTTTGACAAATGGGGAAGGATAACTTGGCTCGAGGCGAGGACGAGGTATGTGGAAATAAACGGAAAACCTTACTGTCTATTAGCCTATACGGACGTTTCCGAGAGAGTTGCGTTACAGAAGAGAATGGAGGAACTCAACGATTATCTGAGATTCCTGAACAGCATGCTACGTCATGATATATTGAACATTTTTGCGAGAATTTACCCGCTCATTGAGCTTCTTGAAGAGGAACCAGATGCAGAAATTCTGCAAAAGATGAAAGACGCAGTGACTAAGGGCATCGACCTTGTGAAAAAGATGAAAGAACTCGAATCCTCGCTTGAATTCGTTAAGGAGTGTTATGATCTCAGAGAAGTGATTATCGAGGTTTCAAAGAGCCATGGGGTGCGGGTCAGCGTTGAAGGAAACGCAAAGGTCTTTGCGAACTCGGGCATTTACAGTGTTTTCGAAAACCTCATCGACAACGCCGTGAAGCATGGAGGGGCGACGGAGATAAGAGTTGAGATAAGGAGCAACGACGAAGTGAAAGTCTTTTTTAGTGACAACGGCAAGGGAATACCCAAAGAGTTTGCAAATAAGGTTTTTACAAAGGGTTTCACGACCAAGGGCACGGGGCTTGGGCTTTTTATAGTTAAGAAGCTGATGGAGCATTATCAGGGTAGCATCGAGCTCGTGAATCCGGAAACCGCAACTTTTCTGCTCAAATTCCCGAAAGCTTCAGAGCAAGTGATCAGAAACGAGTTGCGCGAGAGTTGTAACTACGCCAGCGTAGAGTAACAAAAATAAGGCGCTGAAAAAGTCGAACACACCATTGTGGGCGAGGTTAAGTAGCTTGATTCCTGGTAGAATTAGGGGGAAGATTATTGGGAAGAGCATCACAGCCAAAAACGCTTCTTTACCCTTTGCAAATGCGGAAATTGGTGAAAGCAAGGTTACAGCGCTTGAAATCGGAAAAGCGACGATTGCGAGCGAAGTAAGAAGAAGGAAGAAGTTCCCCTCAAGGTTGAAAAGTGCATAGCAGATCGGTGCTATTATTGAAACGAGGGACACAACGATGAGAAAATTCGAGATTATCTTCGAGGTTATTATCTCCTGAGCGCTGAGCGAAGCCTTTAGGGCTTCGATTGTTTCGAGTTCGAACTCCCTTGTTACAGTAGCGGAGCAGGCTAAGATCGATGAGAAAAGGGTTACAAGGACTAATATCGGGGCAAAAAATGTTTTTGCATCGATCGACAGGCTGAAAAGGAAAGCGGTTGTTAATGCAAATAGTATGGCGTTGTTTAAACTGGCTTTACTCCTGATCTCGATCTTTAGATCCTTCTTCACGAGTTCTAAGAGCTCTGAGCGCTTCATCGTAATCTCTTCCAAAGTAGACGAGCTCACCTTTCTCGAGTACTGCGAAGTTTTCGCAGAACTTTGCTTCATTTAAGCTGTGGGTGGAGAAAACAATTGAATGCTTGAACTCATGGATTTTAGCCCAAAGGATCTCTTTTCCTTCAACATCGAGCGAAGAAAAAGGTTCGTCCAGTATCAGGAGCTTGGGTTTTAACATTAACGCCTTTGCAATCGCAACCCTCTGCAAATACCCCCTTGAAAGTTCGAAAACCTTGCTGTTTAGCTTTCCCTCAAGCTTAAGCTCGTCGATGACCCATTCCCAATCTTTGATTCCGTAGAGCTTTGCGAAGAAACGCAAGTTCTCTTCTACGCTTAGCTCCTTGTATAGCATTGGATTGTGCGTCACGATGCTGATTTTTCTTCTTATGTCAACGTTTTTAAACGGGTCTTCACCGAAAACGCTTACTCTGCCCTGCGTTGGTTTTGTTATGCCGGCGAGTATCTTTGCCAACGTGCTTTTCCCAGCGCCGTTGCGTCCGAGGATTGCGATGCTCTTTTCAAAGCTCAGGGAAACGTCTTTCAAAGCAAAGGTTTCTCCGAATCTCTTGCTTACGTTCTCACAGATTATCAATCGAGAACACCTTTCGCACTTCTGTACTCGTTGCCGGACTTTTTCAACGCCTGCTTGAGCGCTAAGGCGAAGGATTTGCAACACGCTTCGATCATGTGGTGTGAATTCTTTCCCTTCACAGCAAGGTAAACGTTTAGCCCGGAGTTCCTGCAGAGCGTGTCGAAAAAGTGTAGGAAGTCCTCAGCTCTAATTCCGCTGTCCTTGAGTTCACCTTCAAATACAAAAACACCCCTTCCGCTGAAATCAAGAGCACAGGTTGCCACGGATTCGTCCATCGGAACAATTGCAAACCCAAACCTATCTATTCCCTTCTTTTCGATCTCTGCAATGCTCTTTCCTAGGCAAATAGCAACATCTTCGATGACGTGGTGCTCGTCTTTTCCCTTTGCCTTCACCTCAATCTTATAGCCGGAGATCTTTGCAATAGTTTGTAGCATGTGGTCGAAGAAGTCGATTCCTGTGCTTATCTCTGTTTTCTCAGCATCAAAAGTTGCGACGACCTCTGTTTCTTCGGTTTTTCTCGTCACTTTTTTCATGACTCAAGTCTAAGCGCAGACTCGAATTTAATCTTTCCCATATACAACGCTGAGCCCAAGATCACCCCACTTGCTCCAAGGCCTTTCACGAACTCTATGTCTTCGAGCGAAGAAATCCCGCCAGCTACGTGAAACGGACGCTTCAGATTCCTTAAGAACTCAAGACTCTTTTTTTCTATGCCCTTTGCAAGCCCTTCGACGTCGATGTTCGTATACAAAAAGAGGACTTCGCAGTCTTCGTAGAGCTTTGCAACCTCTATTGGTGTGAGAGAAGTCACGCTTTTCCACCCCCTGACCGCTACTTTTCCCTTTTTTGCATCGATCGCAATCATCACTCTCCTTTTCCATTTCTCCGCGAATTTCTTCACTTCTTCGATTCTCTCGATCGCCAAAGTTCCGAAGATAATTCGTTCGGCACCAAGCTTGAGAAGTCTTTCCGCTGTCTCGAAATCTCGAATTCCTCCACCAACTTGAACTTCGACTCCGAGCGAGATTATGTCACGGATTATCTCTTCGTGTCTCAGCTTTCCTTGAAAAGCGCCATCCAGATCGATGACATGCAAAATCTTCGCTCCTTTTTCAACCCAGCTCTTTGCAATCTCTAAAGGATTTTCGGAAGAGAACGTTATCTCGTTCTCTTTTCCCTGCCTAAGCCTCACTACTTTGCCATTCTTAAGATCGACCGCAGGGATAACTCTAAACATTTATCTCTGCGAGAAGCTTGCCGAAGTTCTCAGCCTTGCTCTTCAGGATCTCTAGGGCCTTTTTGAGAACGATTTTCGCAGGCATCGCACCTGTCGCTTCTGCAGTGAACAGAAAATCGTTTGTTTCGAAGATTCTTATCGCCTTTTCCTCGCAAGCATTCTCGCATTCTTTGCACATTGAACACTCGAGCAAGTTCGTGACCACTACCTTGTTGTCTTTCAGCTCGAGCAAGTTGCGTGGACAAGCTTTTATGCACTCCTTGCATTGGTTGCAATTCTTGGAGATCTCTATCCGTGGAATTATCTTGTAGAAGCAGATTGAAACTGGCTGGAATTTCGAGTGCTCTTTTCCGGTTCCAAGCCTCGCAACGGCTTCGATCATCAACTGTTGCCCATTGAAAAGCTCGAGCACTGGAACGTCTTTGTAGGCGAAGTGCACTTCTGGATCATCGCTCACGAAATCGCCGGAGTAAACAATTCTCGGCCCCTCAACGTTGAGCCTAAAAGAAACCTGACAGCTTGGGCATCCAACTCCACCACAACTGCATTCTTTTTGCATCTTGAACTTGTCGACCGTTTTTATTGGTATCATCGCGAGTCTGTGGGCGATCATCTCATCGTAGAAATAACTCGAGTTCGCGTAAAAGTCCACGTAATCAATCGCAAGCGTTGGGACGAGCGATTTCATCGCTCTCCTTATCGAGTTAGCCAAAGCTGGCGAGGCGTTGCGAAGGATAAAAACGATTTTTTCATCGCTCTCGCTTAAAAATTCAATCTTGGGCATTACACTCTCCTTCCCCTTCTTCCACCAGGTGGGCGACAGGTGTCGTGTGGAATCGGTGTAACGTCCTCGATTCTCCCAATTCTTAAACCAGCTCTCGCCAAAGCTCTTATCGCAGCCTGGGCTCCGGGTCCTGGGATCTTGGATCGATTTCCTCCAGGAGCTCTTACCTTTATGTGCACTGCATTGATTCCCTTTTCCATCGCTATACTCGCAGCCTTTAAAGCGCCTTGCATTGCGGTGTATGGATTTCCCTCGTCCCTCGCAGCCTTCACGATCATTCCACCGCTCACCCTTGCGATGATCTCAGATCCGGTGATGTCGGTGATCGTTATTATCGTGTTGTTGAAACTCGAATATATGTGCGCAATCCCCCATCTGATCTTTTCAGGCATTTCTCCTCACCCCAATCTTGCTTTCGAGGTCTTTCAAAACTATGAAGCTCGGGCAAGTTACCTTTCTTCCATCCACTTCTATGTGCCCGTGGACTATCATCTGCCTTGCTTGTTTTATCGTCTTCGCCAATCCTTGACGGAAAACGATCGTCTGAAGCCTTCGCTCCAAGAAGCTCTCAACGGAGAGATCGAGAACATCGTCAAGCGTTGCGTTCTCTTTCAGAATCCCAAATTTCTGCAGTTTCTTTATCACTGCCTGAGCTTTTGCCCTCGCAAGTTCGCCTTCTTTCCCGGGAAGGTTTATCTTGCCAAGCAAATCCCTTGCAACTCTTCTATACTTTCGAAGGATGTTCTGGAACCTCCAGACCTCCCTCTTGTTCCTCAACCCATACTTTATGACCAACTGCGTGTCTCTTTCGATCCTACTCCTGTCCCAAGGACGTACGGGTGATACGTAGCTCTTTCTTTGTTTCTTCGGGTCCCCCATAAGATCACCCTTACGTCTTCTTCCTTATAACTCCTACCGTTCTTCCCTTTCTTCCAGTGGATCTCGTTCTTTGCCCTCGCACCTTCTTGCCCTTTGCATGCCTAACGCCACGGTAGCACTTTATCTTGATCATACGCTCGATGTCGAGCATTTTTGCGAACTGCACGTCCTTCGAAAGCAGATGCAGATTTTGTCCAGTAACTGGATCGAAACGTCTGTTGAGCATCCAAGCGGGCAGTCCTTCTATCTTCTCCTCTATTATGCTCCTAAGCTTCTCTATTTCTTCATCTGCGAGATATCCGAGTCTCTTTTTGGCATCGATGCCTGTTAAATTGACAATGCTTCTTGCCATTCTTATCCCTATGCCCGGAATCGCTGTTAGAGCGTGGACTACGTTCCTATTCCCGTCAAGATCCGTATCGGCAATTCTTACTATGTGCTTGAACATGCTACCACTACGACGCAACTTCCGAAGCGATATTTAAATATTTTGTGCATCGACGTGCCATTTAATCATTTTCTCGGAAAAATCGGAAGAAAAATTTTAAAAACTATCTTCTCCGGGACTAAGTTTGCCGACTTGGCTCTCACCCCCTGAACTATTTCGCATTATTAGTTAATAAAGTTTTCTCTCAAAAGTGAAATTTCGCATGAGAAGCTTAAAATACAACGACGCAAATTTAGCCCGTGGAGGATTTCGAGATTGAGATGCTCAGGATACTTGAGGAGAATGCAAGGATCAGTTGCGAGGAATTGGCTGAAACGCTTGGGGTTAGCGTTGAAACCGTTAAGGAAAGCTTGAGGAAGCTTGAAGAGAACGGCGTTATTTTGAAATACAAAGCGATCGTCAACTGGGAAAAACTGCAGGAGGATTACGTTTACGCCGTGATAAACGTTAAAGTTTCGCTCTCGAGAGAGAAAGGATACGACGACATTGCCCGGAGGATTGCGAAGTTTCCGGAGGTTCACGCAGTTCGTTTAGTAAGTGGAGAGGCGGATTTTCAGGTTGTGATAAAGGGAAAGACGCTTAAAGACGTCGCCTTCTTCGTTGCTGAAAAGATATCGACGATACCCGAGGTTAGGGACACGGTTACGCACTTCGTTTTAAGAACTTACAAGGAAGAAGGGGTGACGCTCTTTGCAGACGAAGAAGACAGAAGACTCGCGTTTACGCCGTAGAGTTGCGAAGAAGGTCGAAGACCTAAGACCTTCTGGAATAAGAAGGTTTTTTGACCTCGTAATTGGCAGAGAAGACGTTATAAGCCTTGGAGTCGGAGAGCCGGATTTTCCAGTGCCCTGGAGAGTAAGGGAGGAGATGATATACTCGCTTGAAAAAGGTTTCACGTCTTACACTTCAAATCTCGGCCTTCCAGAGCTTAGAGAAGGGATCGTGGAGTATTACAGGAGATTCTCTTTAGAAGCATCGCCAAGCAGAGTTTTGGTTACAACAGGAGCGAGCGAGGCTATAGATTTGGCGATAAGAGCCATCATCGACCCTGGAGACAGAGTTTTAGTTCCTGAGCCTTGCTACGTGAGCTACAAGCCTTTGATCACAATCTGCCATGGGGAAGTGATCTCGATCCCAACGAACCCGAGCTTCAAGCTCACAAAGGAAACAATCGAGAAATACGTCGACGAGAAAACGAAGGCTTTGGTGCTAAACTACCCAGCGAATCCCACGGGAGTTAGCTACACGAAGAAGGAGCTTGAAGAGATTGCTGAGAGCGTTGTTGAGCACGATCTTATCGTAATTTCTGATGAGATATACGCTGAGCTTAGCTACGATTACAAACACGTTTCCATCGCATCGCTGAATGGAATGGACGATCGTTGCATCATTATAAATGGCTTTTCAAAGGCATTCTCGATGACGGGACTTAGAGTTGGCTATTTAATAGCTCCGGACGACATATTCAATGCGGTTCTAAAGATTCACCAGTACTGCATGCTCTGCGCTCCGATAACTTCACAGATTGGCGCAATTGAAGCTTTGAGGTCGCTCGATGAAGTTGAAAAAGCGAGGGCGGAATATCTGCGGAGAAGAAATTACGTGACGAAAAGGCTGAACGAGTTTCTCGAAGTTAAAAAGCCTGAAGGAGCCTTTTATGCTTTCCCGAACATCGCTTCAACAGGGATGAGCAGTGAGGAGTTCGCCGAGAGACTTTTGTTTGAAAAGAACGTCGCAGTTGTGCCGGGGAACGTTTTTGGTGAGTGTGGAGAGGGTTACATAAGAATGGCGTTCGCAGTTAAGTTCGAAAAGCTGAAGGAAGCCTTGGATAGAATGGAGGAATTTGTTAATGCCAAGGGTTAAGCTCTTCGCAATGTTCAGAGAATCTGCCGGAAAAAGCGAGTTGGAGATCGGAGGAAGAAATCTGGGGGAAGTTTTAGAGAAACTATGCAATGAGTTTCCGAAGCTTAGGACTTTGTTCTTCGAAGAGGGTAAGCTGAGAGAAACTGTGCACATAATGGTCAACGGCAAGCATTTCCGTGGGGATTTGGGGATTGAAGTTAAGGATAGCGACGTCATAGCAATCTTCCCACCTGTGAGCGGTGGGTAGATTTTTCTTCCTCGCCAATACTTTCATTGAGATGATATTCAAAGCCAAGCCATACAGCGACGACGCAATATTTGCGAAGATGCACCCATTGCTTAGGGAGTGGTTTTTATCGAGGTTCTCAACCTTTACTCCACCGCAAAGGTATGCAATCGTAGAGTCTGCCAGAGGAAACAATGTTCTCGTTACATCACCGACTGGTAGCGGGAAAACGCTCGCAGCTTTCATGACTGCGTTGAGCATGCTGATAGAGAAAGCAGAGAAAAAAGAGTTGAGCGATGAAGTCTACGTTGTTTACGTCTCCCCACTGAAAGCCCTGAACAACGACATAAGGAAAAATCTGGAAGAGCCCTTGAGCGAAATCTACGAGATTGCGGAAAAAAAAGGCATAGATCTTCAGGAGATAAGAATCGGTGTAAGGACTGGCGACACAGATGCGAGCGAGAGGCAAAGACAAACGAAGAAGCCACCGCACATACTTATAACGACACCAGAAACTCTTTCCATAGTTCTCTGCTCTCCAAAGTTCTCAAAAAGCCTTAGAAATGTGCGCTTTTTAATCGTGGACGAAATCCATGCTATGGCAGAGAACAAACGTGGCACGCACTTGGCGCTTTCGATGGAAAGATTGCAAAGGATCCAGCTTGGAAAAATGGTTCGCATTGGTTTATCTGCGACAATCTCGCCTTTAGATGAGGTTGCGAAATTCCTTGTTGGAAGAGAGTTCGGCGTTGAAAGGGATTGCTTTGTTGCGGATGTGAGCTTTGAGAAAAAAACGGACATAAAGGTCGTATCTCCGATAAGCGACTTTTTCAGTTTAACAGCTGAAGAGATAAGCGAGAAGCTTTACGAAACGATTGCTGAGTTCGTTAAGAACTCGAGAACCACGCTTATATTCACGAACACAAGGAGCGCGACTGAAAGAGTTGTTTACTACTTGAAGAAGAGACTGAAGGACGAAGAAATAAAGGCGCATCACAGTTCTCTTTCGAAGGAAGTTCGCTTGGAAGTTGAGAACGAGCTTAAGGAAGGAAAGCTGAAGTGCGTTGTATCTTCGACAAGCTTAGAGCTCGGGATCGACATCGGTTACATCGACCTCGTTATCCTTCTTGGATCCCCGAAGAGCATAAGCAGAGCGCTGCAAAGAATTGGGCGAAGTGGACACAGGCTTCACGAGATATCTGTTGGTAGAATAATAGTTCTCGACCCCGACGATCTTGTTGAATGCACGGTTCTTGCAAAGGAGGCGATGGAGAGGAATCTCGACAAAATAAGGATTCCAGAGAACTGTCTCGATGTTCTCTGCCAGCACGTCGTTGGGATGGCTGTGGAAAAGAAGTGGAGCGTTGATGAGGCTCTGAGCATTGTGAGAAACGCTTATCCATACAGAAACCTGAGCAGAGAAGACTTTATTTCGGTTCTCCGCTACCTTTCCGGTGAGTTCTCTGAACTTGAGAGAAAGAACGTTTACGCAAAGATATGGTTCGATGAAAGGGAGAAGGTTTTTGGGAGAAAAAGAAAGGCGAGACCAATTTATTACCTAAACATCGGAACGATTCCCGAAGAGGTTGCGATAAACGTTGTGACTAAAGAGGGCAAGATGGTTGGGAAAGTCGAGGAAGACTTTGCTGAACGTCTCGTCGTTGGCGATGTTTTTGTTTTGGCTGGAAAGACTTTCAGATTCCTTAAGTCGAAGGGGATGAACATAATCGTCGAGGAAGTCGAAGGTGAGAAGCCGACTGTGCCAAGTTGGTTCAGCGAGCAGCTGCCATTGAGCTACGATTTGGCTCTGCGAATTCAGAAGTTCAGAAGGGAAGTCGAAGAAAACCTCGAAAACGCAGTTGAATGGCTTGTCGAAAACTACAAAATAGACGAGAGCGCTGCGAAGGCTATTTACAGATACTTTGTTGAGCAGAAGCTCTTCAGCGAGATTCCAAATGATAAGAAAATCGTTGTTGAGAAGTTCGAAAGCGATAAGAACTACTACTTCTTCCACACGCTCATTGGCAGAAAGGCGAACAACGCATTAGCGAGGGTTTTCGCGTATCGAGCTGGACTTATGAAGGATTGCAACGTGCAAATCGTTTTCAACGACAACGGATTCGCTTTAATTCTTCCGAACTACAAGTTTTTGAACGACGTTGAGATTGAAACGCTTTTCGCAATGCCGAATTTCGAGGAGCACTTAAAGAAAGCCTTGGATCACACTGAACTGCTGAGGCGAAGATTTAGACACGTTGCAGTTCGAAGCTTGATGATACTCCGTAACTACCTTGGCAGAGAGAAGAGCGTCTGGAAACAACAGTTGAATGCGGATGCAATCCTTGGCTTCTTGAAGCGCTATTATCCAGATTTCCCAGTTCTTCGAGAAACTTACAGAGAAATAATGGAGGATTCGATGGACATAAGCAACGCTCTGGAATTCCTTTCAAAGATTGGAAAAGAGATCGAGGTCAAGATCGTTCGCGTTCCCTATCCAAGTCCATTCGCATTCAACCTCTTCGTTCTTGGCGAAGAGGACGTTGTGCTAATGGAAGATAAGCGCAGGATTTTGAAGGAGCTGCACGAAAAAGTCATGAGCGTGATTCATGGCCAATTTTAATAAAACGCCCATCTCGAAGTTCTGCTCCACAGTATCGTTCGAAATCAAGGATGGGGCAAATTTTTTGAAGTAGCTTTGAATCTAAAGGATCAAGATTCAAAGCTGAATTCGCAAAAAGTCGAAACTAATTTCTGCTTTTGTCGAAAAAGGTTTGAGAAAAGCTTATATACAAGAACTATCACTAATTTTTGGCGGCGGGATAGCCAAAGCTATACCCGTCGCCAACCTAAGTCGAAGGACTTAAATAGTGGAAGTGAAACGAAATGCGGAAGGAGGTTGAGAGAATGAAAAAGTATGGATTGATAGGGTTGATGTTGTTAGTGATGGCAATGATTCCGACAAGTGCTGTGGAATTTACAAATGTTACAGTAACGTTCGAAATGGATGGAAACCCAGTGACTTGTCCGAGCAACGATAGCATTGTTAATATGACAATAAGATTCGAACTAGATACTACTTTTCCAGATACCTACACAATTTGGATCGTTCCACAGCCAATTGTGCAATCGAATTTCAACTTTACCGATGCTAAGCTTGGTTATGTAAAGAGGAACGCAACAGATCAAACCAACAACGCAACAGTAATTTTCAGAGAGGTTGGCAGATTTGTAGTTTATGTGAACGAAGGTGGAACTAAAACATTAAGCGGTAACAACGTCTTTGAATTGAAGATCGTCAATGTAACAACACCTCCAAGCCCTGGGAATTACACGATTGCACTGGGGTTAAAGGATTACTCAGGATATATCCAATACGGTGAATACGCGATCGTCAAAAGGATCTGTCCAGTTCCAGTTGTGCCTGAAGTTCCTGAGCCAGCGGTTAAACCATGTGGTTGCGCTTACAAGCTTGAGGACAACACACTCATGCAAGCTGTGCCTGAAGCGTGCTTCAAACTCGTGGCTCCTTACAAAGAGGGTATGAAATTCCTCGGTTTCAAGAAATTCATTGATGATCCTTTGATTCCTGTCGAAGTTATAACGAACTTTTATACTGAATATTCTGGTGAGTGTCTTATAATGGAAGATAGAGAGAAGTTGGCTGTAGACCAGGATTTTAACTTCTCCATAGGGAGCTTTGGATGGAATGGCGAGGGAGACTGGCAATGGGGACAGCCGATTGATCTTATAGATATTTGCCCGGATTTAGCAGGATATAGAGCATGGGGATTAAAGCTGAATGCAAACTACACAGCTGGAAGCGTTGTATACAATCTTACGAGTCCATTGCTTGGAGATTGTAACTTCAACGGGACGGTTAACGTTTATATAGAGTATTACTCGCAACTAGAAGATGGAGACTACGTAGTAATAGAGGCGTGGAATGGAACACACTGGGTCGAGCTCGGTAACATTACGGCGGATGACAACACCGATTGCCGTGGTGGATCTTTAAGTACATCCTACCAGATGAATGCTACCGGTGAGTGGAAGACACAGATAAGGTTCAGGTTTGTTGGAGATGGAGATACAGCTACAGACAAAGGCTTCTACGTTTATTATGTTGAAATAAAAAGTCAAGACACTTGCACTTACAAAAAATGTGCGGAATACAAACCCGAGTATTATTACACTAAGTGTCAGTGTCTTAAAACCTACGTAGACATAGAACTAAACGCCGAATACAGTGTCTGGACTGAGGCGATCTATTATGTAAACGATACGGGGATCTATCAGAACAAAACGAGCAAGGCATTTAATATAGTGTTTGATAACGCTCCTCCAACATTCAGAGATCCACAAGACACTGGAACGAGCTTGGTTTTCAGCATCACCGATAACTTGGCTGGAGTTGAAGCCAACGCTGACAGCGAGCCGATAAATGTGAAATACAAGGATGTAGGCTTCCAATTCAGCCGTTGGAACACTTATCCGCCATATGATAGAGATATTCGATACTACTATGATCTCTATGATCCATTGAAGCAGACGAGATCCGTTGCGGTGCACTTTGACAGAATTGAACTTGGCTATCAGGATTACCTGAGCATAATAGGAGGATGCAGAGACTGTGACATCTTCGAATACAACCCAGGAGACTGGGGAGGAAATTGCTGGTATGGATTATACACAGATTGGGGCGATTACTACTGGGATGGCTGTCCACATAGCATGTGGGTAAGAGTGCCACTACAGAATTGCGAAATGAACTGCTCTGCTTCAGGATATTGCGAGGGTGGTTGCTACTATCTGGAGGAGTGCGATGACTGTGCAAAGATCAGGTTCTACGATAATTTGGGTAGCTCCCAGTTTGGCATAAGCATCGACATGCTCGTCTATGGCACCGGAATTGCGGTGCTCAAGAATGGAGTTGACATAACAGATCAGTGCACCATAGCGAGCGATGGATTCAACGCAACTGTTACGGTTCCAAAGAACATCCTCGCTGCTGGAGATGAAGTAGTTGTCGTTGCGACAGACAAAGTTGGCAATGCAAACTACTTGAAGTATATCGTTTCCGGAGTTCCTGCAACACCGCCACCAACAACGCCACCACAGGAGCCATGGCAGGCTTACGACAGCAACGGCAACGGCACGATCGAAGATCAGGAGCTAATAGCAGCGATCTTGGACTGGTTAGACAACAGATTGAGCGATCAGGAGCTCATAAACGTTATACTGAAGTGGCTAAGTGGTTAACCTAATTTTTTAAATTTTTCTGAATTGGTGTGGATGCGGAAGTTGGTATATTGTTGTTTAATGGTCTTCATATTGAATTCAGTGTTATCTCTCCCTGTTGCAGGAATGCCAAATCCAGCAGCAATTCGCTGTGTGAATCTAGGCTATAAATATGTCATTAAAGCAACTCCTTCTGGTGAATTGGGATTTTGTGTATTTCCAGATGGTAGTGAATGTGAATCATGGGCTTTATACGATTGCGAATGTGGTTTATCTTGGAATGGGAAAAATTGCTCCGAAAAACTCAAAGCGGGAAAAATTGCAAATCTTGTCAAAAAAGAAGAAATAACCAGCACAGTCGACCCCTCGATCTACTTTGACTGGCGAAATTTCAAAGGAAAAGACTATACAACCCCAGTAAAGGATCAGGGTTTATGTGGTGCATGCTGGGCTTTCGCAATTGTTGCTGTATTGGAATCTCTAATAGAAATAAAAAGAGATGCCCCCGATCTCAATCCTGATCTCTCTGAGCAAGACCTGATCTCCTGTTCTTCTGCAGGTGACTGTAGCGGTGGATCCAGTTATATGGCATTGAGTTATTTGAAATCGCACGGTATCGTTAAGGAGAGCTGTTTTCCCTACTCGGATTACTATTGTAGTCCCCCAGCGTGCTTCACAACTAAAAAATGCTCTGAAAAATGCTCAATTGGAAATGAGATTTATAAAATATCAAATTTTTGGAATCTCACAGATGACATTGGCACTATAAAGAGGTTTCTTGTCTCATATGGGCCTCTTGTAGCAGTGATGAGGTATGATAGCAAAGGGTATTTCGACGAAAACGGAATATTCAGATGTATTGACGACAGTTTTCTCGAGGAAGAAAATCATGCGGTAGTCTTAGTTGGATACAACGAGACAGGAAAATACTGGATCGTCAGGAACAGCTGGGGTGCAACTTGGAATGGGGATGGACATTTTAAGGTTGGTTATGGAGAATGTAGTATAGAAAAATCAGTTTACCTCGTCGATTTTGTTCCACAGAAGATTTACGTTCCGGACAATTACAGAAAGGTTCAGGATGCAATAAATAATGCAAAAAGTGGCGACTGGATCATTGTAAGAGATGGGATTTACAATGAAAGCATAAATGTAAACAGATCGGTGCTCCTCATAGCTGAAAGTACCTCGGGTGCAATTTTAGATGGTTTTGGGGGTCCAGTATTCAATGTAACAGCAAGTTATACTCATATCGAAGGTTTTTCGATCAAGAATGGTTCGGTTGGAATCTATTTAGGCTATACGTCGGAGAAAAACTCCATTGTCAACAATACGATTCACAATAATTCCGGGGGCATATATTTATCTTATTCAAGTGGTAATATTATTTATAGAAATATAATTGAGAAAAATGCCATTTATGCGGTTTATCTGTTTAATTCTTCCAATAATTTGTTTTTTGACAACGTGATAAATGGAACATTTTATTTGAGCCAATTGAAAAATTATTGGAATATTTCAAAAACAGCATTTAAAAATATTATTAGCGGAAATTATACTGGAGGAAATGTCTGGTTGAACCCGAGTGGGACTGGATATTCGCAAACTTGTGCAGACTCAGATGGCGATGGAATCTGTGACTCAGCTTACACAATTGC
>JAVZNF010000014.1:0-52670 GCA_038882935.1 Archaeoglobaceae archaeon | reverse complement strand
TCCACCTGTCAGTGAAAAGACGAGAGAAATGGTAAAGAAGCTCAACTCTCTTGGCTTGGCAGTAGACCAGAGCGTTCACTACTACTACTCAGAAATTTACAGGGTAAAAGAGGCGATCGAAAAAGTCGGCAGTCTTGAAATGGACAAAGTGATAAAGGCGATGGAAGAGCTTCAGTTTGAGCACACCGCAGTGCCAAGCAAGTATGCATACTTCGGTTACAAGAATCCAAACTTCCACTCATACACCGGAGGCTATGTGCTTGTGGCGCAGTTCCAGTGCGGTGGCAAACCGGTGTGGATAACTCCATCAGAACTACTGAAAGAGGCAGGATTCAATGAAGAAGTTCAAAAAGCGTCGAGCGTAGCCCTTTACAAGTCGCCAGAGGAGCTAAGGAAGACTTGCCCAAGCTAAGGGGTGAAGAATGTTAGATATTTTAGCCTATATTTTTTTATACACGTTTATTTTTGGGTCTCTATTCCTCGGCACTGCTCTTGGCTTCACGATCATCACTGGCGTTCTTAGAGTTTTCCACCTCGGCTATGGTGCAACGTTTTTAATTGTGGCCTACGGAACATGGATGTTCTGGAAAGATGTCGGCACAGACTTCATCGCATCGATAATTCTAAGCTTCGCCTTAATTGCGTTGTTCACGGTCGCAGTCTACAAGCTTGTTATCTCAAAGTTTCTCCAAATGGAAGACTACCTACTCGCAGCGTTACTTTCGGTGTTCATAATCATCGAGGAGTTCGTAAACTTCGTTTACCCCGAAGTTGTCGGTGTTTACTTACCGACTTCTGTTACTAAGGAAACTTTGACACTTGCTGGTGCAAGTGTTCCAGCGCAACTCGCAGTTGTTGCGTTAAGCGCTATAGCGATCACTGTGATCTACTTGCTCTTCTTAACAAGGACCAAGGTTGGGCTAATAATGCGTGCAATAAGCCAAGATCCATTTGCGTCGAAACTAATGGGCGTTAACTTTGACAGGATGTTCATTCTCGCCCTTTTCGTAGCTTCAATTCCACCGGGGCTCATAATATTGCTCATATCTCCAGTCTGGGCGCTAAATCCATTCATTGGCTGGCCATTGTTCACTTACGCAATCTTGGCTACAGTCCTTGGAGGACTTGGAAATCTTAAGGGAACGATTATGGCTTCATACATCCTTGGCTTCGTGTTTGCAGTTACGGGTTTTGCGATAAACCCGAGGATGATGCTATTGGCTGCGCTCGTGGTGGTAATAGTAGTACTTATCTTCAAGCCACGTGGCCTTGCGAGGGCTGAGACGATATGGTAAGGCTGGAACCGAGAAGAGGTAGGCTCATCATACATGTTTTCAAGAAAAAGTTTGAGTGGACGATCGAACCACGATACTGGCGAAATCCGATCATAGGCTTGATTATTTGGTTGGCACTTCCGGTGATACTCATTGGGATCTCGCAATTATTCCCGATAAGCGTTCTGCGCATAATCTCAACGCTGATCTTTGCCAACATCATTTGCATGATCGCAATCCCGCTGACGGTGCAGATAATCGGAACGGGTCGTGTTAACTTCGGGCCACACTTCTTTGCTGCAATAGGTGGCTACACAAGTGCTTTGCTTAGCAAAAACTTTGGGTTGTCGCCGATCGCAACGTTACCAACCTCTTTCGCCTTAGGAGCGTTGATAGCGCTTTTCCTGAGCCCAATCACGATAATCTCCAGGGGACTTTATTTCGTGCTCATAACCCTGCTCTTGCCGTTCATACTCCTCGAAATCGCTTATTGGCAATCCGAGATCTTCGGAGCAGAAACCGGAATCCCAGGAGTTCCAATACTCTTAGAGACCGGAAACGTCTTCTTAGACAACGTTCTATACTTCTACCTCTCGCTCATGATCGTTCTGTTGTTCCTATTCTTTGCGGACAGAATTCTTAGATCACGATACGGCTTTCTCATGGGTGTTATAAACGAGGATGAGGAAGTTGCGGAGAGTTACGGAATAAACACCACGAGAATGAAAATTCCAACTTTCGCAATTACAAGCGGGGCTATGGCGATAGCGGGCTGGTTTATAGCGCATTACTACGGATCTTTCACTGGACCGGCATGGCTTCAGCCATCTTTTCTAATCATCATTTTACTTACAACAACCCTTGGAGGTAAGGGGGCAATCTATGGCGTTGTTCTGAGTGCCTACGTAATCGCTTCCTTGAGAGAAGCTACAAGGGTTGCTTTCGGCGAGCTTTCGATTGTCGTGCTGTTCATAATACTGCTTCTACTCCTCTACTTCCTACCTGAGGGCTTCTGGGGCTTGTATAGAAAGAGAAGGTATCGAGAATACTTCCCGTCGATAAAGATAAGAAGGGGGTAAAAATGCTCGAGCTGAAGAACGTAAGAAAGAGATTTGGTGGTATCGTCGCAGTTGACGATGTAAGCTTTGAAGTGAACAAGGGAGAGATCGTTGGGCTTATCGGTCCAAACGGCGCTGGAAAGAGCACTCTGATAAACTTGGTCTCTGGCTACTACTATCCAAACGAGGGAAGGATAACGTTTGCTGGGGAAGACATAACCTGGAAAAAACCATTCTACAGGGCTAAGAAGGGAATTGCACGGACTTTTCAGAATCCAAGGCTCGTCGGAAACATGACCGCACTCATGAACGTTCTATATGCAATCCTAGGCAGAAATGGGGGAGAAAATTTGACTCTATACGAAGCATCTGCTGAGGCAATGTATTACCTCGATCTCTTTGGTTTGCTCAAGAGGAGAGACGTTCTTGCCCAAGATCTACCACTTTACGAAATGAGACTGCTTGAACTCGCAAGAGCGTTAGCTTTAAAGCCAAGACTTTTGCTTATCGACGAAGCTATGGCCGGTTTGAATCCAGCGGAGGCGGAGAACGTTTCGAAGTTGATAACAAGGATCAGAGACGAGTTCGATCTAACGATCGTCTGGGTCGAGCATGTGCTTAGAATTCTAATGAGATCCGTGGAGAGAGTCGTTGCGATGCACTATGGAAAGATCATTGCAGACGGAACCCCGCAGGAGGTTTCGAGAGATCCGAAGGTTATCGAGGCATACATCGGTGAAGAGATATGATGGCACTCGAGGGTATTGAAGTCTGGTATGGTAAGATAATGGCAGTCAGCGAGATAAGCTTCGAAGTGAACAAGGGAGAGATCGTTGGGCTTATCGGTCCAAACGGCGCTGGAAAGACGACAATACTGAACACAATCATAGGAGTCGTTAAACCAAGGAAGGGGGAAATTGTCTTTGAGAACGAAAAGATCAAGGACTTACAAACGCATGAAATAATAAAGAAAGGCATTGCAATCGCTCCTGAAGGTAGGAAACTGTTTCCTTTTTTGACGGTTGAGGAGAACTTACTGATGGGTGCAATAAACGGTGATGCGTGGAAGAAGAAGTCTGAAACTCTTAAGTTCGTTTATTCGCTCTTTCCAAGGCTAAGCGAGCGAAGAGCACAGCTTGCAGGAACTCTAAGCGGTGGGGAACAACAAATGCTAACAATTGGGAGAGCATTGATGTCAAAGCCAAAGCTGCTACTTGTTGATGAGCCAAGTCTCGGGCTTGCTCCAAAAGTTGCGCTCGAAATCTATAGGTTATTGCAGAAACTTAGAGAGGAGGGTGTCACGATTCTCCTATCGGATCAGAACGCGAAGAGAGTTTTCGAAATCTCGGACCGAGCTTACGTGGTTGAGAATGGAAGAATTGTGATGCATGGCGAGAGTTCTGAACTCGAGAAAGATGAGAGGATAAGGAAGGTGTATTTAGGCTTATGACGGACTATTTCGAGTTTATCGGGTCCCTTATGAAAGGAAAAGGACGTGGCGAGGCGTTCAAGGGTTTGAAAGTCGTAGAAATAACGCACTTTATCTTCGGACCAAACATAGGCAGAGTTCTTGCGCAGTTCGGAGCTGAAGTCGTGAAGATCGAAACACCTGGCGAGGGGGATAGATATAGAATAGCTGCAATTTTTGGGAGATTTTACAACCGAGCAAATCTGCTATACGCAATTCTGAACGCAAACAAATACATAATCGCTGCAGATGCGAGAAACGAGAAGGCGAGAAGGATTATCTTCGAGCTCTTGAAGAAGGCAGATGTGTTCGTTGAAAACCTCAGCGCCGGACTCGTGGATGCGATGGGAATTGGTTATGATAGGATAGTGAAGGTTAACCCACGGATAATCTACGTGAGCTGTTCGGGATATGGTCAATACGGTTCTCTGAGCAGAATGCCGAGCTTCGACGTAGCAGCACAAGGAGTTTCAAGTGTTGCGATGAAAACGGGTTGGGAAGACGTGGACGAGTTCTACAAGCTCCCAGATTACTTTGGAGATTACTTACCGTCGATGATCGCAACCTTTGCAGTTCTTTCTGCGCTTTACTACAGAGAGAAGACTGGAAAGGGACAATACATCGACGTCTCGCAGTGCGAATCTCTTATGAGGTTTATGTATGACTTTACGTTCTACAGCTTGACGGGAGAGGAGATTGGAAAGACAGGCAACATAGATCCATGTTCAAGTCCTTCGGGGATTTTCAAAACCAAGGATGGGAAGTTCGTTGCTATCTCAGTGCTCACGAACTCGCAATTCAACACTCTCAAATCTTTTATCCCCGATCTCGAAGATGGAAACAGATTGAGAAAGGAGAAGATAAAGGAGTTGAACACCAAGGTTGCGAAGTGGGTTGAGCAGAGAACGATTGACGAAATCCTCGAAGTTGCGAAGAAACTCGGAATTCCGGTGCAACCGGTTCTTGACGACAAAGAAGTGATCGAAGATCCCTGGAGATGGGAAAGGGGGAGTCTTTTGAAGTTCAGAGACAGATTGCTTGGAGAAATTCCAATTCCTGGGATGATAGTTGAGATGAGCGGAACTCCTGGAAGGATCAAGTGGCTTGGAAGACCCGTTGGCTACCACAACAGGCTTGTGCTAAAGAAGTGGCTGAACATGAGCGATGAGGAGATTAAGAAGCTCGAAGAAGAAGGTGTGATTGGCTACTGGGACGAAATGCCCGGAACCGCGCCACCTTTGATTTGGAGCGCTGAAAAGGATGATGTGTTCAAGGGGGAGAAGGATGAAGAGGGATGAAATTCTAATGAAAATCTTCAGCGAAGACTCGAAACCATTGGCTTTGGAAGACGTTACCGTAGTCGAAATAGCGGACGAAAACTTCGCCGCAGCGATCGCTGGCTCTTTGCTCGCAGAAATGGGTGCAAAAGTCCTCAGAGTTGAGCTCGGTGATGAGGCAAAGAACGTTACACCATTTGGTGTGAAAATTGGAGAAGTCGGAATTCCTTACTTCGTTGAAAGCAGGAACAAGGAGATCGTTAAGTTCAGCGATGAAGTCAGGGAAAAGATATTTTCAGCAGATGTTGTGATCGACGGAACGTTGCCGGGTTATTTGGACTCGATGGGCATCGGTTACAGACAGATCTCGGAAAAGAATCCAAAGGCGATCTACGTTGCTATTTCACCCTTTGGGCACTTTACATCGAAGGCGAAGGAATTTAGAAACGTTCCAGACTCAGATCTCACAGCACAAGCCTATAATGGCTATCCTACACTTATAGGCAACCCATATCTTATGGGTGAACATTCTTATCCTCTTCGTGCTGGACTCTGGGCGGCTTGGACGATGGCTGGTGTGAACGCAGCAGTTGGAGCGATGATTGCGTTGCTTGAAAGGTTAAAAAGCGGAAAAGGGCAGTTCGTAGACATTGCGACAAATGATGTGCTCGCAGTTGTTACAACATTCCCAGCTGTTATGGGTTTCCTTTTCGAGAAGCCAAGAGGGCGGTTCGGAACAATAGACTATCTCTTCTACCCATTTGGTTATCACAAGGTCAAAGACGGCTATATTGCGCTTGCAACTCCAACGGACGCGGACTTTAGAGCACTGCTCAAGATACTAAAACGCTGGGATCTTGAGCCAGACTGGAAGTTCACACTCGACAGAATTTCAGATGACCTCGAACGAATAAAAGGGCTTGACGAAGAGTTGAACAAGACTCTCCAAAACTTCACGGTAAGGGAATTGCTAAAGAGATCTGCAAAGTTGAGAAAATCGAAGCTCCCATTCTTTGGGAGATTCCTCGGAAGACCTGTGATAGTTAAGATAAACACACTGAGGGAAGTTTTACAGGACGAGCACTGGAGAGTCAGAAAGAGCTTTTTGAACGTGAAGGTCAATGGAAAAGAAGTCGTTGTTCCGAACTCTCCAATCAGGGCCTCAGAAACACCTCCGAGGGTGAAAAAACTGCTTGGAAAGGAAATTTCGGAATAATTTTTACTTTTTCAGCATAGCCTCGAGTATTTCGACAAAGACATCGCCCAAGAGTATTGCGATGAAGAAGCCAATGGTTATGAAAATCATGAACGGCAACGCGGGTGTAACCCAGACTTTTTCAATACCACAGCTTTTCAAGCGACGAAGTTTTTCTTCGTCACATTCAACAGCTCTCTTCACCTTTTTTAGCTCTCCTTTTTCATCGACGAACTCGAAAAGGTTGTGAAATCTTATTTTTTCGACTTGAATTCTGTAGCCAGCCATGTAGAAGAGCGGATTTTTCAGCAACCCTTCGAAACCCTCTTTTAGGAGATTTCGGACTAGCAAGAAGACCATCATGAATGGGGCGAAGATCACAGAGTTTGCAAGGACTGAGAAGGCAAATATTCCGAAACCTTGGTTCAACAAAGGAAAATCTCCGATTTTGGGATAAAAAGGGAAGATCAGTGCAAGGCTCATCAAAGCCTTCGCATCCGCTCCACCGTAAGCGTTTATTGCGTAGATCACGTATGCGAAGACGATCATGAACGTTGCGCCGAGCATCGCGGAGATCAGGGAAATTGAGTTCTCAACAAACGCATAGTAAACTTCGTATCCAACCATTGGTGCCACTGCGATCAGCATAGCCTTCCATACTCTGTTTGGCACAATTCTGCTTTTGAAGTCAAGAAAGCAGGCGTAGATCAAAAATATCGAGACAAACACTATTTTAACGGCTTCCAGAACTTCTAAAGAGTTCATAGAGGTCTGATAGTATTGCGCTTGCGGTTTCGAACTTTCCCGCACCACGACCTGCAACGAAGATCTCTCCTGCGGTGTCCGTGTTGATCAGGAGAGCGTTCAGGGTTCCCTTTATTGCGAGTGGGCTGTTAATTTTTACGAGCCTTGGAGAGACTCTTAGCTTTCTGCGACTCGCTTCTGCGATCAACCTTATCGTGAATCCTTTCTGCATCGCAACCTTGAAGGCGTGCGGGGTTATTTTGGTTATTCCTTCCCTTTCAACGTCTTCAAACTTCGCTGGGATTCCGATTGTGTTTGCTAAGATTACAAGCTTTATTCCGGCATCGATCCCTTCAACGTCTGCGGTGGGGTTCGATTCCGCAATCCCCATCTCCTGTGCCTCCTTCAGAACTTGGCTGTACGGCAGACCCTCTTCTTCCATCCTTGTCAGAATGTAGTTGCACGTTCCATTCAGGATTCCATTGATCCTTTGGATCTCGCAGAGCGCTAAGTAGCTATTGAGCAATTTTATCACCGGCATTGCACCACCGACGGTTGCTTCGTAGAGCAGTTTTGCATTCTTTTTCTCAGCCATCTTTAAAAGCTCTGGCAATGCAATTGCGATGCTCTTGTTGCTCGTGATCACACTCGCTCCCTTGTTAAGCGCAGTCTTCATGTAAACTATCCCGCTTTCGTCGAGTTTCGTCGTTGTTACCTCAATCATAACATCGTAGTCTTCTTGCTCGGCAACTTCCATTGCAGATCTTTGCTCGGGCAGTTTGCCTTGTTTTCTGCTCTCTATTGCATCCTCTAATTTGAAGTCTCCAGAGATCGAGCCAGTCAAATCTGCGATCGCAACAACTTTGAACTTTCCTATTCTTTTCTCAATCTCTTCCCTTTTTCTTGCTAGCAACTCTGCGACTCCTTGCCCAACAGTTCCGAAGCCTATAATTGCGATCCTGATCATATCACATCCACTGGTTCAACTACTAAGATTCCCTTCTCTTTACAGATATCCCTTACTCGCTCAACTGCTTTTTCAAGCGCTTCGTCGCTTTTTGCGCTTATCGTCAATATTGCGGTCGATGGCTGGTCAAGTTCAGGCATCTTCATGTTTAGCTCTACGCATTCCGCGTCTTCGTTGTCGATCCTTTTTATCGTGTCGCTTAAATCCGTGTGCACAACGTGACCTATGAGTAGCAGTGAAATCGTCGAGCTCTTGATTTTCCCAAAGCTTCTAACAACAACGAAGCTCTCAAGCTCTCTGAAAATCTTTTCAGCCCTCTTTGAGTCTGCGGTGAAAGAAATCTCCACCGGAACCCGATTCAAAGGCGTTCTTTTTCCCCTCTGATGCACGATTCCAACGATGTTACCTCCATTCTTTGCGATTGGTTCGAGAACCCTTAGCAGTTGCCCAGGTTTATCTTCGAGCTCGACTACGAGTGTAAAGAGCTCGCTCTCATTCATATATCGGAACTCCCTCTGTTTGTGTCATTTTTTCAAACTCCACCATTAAAAGCTTCGTAATTTTCCCCGGCTTTCCATCTCCTATCTTTCTACCGTCGATCTCAACGATAGGTGCAATTTCTGCGGCAGTTCCAGTTACAAAGGCCTCATCCGCGGTATAAAGGTCGTAGAGTCCTATGTTCGCTTCTTTAAATGGAATTCCGAGCTTTTGAATGATCTCGATTGTAACGTCTCTTGTTATACCCCTTAGGTTGTTTATCGTCGGTGGTGTTATGATTCTTCCATTTTTAACAATGAAAACGTTGTCTCCACTGCCTTCGGATACGAAGCCATCTTTGTCAAGGAAAATCGCCTCGTCTCCTCCTTTGACGTTTGCCTCGATTTTTGCGAGGATGTTGTTCAGGTAATTCAGCGATTTTATGTTCGGCGGTAGTGCGTCGTAGCTGTTTCTCCTTACCGCTACGGTAACTGCTCTAAGCCCTTTTTCGTATAGATCACCGTACATCTTTTCCCAGGGCTTTGTTATAACTATCACCGTCGGTTTCTTGCACTTTCTCGGATCTAAACCGAGGTCGCCCACACCACGGGTTACGATCGGTCTTATGTAGGCGTCGCGCAATTTGTTCCTCCGCAGGGTTTCGATTATTACTTTCTCGAATTCCTCCTTGCTCAGTGGGATTTCGAGGGCTATAGCCTTTGCAGAATCATATAAACGATCGATGTGCTCTCGAAGCTTGAAAACTCTGCCATTGTAAGCCCTTATACCCTCAAAGACTCCGTCGCCGTAAAGAAATCCGTGGTCGAAAATGCTTATCTTCGCTTCATCTTCCGGCACAAATTCTCCGTCGATATACACAAGGAGACTCATCAACTATGGGTAACTTTGGATTTAAAAATAATTTCTTTTTGGTTTTTTAAACTAGTTTTAAAAACCAAGGCAAGCGGAGAGCCGGAAAAGCTTCAGTGCCCGCGGAGTGGTGATGAACATCCTGGGATTTGAAAAAGAGGGTTTCTCAAGATTGTTGCTGATTCAAAGTTCTCTTCAGCTAAAACGTTCCTAATAGTAAGGAGCAAGAAATTTAACCGAAAACCTTATATAGAAATACCTATCCATCGATCTCTGTAAGGAGGTGGTTGAATGGCGGTGCTTCAGGGAACGCCTGTGCTCATCCTTAAGGAGGGGACGCAGAGAACCGTTGGAAGAGACGCGCAGAGGATGAACATAACCGCGGCTCGAATAATTGCCGAAGCTGTAAGAAGCACTCTTGGACCGAAGGGAATGGACAAAATGCTTGTCGACAGCCTTGGTGACATAACGATAACGAACGATGGTGTTACAATTCTGAAGGAAATGGACGTCGAGCATCCAGCTGCGAAAATGGTTATCGAGGTTGCGAAGACCCAAGACAACGAAGTCGGAGACGGAACTACTACTGCGGTCGTGATCGCTGGAGAGCTTCTTAAGAAGGCTGAGGAGTTGCTTGATCAGGAGATTCACTCTGCGGTCATCTGCAATGGTTACAGACTCGCAGCATCGAAAGCTCTCGAAGTTCTCGATACAATAGCGATTCCAATTAGCAAGGATGACATTGAAATGCTCAAGAAGGTGGCGAGCACAGCGATGACTGGAAAAGGTGCGGAAGTTGCGCTTGAGAAGCTTTCCGAGATTGCAGTTAAAGCGGTGAGAACGATTGTAGAAGAGGTGAATGGTAAGTTCAAGGCGGACACGGAGAACATAAAGATCGAGAAAAGACAAGGTGGGAGCGTTGAAGATACACAACTCGTTGAGGGCATTGTTCTCGACAAAGAAGTCGTTCACCCGGGAATGCCGAAAAGTGTAAAGAACGCAAAGATTCTACTCTTGGACAGCGCTTTGGAGGTCAAGGAGACTGAGATCGATGCGAAGATCCGCATCACAGATCCGGAAAAGTTACAGAAGTTCATCGAGCAAGAAGAGAGGATGCTCAAGGAGATGGTCGACAAGATTGCGAGCGCTGGCGCAAACGTTGTGTTCTGCCAGAAAGGCATTGATGACCTTGCGCAGTACTACTTGGCAAAAGCAGGAATCTTAGCAGTAAGGAGGGTAAAGAAGAGCGACATAGAAAAGCTTGCAAAGGCAACAGGAGCTAAAATACTCACAGATCTCAGAGAAATAAGCCCATCTGATCTTGGAGAAGCAGAGCTCGTTGAAGAGAGAAAGGTTGGCGACGAGAAGATGGTTTTCGTCGAGGGTTGCAAGAATCCAAAGGCTGTGACGATCTTGGTCCGTGGCGGAACTGAGCATGTGGTTGACGAGGTTGCAAGGGGAATTGAGGATGCTATCAGAGTCGTTGCATGTGCGATTGAGGATGGAAAAGTCGTTGCTGGAGCTGGAGCGCCAGAGATGGAGCTTAGCCTTAGGCTCAAGCAGTGGGCACCAAGTGTTGGCGGAAGAGAGCAGTTGGCAATCGAAGCCTTCGCTTCTGCACTCGAAATAATCCCAAGAACCCTTGCAGAGAACGCTGGACTTGATCCAATTGATGTGATAGTCAACCTCAAGTCGGCACACGAGAAGGGGCAGAAGTTCGCAGGAGTTGACGTTGAAACGGGCAAAGTTGTGGACATGAAAGAGCGTGGAGTCATCGAACCTCTGAGGGTGAAGACGCAGGCTATTCAGTCTGCAACAGAAGTTGCGGTTATGATTCTGAGGGTCGACGACGTTATCGCGGCGAAAGGACTCGAGAAAGAGAAAGAGAAAGGAAAAGGCGCCGGTACTGAAGAGATGCCCGAGTTCTAATCCAATTTTTACTTTTTTAGCAAGTTTTAATTGCCGAAACCAAGATTATGCCAATGGCCGAAATTTTTCACGAAGTAGATGTTGCAATAGAAAACGCTCATAAGAATAGGCATAGATTTCTCGTGTTCCTTTGTTCGAGCAATTTTAAAGAAGCGATAAAGATTGCGGGTAAACTTGTAAGCGAAAATTTGGAAAAAAACGCTAAAAAAGATCTTCTGCTCGTGGGTAGGGAGAATTTTCTCGAACTTGTGAAAGACTTTGCTGGAGAGCGTTTTCACTGGAAAGACTCATCTCAAGTTCTCGGAAGGACCTTTTCTGCTCTGATAATGGATTTAACCGAAGGCTTTCACCCGAACGATCTCGGGATAGTTGTTGAAACGATTGAAGAAGGTGGTATAATTGTCGCAATCTCACCTCCTTTGGAGAAATGGTTCAACATGAAGAGCAAGTGGCATGAAGACCTCATCAGCGAGCCGTTTACAATTGAAGACGTCGTTGGAAGATTTTACCGCAGATTCATCGAAAGGACGCTTGAGGCGAAGGGAGTTATAATTTACGACGTCGATTCCGGTAGAATCATTAAGAGATACGAGTTCGAAAGGATATCATCTTCGAGAGAGGAGATCGTAATCCCTGAGAAAACGAGGATAAAGAAAAAGCTCTACAAACTCTGCGCAACTCAAGACCAAGTCAGAGTTGTCTCGCTGTTCGAACACTTCTTTGAGAGAGAGAAAGAGAGAAAGGCAGTTGTTATAACCGCAGATAGAGGTCGTGGGAAAACGGCGGTTCTTGGAATCGTAACACCGGCTTTGGTTTCGAGACTCGAAAGAATCTTAAAAAGACCCGTGAGAGTTCTCGTCGTTGCTCCAACTCCGCAATCTGTTCAGACTTATTTTAGATTTCTGATGAAGGCGATGAAGAGACAAGGAATGAGAGACTTCTTTGTGAAGAAGAGCGAGGAAGATATGATTACAGTTTTGAACAGCAAGTATGCAAGAGTCGAATACGCGGTTCCAAGGAGGGCAATTGAGGAAAGAGAATTTGCAGACATCTTGATAGTGGATGAGGCAGCGGGGATCGAAGCACCAGTTCTACTCCAGATAACAACAAATGTTAGGCACATGATATTCTCAACAACTGTGCACGGCTACGAGGGAACGGGGAGGAGTTTCAACGTCCGCTTTCTCAAAAAACTCGAGAGCGATGAAACCATCGAGGTTGAAAAGATCCACATGTCGGAGCCAATAAGATATGGAAACGGCGACCCAATCGAAGCCTGGCTATACGATGTTTTATTGCTCAACGCACAACCCGCAGAGTTGGACGAGAAAGACCTCGAGAAAATAAAAGCGCAGAAGCTCGAGTTCCGAATGCTCGAAAAAGAGGAGTTGATGAAAAATGAGAGAATGCTGAGGGAATTCTTCGGGATCTACGTTCTCGCTCACTATCGTAATCGTCCCTCGGATCTTGCAATTCTTCTCGATACCCCAAATCATTTTCCCTTCGCTGTTTTCGTCAACGGGAAGATCGTTTGTTCTCTCCACATTGCGATCGAAGGTGGGCTCGGAGACGATGTGATCGAAAAGATTCGCCGAGGCTATAAGCCAAAGGGACAAATAATCCCAGATTTAGCGTTGAAGCACTTTTGGAACTACGAGTTTGCAAAGAAAAAAGGTTTGAGAGTCGTTAGAATTGCGACACACCCGAATGCAATGGATCTCGGAATCGGAAGCTTTGCCCTCCAAAAAATCGTGGAATGGGCAAATCAGAACTCTTTGGACTGGGTTGGTTCCGGGTTTGGAATTTCCGACGAGTTGATGAAGTTTTGGATCAAGAATGGCTTCATCCCAGTACACATAACTCCGCAGAGAAACGAAGTTAGCGGGGAATTTACTGCGATCGTTTTGAAACCGATAAGCGACTTTGAAAACGTTGAAAGGATGAACGTAGAATTCATCCGAAGGTTCATTGAGTATCTAAGCGATGAGCTGGGCGATCTCGAAGTTACAACGGCAATAAGAGTCTTAAAAACACTCAAAAAGGAGATCGATGTCTGCAAACCGAAATTCGGGGCTGTGGAGATTGAAAGACTTCAAAAATACTTCGAAGGTCTCGGGTTTTACGAATACATATCCGATCTCGCAAGACCGCTTGTAAGGTTTTACTACTCGAAGCTCGGCGATGCAAAGCTAAGCGAAGTCGAGGAGAAAGCAATTGTTGCGAAGTGCCTCCAACTTCGCCCTTGGAGAGAAATAGATGCGAGTGAAAAATACTCGACGTTGCTCGCTGGACTGAAAAAGATCTGGGAATGGTACTTGGGCAAATATCTTTGATGCCAAAAAAATTTATTTGCGAATCGCCAATGCTACATGATGAAAATAATTGCGCTCGCAGACACACATCTCAGGGAATGGGGCATACCAAAGAAGCTCGAAAAATTGTTGAGTGTTGCGGATTTTGTGGTTCACGCTGGAGACTTCACGAGTTACGAAGTTTACAGGAGATTTTCAGACTTCAACCTCATTGCAGTCCGTGGGAATTCTGACGACGAAAGAGTGAAATCGGAATTGGATGAGGTTGCGAAATTCGAAGTGGGAAGATTTAGGTTTGGGGTTGTTCACTCTGGGAACTACGTGAACGATTTTCATGATTTGATCTACAGGGCTATGGAACTCGAGGTTGATGTGCTCATCTTTGGGCATTTGCACAGATTTGTGATTGAGAAAAGGAAAGGAATCGTCGCTATTTGCCCGGGGAGCCCAACTCAGCCGAGGATGTCTGTTGCGAGTTGCGCTGAGATCGAAGTTGAGAGAGAAAAGATTAGCTTCAAACACCACGTTGTTCAACCGATTTTCTGTTCCATGGAGGTGAAGAGCTTTGAAGATCGCTGTTGGGGATGAGGAGATTTTTAAGGATCTGAAGAAGATCGGGAAGGCAGTTCTTGTAGTGAAGAATGGAAAGAACGAGTGTTGTGCAAAACTCGGAGAATCACTGCAGATAACTGCAGACGCGAGGAATCTTAGAGAAGTGTTGGAATGTCTTGCAGACCTCGGTTTCGATTTTGCAATACTAAAGGGGTTTGATCTTGAAGTAGAGGGACTCGAAAAGGGAATGGGTGTAAAGATACCAAAAGCCACAAAACTCGAACACATTCTCAAAGCGCCGGAAATAGAAACGCTGAAAAGCGTGGTTGAAAAAGTGAAGAAAGACGCCTTAGACTGTGGGGCAGTCGGAATCTTTATCGGCGTCGCGAGAGCGATTTCGGAAGGAAAGAAAGTAAAGATGCTCGAATACGAAGCATACCAGGAGCTTCTTGCAGAAAAGGTTGCGGAGCTCGAAAACAACGTTAAACGTTTTCCCGGGATTAGAAATGCAAAGCTTTTCCATAAACTCGGCGTGGTTATGCCTGGTGAAGATATCGTTTACATCGCAGTTGCTGGACAGCATAGAAAAGACATCTGGGCTCCACTGATCCTTGCGGTGGAGCTTATGAAAACCGAACTCCCGATCTGGAAAAAGGAAATCTTCGAAAATGGGGCGAGATGGGTTTGATGTTCAGGAAGGAAAGGCTAAGGGAAATGGATAAGGAAGCTCTGAACTTTACGAGCTCAATAGAGCACGACTCAAACATATTTTACTACGACATCCTTGTAGACGTTGCGCACGTTCTTTGCTTGCACAAAGGTTGCTACCTCACGACTCGGGAAGCGGTTGAGATAATAAATGCGCTGGCTAAAGTTCTAAAAGAAGGCTATAGTAGAGAGTTCGAGGACATCCACGAGGCAATCGAGGCAAAGGTCACGGAGATCACGAAGGAAGGGAAGAGGATGCACACTGGAAGATCGAGGAACGATGAGATTGCGACTTGCCTTAGGTTGTTCGCAAGGGACAATCTGCTGAGGATTGCCCAGAAAATTTTAGAGGTTCAATCAACGATCTTGGATTTAGCTGAGAAAAACGACGCAATCATGCCAGGGTTTACGCATCTGCAATTCGCCCAGCCCACAAGGCTTTCGCACCATTTGCTAACTTATCACGACCTTCTTGAAAAGGATTTCGAAAGAGTTATCGAAGCCTTCAAGAGGTCGAACTTATGCCCGCTTGGCGCTTCTGCCTTCGCATCTACGAGCTACAACTTAGATCGTGGTTTTGTTGCAAAACTCCTCGGCTTTGACGGCATTTTGGAGCATAGTGAGTTTGCAGTCTCTACGAGGGATTTTCTGATAGAAGCGATCTTCAGTTGTGCAATGCTCATGACAAATGTTTCGAGGATTGCTGAAGAGCTAATAGTCTTCTCAACTCTCGGTTTTGTCGACATTCCAGAGGAATTTGCGTCAACTTCTTCGATCATGCCACAAAAAAAGAACCCAGACGTTGCTGAGCTTCTCAGAGCAAAAGCTGGTAAAATGATTGGTAGTTTAACTTCTGCGATGTCGATTTACAAGGGACTGCCGTTCAGCTATAATAGGGACTTTCAGGAGATGAACGCAATTCTCTACGAAACCCTGAAGGCAACACAGGTTTCGCTCAGAGTTTTGAACGGTATGCTTAAAGGGTTGAAGTTCAACAAAGAAGCCTTCGAAGCTAAAGCGAGTGAGGGTTTTTCGATAGCAACTGAAATCGCAGACATGCTCGTAAAAGATTTCAGAATTCCTTTTAGAGATGCGCACAAGATTGTCGCTCGATTGGTGTCGCAGAGATTGAATGTTACAGCTGAAAATGTTGAGAAGATCGCAAGAGAATTCGGTTATGAGATCAAAGTTAATGAAGCGAAGTTACTCGATACAATAGACGTAAAGAAAGCGGTTGAGAGAAGGAAGATCACCGGTGGGACTGCGAAAGAAGAGGTTGAGAGAATGATAAAGGTTCGCAAAGAAAAAATTTTGAAGCAGAGAAGGAAACTTCTGCGAGTAAAGAAAAGGATTGAAGCGAGGCTGGGATTGTTGGAGAGGGAAGTCGAAAAAATCGGAGGGACTTTTCGTGTTGACTGGGAAGAAAGTCAAGATTAAAGCTAAGGGGAAGATATTTGAAGGTATCGTGATGCCAAGCTTCACCGGCAACTTAGTCTTAAAGCTCGACAACGGATACAACGTTGGTTTCGTTGAATACGAGCTACTTGAAGTTCTCGGAGAGCTTGAAAAAGTCGAAGTAAAGCGAGAACTTTTGAGAAAAGAAGGTTTGCCCGACGTCAAAATAATCTCCACCGGGGGCACAATAGCGAGCAAAGTTGACTACCGAACCGGCGCTGTTACGAGCCAATTCACGGCTGAGGAGATAGTTTCCGAAGTTCCAGAGATTACGGAGATTTGCAACGTTTCTGCAGAACTCCTTTACAACATCCTGAGCGAAAACATGAAGCCCGGTTACTGGATAGAGCTTGCACGTAGGGTTTACGAATCGCTCAAAAGCTATGAAGGTGTCATCATTACACACGGCACTGACACGATGCACTACTCTGCTTCGGCTCTTGCCTTCATGCTCTCGACTCCAAAACCAGTTGTCTTCGTTGGAGCGCAAAGAAGTAGCGATCGTCCAAGTAGCGATGCCACGATGAACCTTCTTTGTTCAGCGAAACTCAGCGTTAGCGATGTTGGCGAGGTTTTGGTTTGCATGCACGGCTCGACGAGCGATGACTTCTGCTATGCGCATCGCGGTGTTAAAGTCAGAAAGATGCACACGTCTCGAAGAGACGCGTTTCAATCAATTAATGCAAAGCCGGTTGCAAGGATAAATTACCCATCCTTAGAAATCGAGTGGCTCTCCTGGAGATTTAAGCGTGGAGAAAGAAAGCTTGAGCTCAAAGATAAGCTTGAGGAAAAAGTTGCCCTCATAAAGTTCTTTCCCGGACTAAGCGCTGACATCCTCGAGTTCTTCCATTCAAGGGGCTATCGCGGTTTTGTGATCGAAGGCACAGGCTTGGGGCACGTTTCGACGGATTGGATTGAAACTCTGAAAAGAGTTTGTGAAGACTCCTTGGTGGTCATGACCTCGCAGTGTCTTTTTGGCAGAGTCTGCGATCGTGTCTACGACACCGGTAGAGATTTGCTGAGGGTTGGAGTAATAGAGGGCGAAGACATGCTCCCAGAGACTGCACTCGTTAAGCTAATGTTTTTGCTTGGCAACTACGACTTAGAAACCGCGAAAGAGCTTGTGAAGAAGAATCTTGTCGGAGAGATCGAGGATAGGAGTGTTTATTGATAAATTTTTTAAGTTCGGTGATTTTAACACAAAAATCACAATATTAGGATTAATATATCGCAAAAAATTTTAAAACTCCGAAAACAAATCTAATTCAATGGCAACTGTGCTGTTTCCACCTTTCCAAGCGAGGATCGTGAAGGACAAAACAGGAGAAGAGATATTGGTTAGGCAGTATGATCACGAGAAAGATCGTGAAGCTCTGATCGAGATGTATGTGAACTACGATCCCGATTATCGATGCCTCGGTTTGCCACCGCTGACGAGAAGTGGGGTCGAAACTTGGATAAACTACCTTGCCAAAAATGGGTTTGCAATCGTCGCAGAGAAGAACGGAAAGATCATTGGGCACCTCGTAATAGTCCCAGACGACAGGAATCGTGTTGATCTCACGATATTCGTTCATCAGAATTACCAGAATAGAGGTTTAGGGCAGGAAATGATGAAGCTGATAATCGAATACTGCAAAAAAGCTGGATTTGACGGAATAACGCTCGTAACCGAGAGAACGAACTCAAGAGCGATACACGTATACAAAAAACTCGGATTCGAGATCGTTGCACCGTATCACGAGTTCGACATGTATTTGTCGCTCAAGAAATGAGCTTTAACAAAATCGCTTTTTGCGCGTGAAGTCTGTTCTCAGCTTGATCGAATACGACGCTTCTCTCGCTTTCAATAACTTCGTCCGTTATCTCTTCTCCACGATGCGCTGGTAGGCAGTGCATAACAATCGCGTCTTTTGCAATTGAAACGAGTTCCTCGTTCACTTGGTATTTCTTGAAGACCTTTAGCCTTTTTTCTCTCTCCGCTTCTTGTCCCATTGACGCCCAGACGTCTGTGTAGATAACGTCTGCATCTTTGACCGCATCCTTCGGATCTCTAAGGATCTTCACTTCCCCGAAGCTCTTCGCTTTTCTTATGATCTCGGGGTTTGGTTCGAAACCCTCTGGGCAGGCAACTGAAATCTCTATTCCCAGCATCGTTGAGGCTAAGATGAGCGAGTTGCATACATTATTTCCATCTCCGACCCAGGCTATCTTGATCCCCTTTAATCCCTTTTTTTCCTTTATCGTGAGCAGATCTGCGATTATCTGGCAGGGATGCTCGAGATTGCTGAGTCCGTTGATCACGGGAACCGACGAAAACCTCGCAAACTCCTCTATCGTCTCATGCCTTCGGACACGCATCATAACCGCGTGCACGTATCTACTCATAACCCTCGCAGTATCCTTTATCGGCTCCCCTCTGCCAAGCTGTAGGTCGTTCCAGTTCAAGTAAAGCGCATTACCGCCGAGTTCGAGCATTGCAACTTCGAAAGACACACGAGTTCTCGTCGACGGCAACTCAAAAATCATCGCAAGAGTTTTATTTTTCAATAGCTCTTTGAAGACCCCTTTTTTGCGATCTTCTTTCACTCTTTCTGCAAGCTCGAGGATTGAGAGGATCTCGTCTGGACTCAGATCTGAGATCGAGACCAACTGCTTCATGCTGAAAGAAATCCAAAGACTTATTAATCTTTTCGAAATTCCTTACCTGCGATGTTCGAGAACTCTATGATCCTACGCATGATCTCCAAATCCCTGTCTTTCTCCTTGAGTCTGAGCTCAAAAATCTTTGCTCTGCAGCTGTAGTAAAACTCAAATGCTTTGTAGAGAACTTCGTCGACGAGTTCGTAGAGTTTAATCGTCTCCTTCTCGTTGAGATGAAATTCCTTTCTAATCTCCTTCTTTAAGTCGCCCAAGAGCCTAAGGCTATCGCTTGGAGAGAAGTTTCTATCTGTTGCCAAGTAGCGCATCAGGTCTTCGATCGCCTCATCAAAATTCACATCTCTGTTTTTGTATCTTTCCATGATCCCGTTCACGATCTTGGACACCGCTTCGTTCACGTAGTTCACGACTTCTATTGCAGGAGGGATTGGATAAGGAGAAAGTATCTTTTTAACAGTTCGTTCCACAATCATGTCGATTTTTTCATCCATGCATGAAGTCAGGGGAACCCATTTAAATCTTTCCAGCCAAGTTCTTTTGTGGAGATAATCAAAGACATCGGAGAGGAGTTGAAGAGCTCTTACATCGATTACGCAATGAGTGTAATTGTTGGGAGAGCTTTGCCAGACGCTCGTGACGGTCTAAAGCCTGTGCAGAGGAGAATTCTCTACGCAATGCACGAAATGCAACTGCACAGCACTAAGTCCTTCAGGAAATGTGCGAGAATTGTTGGAGAAGTCCTTGGTAAGTATCACCCTCACGGCGATGCTGCGGTTTACGATGCACTCGTTCGACTTGCGCAAGATTTCACAATGCGTTATCCGTTGATTGAGGGGCAAGGAAATTTTGGAAGCATCGACGGCGATCCACCTGCTGCGATGCGCTACACTGAGGCGAGGCTTGCGAAGATAGCTGAAGAAATGCTTGCAGACATCGAAAAAGAGACTGTTGACTTCATGCCAAATTTCGACGCAACGTTAAAGGAACCAGTTGTTCTACCTGCGAGGATTCCAAATCTGCTTGTAAACGGTTCAAGCGGTATTGCAGTTGGGATGGCTACGAACATCCCTCCCCACAACCTCGCAGAAGTTTGCGACGCGGTTATCTTTTGCATTGAAAATCCGAACGTTACAGTTGAAGATTTAATGAAATTTATAAAAGGTCCGGATTTTCCAACTGGTGGAGAAATTGTTGGAATGGAAGGTATTGAGGAGGCTTACAAGACTGGAAGGGGAAAAATCGTTGTTCGCGGGACAGTTGAGGTTGATAAAGATCGCATTGTGATAAAAGAGATCCCATACATGGTGAACAAGGCTCGATTGATCGAGAGCATTGCGGAGTTGGTCAAAGAAGGAAAGATGGAAGAAATTAAGGCGATCAGAGACGAATCAGACAGAGAAGGCATAAGAATTGTGATTGAGCTGAAAGGTTCTGCGAACTCAGTTCTTAGAAAGCTTTACAGTCACACAAATCTCGAAACAACTTTTGGAATTATCCTGCTTGCATTACACAACAACGAACCAAAGATCATGAACCTTCTTGAACTTATACAGTGCTTTGTTGAGCATAGGAGAGAAGTTACAAAGCGAAGAATTTCGTACGAGCTTAAGAAGGCGAAGGAAAGGCTGCATATCGTCGAGGGGCTTAAGATAGCGATCGAGAACCTTGATGAAGCAATTGCAATCATAAGAGCTTCAAAATCACCCTCAGAGGCTAAGAAGTCGTTGATGGAAAAATTCAACCTCAGCGAAGCTCAAGCTGAGGCAATTCTCCAGACAAGGCTACAGAAGCTGACAAGCCTTGAAATCGAAGCCCTAATCGCTGAGCACGAGGCACTCGTTAAAAGTGTGAACGAGATGGAGCAGATCCTTGCAGATCCGAAGAGGATCGATGAGATCGTAGTTAAGGAGATGAGGGAAATAAAGGAGAAGTATGGTGACAGCAGAAGAACAAAGATCGTTGCAAAGGCTGAGGACTTTAAAGAAGTCGAAGAGACGATTTTGATCGTAACTTCAGCAGGGTTTGCTAAGAGAGTTGACTTCAGCGCGTTTAAGAAACAGGAGAGGGGAGGAGTTGGGGTTATAGCAACGCAACTCGATGAAAACGACGAAATTGCGGTTTTTAGAAATTGTAGAAGCGATGAAAAAATCCTGATATTTACAGACAGCGGAAAAGCCTTTTGGATCGACGCAGAAGAGATTCCAAAGCTCGATAGAACTGCGAATGGAGTTTCGCTGAAAAAGTTTATAAGGCTTGAAAATGAAAAAATCGTCTCCGCATTTGGGGTTCGGAATTTCGAGGGGTTTGCAATTGTCGTAACAGAAAAAGGTCGCATCAAAAGGGTTTCACTTGAAGAGTTCGAGAACGCAAAAAGGGCTGGGATCATAGCTTCAACCGAAAAAATAGCTTTTGCGGATTTGCTTAAAGGTGATGAAGTTTTTCTAATCACTTCAAATGGCTATGTGCTGAGGGTAAATGTGGAAAAGATTCCGATCTACTCGAGAAGCTCGAGGGGAGTGATTGCGATGAGTTTGCGTGAAAACGACAGCATCGCATTTGTAGCGTCTGGAAATGGCAAAGAGCTCTTGATCGCAAGCGAAAATGGTTACGGGAAGAGATGCGATATTTCTGAGTTTAGAACTATGAATCGTGGAGCGAAAGGGGTTGTGGGTTACAAGGTGACGGAGAAAACCGGAAAGGTTGTGTTCGCAGAAGTCTGCGATTCAGGAGATCTGTTTTTGCTGAGCAGGGATGGATACTGCATAAGGATGAACCTCGAAAATATTCCAGTCCAGCATCGTAGCTCTTCTGGCGTTTTGCTGAGCAAGAAAGGGATAAAGAGGGGATTCATTTACTCAAAGAAACTCGAATAATCTCCTTGAATGGATCACCGCTTGGTGACTCACGAACCTTGGAATGTAAAGCTTGAGCTTTTCTGCGTCGACTTGCGTTTGCGGTAGCGATGCTTGCTTATCTTCGAGCTCGACGATCTTCACATCTCTCCCTTCGGCCCAGTTTTTTATCATAGTCTTCAACGCATCCGATTCACCTTTCCCGTAAAATACTATCGCATTCTCTCTCCTTTCCGGAGGGTTTAGCTTTTTAAGGATCTCGAAAATTGTCGCTCCATCCTTAACTTTGCAGGCATGCACGAGAAGCATGAACTCGACTTCTAAAACGACCTTTGTCATCAAAGGCGGAGAAACTGCAAAAGCAAAGTCCGAAGAACTTTTTAAGCTCAGCAAACCCCCAAGACTGTGTCCGAATGTGAAAACATTCTCGTAGCTTTTTCTAAGCTCTGCAATTACCCCTTCGACATCTTCAAGGACGTTCTCGTCGAATTTGTTCTCATTGTCTCCGTGACCACGGAGATCGATAGCAAACACGTCGTATCCTCTTTCTGCAATTTTGTATGCAATTCCGAGCGTTTCGTCTTTCGAAGAGGCAAATCCATGTATGAGGACCAACGATTTCTCACTTTTTGTTCGTAAAGAAAACGCTGGAACATCTTTTCCATCAAGACTTTTGAAGGTTTTTCGTTCAATTTGCATATTGCATGTGTTCTAATGATAAATAAATTTTTGAGCTTGGGAAGGGTTATATAGCGGTTCGTTTATTGATACGCATGGCTTGGGATCTTTGGATAGCGTTGGTATTGTTGTTCCTCGGAATTGTTTACGGCTACACAAGACCTGGAAAAGAGGACAGAGTGGCGATAATGAAGAAAGGCATTTTCGCCGGAGTTGTCCTTGGTGTTGTCTTTGGTTTGCTAATCGGAATCCTCGTCCCAGGAATCTCAGTGGTTGGAGCAACGATCGGAACTACAATTGCGTTCTTAATAATTGCAGTTATCTTTGCCTTGTTCTTCATCGTTGGCACGATTATCGGTGATTTCTTGGAGAGAAAACGATCCTAATTTTTATTTTTGTATTTACACGATGAACTTTGCAAGGTCTGTGATCTTTCTACCGCAGTAGTGGCATTTTGCAACGACTTCGTTGTTCCTCACGCCTATGTAAAAAATGCTCTCCACAGGCTCCCTTGCGTTGGAGATGCACATTTTGTTTGGACACTTCAAAATTCCCTTTACAACTTCGGGTAACTTTACCTTGAACTTCTTTTCTATCTCGTAGTCCTTTATCAGGTTTATCGTAGCATTTGGAGCGATTAGTGCTATCTTGTTCAGCTTCTCTTCACTTATAAATAGACCCTCGACCTTCACTATGTCCTTTTTCCCAATCTTCTTGCTCGGAACGTTCAAAGCAAGCGAAACTGTTTCCTTCGTGTTCTCATCAATCCCTAAGATTTTTAGCACAAGCAAAGCTCTGCCAGCATTTATATGGTCGATCACGGTTCCCTCTTTTATCTTGCTTATCACAAGCTCTTTTTTCACAGCATCACCTCAGTTAGTATCGCCATTCTAACCGGAACTCCATAAAATGCCTGCTTGAAATACCTCGCCTGTTTCGTTGTGTCTACCTCGACTGCAATTTCGTCAACTCTCGGTAGGGGATGCAAGATTATCGCTTCGTCTTTCATTCTGTTCACAATATCCAATGTTACCCTGTAGCTCTTCGCAACCTTCCGATACTCTTCTTCATCAAGAAACCTCTCTTTCTGAATCCTCGTAACGTAAACTACGTCCAAATCCGTTACAATTTCCTCAAGTTTAGCCTTCTCTATCTCCCCCGAGAGTTCCTCAAGGAATTCCCGTGGTAGTTCAAGCGCTTCTGGGCTGACTAAGTAGATCTTGGTTTTAAAGAGCGTAAGGGCTTTGATAAGGGAATGAATTGTTCTTGAGTATTTTAGGTCACCAACAAGTGCTATCTTTGTTCCGTCGATTCTTCCAAGCTCTTTTCTTATCGTGTAAAGGTCAAGAAGTGTTTGTGTGGGATGTTGCCCTGCGCCGTCTCCTGCGTTGATAACTGGAACTGTTGCGTTCTCCGCAGCAAACCTCGCAGCTCCCTCCAGTGGATGTCTGATCACTATCGCATCGCAGTAGTTCGAGATCACTTTTATTGTGTCCGCGAGCGTCTCTCCTTTTGCCATACTGCTCGCTTCCTGCGTGGAGACGTTGATCACGTCACCTCCAAGCCTTTTCATCGCACATTCAAAACTGATTCTCGTTCTCGTCGATGGCTCGAAGAAGAGGTTGGCAAGGATCTTTCCCCTTAAAACGTCTAAGCTCTTCTTCCCAAGGGCAACGGGCTCAAACTCTTCGGCTTTGTCGAGTATTCTCAATATTTCGATCTTGCTCAAATCTTCGATCGAGATCAAGTGTTTCATCGGTAGAACTCTGCGGAGTAATAATATATAAGGGTTGATGAGACTTTTCATATGGATCTGCTCGAGATGATCGATGAAGCAAAGAGTTTGATGGGCGAGAAAATGCTTGAAATAGAAGAAAAGGTTTGCACTATCATCGGAGATGTTCACGCTGACATCGAAACGCTCGAAATAATCGAACGAGAGATCGAAGGGAAAGCGATTTTTCTTGGCGATTACGCGGATCGCGGCGATTACCCGGTGGAGGTATATGGGAAGGTTCTCTCGATGTTTCTCGAGGGCAAGGCTTTTCTGCTGCGTGGAAACCATGAAAGCGAGGATGTTTACCCACATGAGCTTCCTTTTCAGTTGAGCGCTTATGAAAACGGCGAAGAGATATACGAAGCCTTAAGGAACCTCTGGGAAAGGATACCAGTTTCTGCAATCTTAAACAACGAGATCTTCATGGTTCACGGCGGAGTTCCCTGTGTAGAAGTGAGCAAAAAGCTTCTAAGGAATCCAGATGAAGAAACTTCGCTCCAGATGATGTGGAACGATCCTTGGGAGAAAGAAGAGTGCGGAGAGAACTACAGAAGAGGCTTTATGTTCTTCTTTGGCAAAAAAGCCACTCGGAGATTCTTAGATAACCTCGGACTTAGGATTGTAGTTAGATCGCATGAGCCTTGCAAAGTCTTGAAAGTCGAGCAAAACGGAATGGTCGTCACAATTGGCTCCTGTGCAAATCCCTATGGGCTTGCGAACTTCGCAATCCTTAAATTTGAAGCAGAGAAGAGTTTTAAAGACGGATACGACTTCGTTCGAAAATTTGGCTACGAGTTTAACATATAGGTGTTTGGTATGAAGCTCAGGTTTAAGTTCGAAAGTGTGGAATGCATTGCGGAAATCTACGAAAACGTTGCACCAATGACAGTTGGGGCAATAAGAAAGGCGTTGCCAATCGAAGCAATAGCGAATCGTTGGGGAGACGAAATATACTTCGAAACCGAAGTCAAATGTGTGGAAAAGGAGAACAGCAAGGAAATCGTTGAGCTTGGAGACGTGGCGTATTGGATTCCAGGAAGGGCTTTGTGTTTATTCTTTGGAAAAACACCAATAAGCGACGAGTTCATTCGCCCGGCAAGCGCAGTTAACGTGATTGGCAAATTGCTCTGCGATATTTCAAAGCTTAAAAACGTTCAAGACGGCGAAAGGGTTTTTGTTGAGGAGGTAAAAGAGATCTAGAACCCTTTTTTGACAGTGATGGAGATTCTGAATTAAAAGGAAAACAAAAAATTGGATTTACACATTATCTGCCCTTGAATTTCGGCTTTTCTTTTCTTAGGAAAGCAGAAATCCCTTCTCGTAAGTCTTCGGTTGCGAAGCAAATTCCCGCAGCTGTGCATTCCCATTCGAGTCCGATATCCATTGGAACTTCTCCGCCCTTGTTCACGAGCCTCTTGATCAAAGCCATCGAAATCGGAGCACAACGTTCGGCAATCTCTTTTGCGAACTTCATCACTTCCTCTTCGAACTTGTCGTCGTCGAAGACCTTGTTTATCAGCCCATATTTCTCAGCGACTTCTGCGGTTATTCTCTCCCCAGTCAAAGCTAACTGCATCGCCCTGCTTATGCCAATGAGCTTCACCATCCTCTGCGTCCCGCTCCAACCTGGGATCAAGCCGAGGGTAACTTCTGGTAGCCCAATGATTGCTGATTTCTTTGCCAGCCTTATGTCGCAGGACATTGCGATCTCAAGCCCACCGCCAAGCGCATAACCATTGATCGCTGCGATCACGGGCTTTGGAATTTCACTGAGCCTTCTGAATATCCTCTCTCCTTTTCTGTTGTGCTCAAGGAAGTCAAATGGATGTGTGATCAGCGTCGTCAGATCTGCGCCCGCAGAAAATGCCCTTCCTGCGCCAGTTATAACGATGACCCTTGTTTCGTTGTCGTTCCACAGCTGGGTTATCGCCTTGTCGAGCTCTTCTAAGAGCTCTGGAGATATCGTGTTCAATCTGTCTGGGCGGTTCAAGATGAGTTTCGTAACTCCGCCCTCAAGTTTTTCGATCTTTATCGTCTTGAATCCTTCTTCCTTTGCCTCTTCTTTCTTTTCCTTCTTCTCAATTAGCTCCATGAGCTTTCCAGCCTTTATGGTCTCCGCAGGCTCGAATATCTTCTTTCCAAACTGCTTTGCAAGTTCATTGAGCCTGTTGAGGATTTGATCTTGTCCGAGAGACTTTGCGATCTCAAATGGACCAAATGGTCTGTTTAACCCGAGCTTCACCGCGAGATCAATTTCTTCTGGACTTGCCACACCCATTTCGACGAGTTTAACTGCTTCGTTTATTTCGACAATTGTGAAATCAAACGGGTTTATCTTGTCGGTCGCTTTGCTTGAGTCAATTATCGGTCTTCCAGCGCTCCAATCATACCAACCTTTTCCAGTTTTCTTTCCGAGGTTCTTTGCCTTTATCATGTCTTCGAGTATCTTCGGAGGTTCGTAGTCCGGGCTGATCGTTTTCGCGTAGTATTTGCTTGCGTGGTAGAAGACATCTATGCCTGTGAAGTCCATGAGCTCAAAGGGACCCATTGGCAGTCCCATTCTTCGAATTGTCGCATCTACTTCCTCTGGAGTAGCGATTCCCTTCTCTATTATGGCCATGAGCAAGGCTCCCGCTGGCGCTTGAACACGGTTAACGATAAATCCGGGAACGTCTTTCTTCACAACCACTGGAACCTTTCCGATCTTCTTTACGAAGTCAACTGCTTTTGCAATCGTCTCTTCACTCGTCTTTTCCCCCTTGATAACTTCAACGAGTTGCATGAGCACGGGCGGGTTAAAGAAGTGCAATCCGATGAACTTGTCTTCTCTCTTCGTTGCCTTTGCCAAATCCGTGATCTTCATCGTCGAAGTGTTGCTTGCGAAAATGCACTCAGGCTTTGCAAGTTTATCGCACTCAGCGAAAACCTGTGTTTTTATCTCAAAAACCTCGGGAACTGCTTCTATTATTATGTCTGCATCTCTAACTGCCTCCGCAAGGTCTACTGTTGGCTTTATCCTTGAAAGAACGGCTTCGGCGTTCTCCACTCTTCCTTTCTCCTGGAGCTTTAGCAAGCTTTGCTTTATCCTCTCCATCCCTCTGTCAACAAACTCTTGTTTTATGTCCCTCATCGTCACTTCGTAGCCAGCGATTGCGCACACCTCTGCGATTCCGTGCCCCATGTCTCCCGCGCCCAAAACTGCAACCTTCTTTATATCCATAACATCACCGCGTCTCCATCAGCGGGAGGATTAAAATATTTTCGTTTAAAACTGCTTTAAATTTAAATCAAATTTCAAAATGTTCAAAATTTTGCGAGAAAGTTCTTCACATGCTCTTCAACTTTCGAGTAGTCATAAGAACAAACTGCGATATTTCCAACTGGAGTTCCCTTGAGCTTAAGCGGATTAAATGGCTCTCTTCCATTGTAAAAGACGATTGCGTCGCACCTGTATTTCACACCGTTTACCTCCACTTCCTCGACTCTTTTTTCCCCTCTTACTTCGATGTTCTCACCAACTTCAACGAGTTCGATCGTGTAATTTAGTTCTGCGAATTGCTTGACCGCTAAGTTCACAACTGGCTCCCTTTTGCAAACGAAGAGTATTTTTTCCCCGATCCTTTTGTTTTCCGCGACTGCCCTCAACGCATGGTCGAGGGTGTAGATTCCGGAAATCTTCTTTCCAAGAACGTTGAGCTTTATGGGTAGAGAATCGGTTGCACCAGTGCATAGCAGTGCCCTTCTTGCCTCAAACCTTCTTAAGCCGTTTTTAGAGCTGACTATTACCGGTTTAGATTTTATGACAGTCCCAAACTCGATGGGTATCGCTTCTTTCAGCTCAAGCATCTTTTTTATATATTTTTCATATTCTTTCGCAAACCCACTCAATTTCGAGAAAACGGCAAGTTCGCCTCCAGCTTCGCGCATGTCGAAAACTAAGATGTTAAACCCTTTGTCTATTAGTTTCCTTGCGCAATGCAAACCTGCGAAGCCTGCACCAATGACAACGTAATCCACTGAAGGCATCTCGGATCACTTTTTACTTTATATTGTTTAATATTTACTTCGCTCTGCATAAATTTTTTCCGATAATCGATGAATCTTCAAAATCGTTTGTAAGCGTAGCATAATTTTAAATTGGGTTGAGGTGAAATAATTCTCTCGAATGCTTTGATCACCGTGCGCACAGCCAATCTCGTTTGGAGGAATTCACGAGACCGCTCTCTGAGATGTTTTCGCCTTCTTCGAAGAAACTAAGAAAGCTACGATGAATGCTATAAGGATGCGGAAATTTACGGCTCTCTTACCTCTTGGACTGGATGAAAAACGCTTAATACTCATGGGTCTATGATGGATGGCGATGATGACAGGACCCCGCTGATCCGTGATGATGGTTTTGAGTTCTGAGCCGTCAGAAAACGCCACGTATTTCGATCTCCTTCTTTTCCTCATTTATCTTCACTGCATTCCCGAGGAACAGATTTATGACGTATTGGTTACTTATTTGGTGCGTTGAGATCTTTGTGGTAGAGAACTTCGTTACACCCTTCGCAATTGCGGAAAACACCATGGTTTGATCCGCTAAATGGGAATCGAAAACTCCTGGAAGCATGAACTCTTCGTAAAAGCTCTTTCCTGCTTCAAATCCGACATCCTCAGCTCTTTTCCCCTTCTCTCCAAGCGCTGAGGCACCTTTGTAGCCACACCAGATTGTAATCCCGCTCCCCGTCGAAAGTCCTTTGAGTACTTCCACGTCAATTCTTGCCTTCAATCCGTTTTTGCTGAGGAATTCGAGTGCAGAATCTCGCTGTCTAATTGCCACATGCTCTGGCAGATTTTGACAGTGGCTTATGCCGAAAATTTCGCATTCGGAAATTTCAAAGAATTTTCCGCTGAGCTTTGAAGGTTCGATCTCGACCACAATTCTCCCCCCTCCCTTTGGATAATAGCCACGAGCCTTTAGCTCGACAGAAATCTTGGCTCCGAGTTCTGAAATAGCTTTTAAAGTCACATTTCTGAAGTAGTCTATCGTGGGAGACCATGCAACGTCGGTTCCACCAATTATCTCGAGCTTCGAAGGTCTTTCTGCAAGAAGGAGCGGTGGAAGAATTGTTTGTAGGATTAGCGTTACACTTCCAGCAGTTCCAATGTCTATTTTGTAGTTCCCACCCTTTATGCGCTTTGGCTTGAAAACGACCCTTGTCGATCCAATTTTAAGCCCTTCAACTTCTGCGTCGCTTATCATTTTCGCAACTTCGATCCCCTTCAAATGCTGAGCTGCTAAACCTGGTTTAGGACGGTTTGCTCTGATTTTTGTTATCTCAACTTCCTTTCCCGTTATGCAGGAGAGCGCTATGGAAGTTCTTAGTATTTGCCCACCCCCTTCGCCATAACTGCCGTCGATCCTGAGCATGAAGATAGTTTCAATGGATTTAAAAATCCTTGATCAAAATCTTTTTGCATGAGAGAGTATAGGTTCAAACGTGGATTCCAAGCCACGCAAGATAGGCTGGAGGAGATGTTGAAAAAACACTTTGAAAACTTCGAAAAAGATGGAGATTTTTGCGTGGTGAGGAATTTTGGTGCAATAGAGGAGTTAAGGGCGAAGCTCAATGGAAAAGTTTTACTCGTCGAAACTAAAACGAAACTCGTGGACGACGAAACAGCTTTAAAGACGATAAAAACTTACAATCGCTTTCTTGAAGAGCTCACAGGTTACACCGCAAAGGAAAGACAGAAGATGTTGAGAAAAGAAGTCGAATTGATATGAGTTCTCGAGTCGTTGTAGTTTTGGTAGCTGTGCTTTTGTCTTTTTGCTTGGGTTTCGGGGGAATTAGCAAAGAGGAATACTGCGAAAAAGTTTGGAGATACGACCTCGAATGTGCTTTAAACAAGACGCTCTCTGCAGAGGAGATCGAGAAAGTCTCAGGCATTGTAAATCTCCACGGTTCAAATTGCATGGACTTTGCATGGAAAACCTTGGAGTGGGTTCAGGAAAACATCCGCTACGACTACGTCAAGGCTTCTCTTCCACCTCCGGTGATAACATTCAAAGGCAGAGACGTCATCATTCAAAGCACAGAGCGTTTTTATCAGACTCCTGAAGAAACTGTAAGGCTTGGAAGGGGTATTTGTGGAGATATTGCGATACTAACGACCGCTTTGATGCTCAGACACAACTGTAAGTCCTATGTTGCGTTGGTAGATTTCCAAAATGAAGAAGTTGACCACCTTGTCTCGCTCGTTTTTCTCGACAAGCTTTACGTTCTCGACCAGAATCTACCCCCAATGGATCTCGGTAGCTATTACAACAAGTGGTTACGAGCGGGGAAGAGAATAGAGCACATAACGATCTACGACAAAGGTTTGAAGCTCGGGAATCTGACAGCAGAGGAGCTAAGAGTGCAAGATCAAGTGTTCACAAAAGATGACCTAAAACGTCTTGAAACTTTGATGGCGAGTGAGATGAAAAAGAGGTTCTCTTTTGGAGCTTTGGAGCGCTTTAGGGAAAAATTAGTCCTCATAGTGAAGTTCGAGGAATTTGCGGATTACTACAGCGATGCTTTTGCCGATAAAATCGCAGAGTTTCTTGTAAAAAGATTGCTCGAAAAAGTGGAAGGTGATTGGGATGCGTTTACTCTTGAAGCTAAAGCCAAATTTCCGGATCTCGAAGTCACTTTAACCCTTTTCAGAATTTAATCTCATCTGAGCAAACATCCAAAAGTAATAAATCCAGAGACACCCCAAGCCGTGAACGGCCCCGTTAAAGGCGTGTAAAGCCCTCGAGCATTGCGATTATAGGACAAGAAGTTCAGCGCGTCATAATTTGTTGTCAACGAGATATGAACAGATCAACGGCAACGCAATCGTTGCATCGCAGTAAACCGTTACAGTTTTTGCATCTTTTTTCAGCTTGCACCAGCTCTTTGCTTCTTCGAGTGTTGCACCGCTTAAGCCACCGAACTGCGGAGAGTCGGTTGTTATCTGTATCGCGTAGTCAAAACCGTTCGACAGTAGCATCGCTTGCAACGCAAAGTTCTTCGGAACTCCGCCTCCGACGATCACGATGCCCACTTTTCTCTTCTGCGAGCAGAGATCGAGTATTTCAGAAATGTCTTTTCTGTAATCGAGAACAACTTTTTTGCCGTAAAGCGCTAGGTGTAGCCCAGCGATTGAGTCGTGGAAAGTGGGGCAAAAGACCGGGATCTTTTTATCGAAAGCAGTTCTTAAAAAAGAGTTCTCAAGTTTGCTACCGATCAGCCAAACGAGTTCGCGACTTGAACGATTGCCTTCGAGATCTTTAAAGAGAGTTGCAAGGAGCTCCTCAACTGCCATAAACGAGGATGTGGAGATAAAGACGTCGTAAATTCTGTTGACATCGCCTTCTGCAAGTTCAACGTCGCTTGCATTTGCATCTCCGAGCTCGTGCTTAAAGCCAAGCGCCTCACAGATCTCGTGCACGAGATTTGCTCCTGTAAGAACCAACGAGTTAACGAACTCTTTTTCGAGCAAGTCTTTGACGATTTCCCTCATCCCTGCAGGTATCATTGCCCCAGCGAGGGTTAAAAAAATGAAGGCTTTTTCTTCAATCATCCTTCTCCAGAGTTTTGCAGATTCTCCAAGTCTGCGAGCGTTGAATGCTGAGAACGAGAAGGATTCGATTAACTCGGAAATCTTCATTCCTTCTTTAATTTTGATCGGCCTCACTTCCATGCGTAGACTCTTGTGGAGCGATATAAAAGTTTCAAAAAACATATATACCAGCTGAAAAACTTCTATCAATGCTCGTTCTTGTCAGTCCCAAGGACTTAAGCGAGGCTTTGGAGGCGATCGAGGGAGGGGCGGATATAATAGACGTGAAGAACCCATCCGAAGGTTCTCTTGGTGCGAATTTTCCATGGGTTATAAGGGATGTTGCCAACATCGCAAAGAAATACCGCAAAGAAGTCAGCGCAACGACTGGTGACATGCCCTTCAAACCGGGAACCGCAAGTCTCGCAGCTCTTGGAGCGGCGATTGCAGGAGCGGATTACATAAAAGTTGGTCTTTACGGTGTTAAAAATGAATTGGAAGCGGAGGAGATGATAAAGGCGGTTGTGAAGGCTGTGAAGGATTATGACGATACAAAAAGAGTTGTGATCGCAGGATATGGCGATTTTTACAGGATAAATTCGATAGATCCACTTAAGTTGCCTTCAATCTCCGCAAAACACGACGCGGACGTTGTGATGGTCGATACAGCAATAAAAGACGGAACCTCGATATTTGACCATATGAAGATCGAAGATATGCGTAACTTCGTCAGAATGGCGAAGGAAAACGGATTACTCTGTGCACTCGCTGGCAATTTAAGCTGGAATCACATAGGAACTTTGAAGGAACTTTCCCCAGACATAATAGGTGTTAGAACCATAGTCTGCGAATCTGGGAGGAACTCGAAGATTAAGAGAGAGCTCGTAAGAAAGCTCAAGGAACTTGTTTCGTAACTGTAGCGCAGATATTAGCAAGCTCTTTCTCCCCCTCTCTTGGTCCCTTTGCAATCAAAACGTCTCCAGCGAAGATCCTTGTGCTTGCAGTTGGTCTCGTTATCCATTCTCCTCTTCTCTTCACCGCTATCACGTGCATACCTGTGTTTGTCTCCACTCTTGCCTCGCCCAAAGTTTTGCCTTGAAGATGCGAATTCTCGCAGACTGTAAAGATCGTCAGAACTTCGTTTGCTCTCTTCATCGCATCCTTAAAGATCGAAGGCAGCTCCATCTTCTTAAGCAAGACTTCTGCTATCTCTCTCGCAGCATCTGCTATCTGTTCTGAGCTATGAGCGAGCTCAAGGATTGGTATCAACGTGGAAGGATCGCTCAGCTTCTTGCTCGTAAAGAGTACTAGCTTTTCCAATTCAAACTTCAGATTGTCTACAAGGCTCTCTAAGTAGACAACTTCGAATGCAACGTCTTCATTTCCGTAGATCAACGAAGAGTAAGCCAAGTCGACCGCTAGTTCGGAGAGGTTTTTCATCTCGATCAGCGTGTCAACGGCTTTGTCGAGCTCGGGAATCTCGAGTTCGACTGCGGTTTCGAGTTCTCTTTTCTCGCCAAGAACAAATTCGTATACCCTCGGGACCATGTTTGGGTCTCCACGCACGAATAAAACGTCGCCCTTCATAATCCTCGTATCCCTGTTTGCATCGAAGATCCATTCGAGATCTCTTTTTATTGCAATAACTCTCATTCCCGTCACTTTCTGGAATTTAACCTCGCCAAGTGTTTTTCCTGCGATTTGCGAATTTTCAGGGACGTTGATCTTAATTATAGTCTCCTCGGATCGGTTCAAGATTAGCTTCACAATGTCCTTCGGCAACTTGTATCCACGAAGAACGAGCGCGGACTTATCACCTGCAGCGCTACTCATCTTTTGACTTGCGTTTGCAATCTGGAGGATCGCGGACATTTTCTTTGCATCTTCGATTCTTCTGACTGAGAGTGCAGCGATCGTTCTAAGCTCGTTCAGCAACTCGTAGAACTTGGCTTCGAGTTCGAGAACTTCTTCGGCAATGTCTTCGGCATCGTATAGTACTGATGAATATGCAAGGTCTATCACCAATTCACTTGCATTTCTGATTTCAACGAGCAGGTCCTTTACGGTTTTCATCATCTTGGCCTATCTATTGCTTTTAGCAATTTAAGACTTTTCTTTCCCCAAGGCCTAATCGCTCGGTACTTGAGTTCTAAAGTTTTAAATGCGTGAGTCGAAGTGGCTCTATGAAGCTTTACCACCGAGTGACGATCTCCTTGACTGATAGTGACATAGAAATGCTCGAGGATCTTCGCAAAGAGGGAATGGATAGCTACAGCCAGATTTTTAGGAGAGCTCTTGACATATATTACCGACTGTTCAAAGCCTTTAAGAGTGCGGGTTACGACATAGAGAAGATTCCAAAAGACTTCGTGAGACTTGCTTTTCACATCTACAACGTTGAACTCAGACAATACGTCATAATGGACAAGGAGCTTTACAGAGTCCTTCTCAAGAAGATCCAAGAAAAGTTCTCTTCAGAAGAGATCGAAAAAGATGAAGACTTTCTTAGAGGAATTCGTGGACTTGCAAGTCTTTTCTATGTGTGGAACAAGTGGAAGGAGGACGCAAAAAGCACTGAGAAAGCTGAAGAAGTCCTTAAAACGATCGAATTTGGTGGAGGAGGAGAATTCACGAAAGTCAAAGAGGGCGAGTTTATATTTAGGACGGTTGCGGAGAACGTGGTTGTAACGAAGTCGATAATAAAGGCGCTGTTTGATCAGCTCAATATCAGGGCGAGCTTTGAGATTAGTGGTGAAAGAATTTTTATAAAAATAAGTTAATATCCTATCTCCTTGAGCTTGCTCTTTAGAACTTCAGCAGACTTTCTGAGCTTCTCCAAGTCTCCTGCGCTCAGCTTCATCTCTATCACTTCAGCCCCCTTCTTGCTTAGTTTTGCTGGAACTCCGATTGCGACATCTCTTATTCCGTATTCGCCTTGGAGAACAACACTTGTGGGCATGATCTCTCCCGTGTCTTCGAGCACAGCCTTTATCATTCTGTATATCGACACCGCTGGACCGAAGATCGTCGCTCCCTTTCTCTTTATAACTTCTGCCGCAACCTCTCTCGTCGTTTTCTCTGCGAAGCTCCAATCCACACTTCCGCTGAACTTTGCCAAGCTTTCCGCTATGAACATCGTGTCACCGTGTTCGCCGATTATCCAAGCTTTTTCGACTTTCGCATTCATGTCATGCAAAACCCTCGCAAGTCTCGAGGAATCCAAAACGCTCCCCATACCAAAAACTTCTTCCCTCTTCTTTCCGGTTTCTTTCCACATCACGTAGGTCATGAGATCCATCGGATTTGTAACAACGAGGATCTTGCTTTCTGGAGAATTTTCCGCTATTTTCTTTGCAATCTCCTTTATTATCCCAGTGTTCTTCACAGCAAGGTCAAGCCTTGTCATTCCGGGTTTTCTCGCAAGTCCTGCTGTGACTACGATGACATCGCTACCTTTCAAAAGCCTGTAGTCACCACCACCAGTTATTTTTGGGAATTTTCCTATTGCTGACGCAGCGTGTGAGAGATCCATCGCTTCGCCGACTGCTAAATCTTCTAAAACATCTATTAAGACAATCTCATCGAGTTCAAGATTCAAAAGGCACGTGAACGCGGTTACGCTACCAACTCTCCCTGCACCAACGAAACTGAGTTTCATGGACAAAATTCACACTTCACATCCTTAAGCTTTACTGAAATAATCCACTGCTGTCACGGATGTAGAAGGTTGCTGTAGCAACTGCAAGAACGTCTCCACTCTCATCTTTTAGCTCTCCGAACCCAACTGCGACTTTTGAACCTATGTAAAGCGGTTTTGCTGTTGCTTTAATTTTTCCAAGAGTTACCGGTTTTAGATAGTGAACGTTAAGTTGTGAAGTTACTGCTACTTTCTTTTTGCCGACAAGCTCCTTGTTTATGTTTAGCCCTATCGCGGAGTCAAGAACACTTGCAATCACTCCACCATGGGCAACACCGAGGGCTTGTAGGTGTTTCTCCTGAACTTCGAGAACAACAGAGATCGTTTCCCCGAGTTCTATCTTCATCCCGAGCAATTTATACCAAGGTGCGCTACCAACTTTTTCCGCAAGTTGTTCAGCGTTCATGACTCTAGTCGATCAAATCCTATAAAAAATTTAATTTAACCAGCAACTGCTTGCTATGGTTTCCAATATCTCGAAAGATTTTAAAATTTTATTTTTAAGATATTGATTATGGAATTCCTCGAAAGGTTCAGGCTCATGCGTGTTCTACTCGATGCAGGATTTGATCAAGCTACCGCTAAAGAGATCTCGGAAAAGATCGAAGTCGACGATATGAAAGCAGTTCTCTCTGAATACGAAAATTTTGGGACAATCAGCAAGAAAACTGTAGAAAATTTAAAAGCAAGGTTTTTGACGAAAAACGTCTCAGAATTAATCTTCGGCGTCGAATCGAGTATCGTCGTGTTTCCCGAGATCACGAAGTCGTTGATCGGTAGCGGAAAACACGGCTTGGATGGACTCAGAAACCATTTAAAGACTCTCGGGTTTCCCGAGACAAAGTTGGAGGAGATACTTTTGGCTTTTTACTGGGAAGCAAAGGATCTGCTTATGCTGGAAAACTCAAAAAAGCTCTTGGCGGTTGTGTGTTTGGAACTTGGAAATTTTTACATAAACAAGTTTGATAAAAAAGCGAAGAAGTTTCTCAACGAAGCGTTCGAGTTGAGAAGTGAACTCCAGAGCAAAGATGCAAAGAATCTAGCTGAAAACCTTGTAAAACTGGCGGATATGCTTGAGGAGAAAGGAGAGTACTCAAAGGCAGAAAAAGCTCTTGAGAAGAGCTCTTTACTCATAAGAGATCTCTTTGAGAACTTACAGTTCAGCGATGCAGAGTACGCGGCAATGCTCGTGGACATAGGGAAACGCTATGCTAAAAGAAATCCCAAGAGGGCTATAGAGTTTTTTGAGTCAGCACTAAAGTTTGAAAGTGCAATCTCGGATAAAGTTTTAGAGATCTACGACAACTTGATCTGGTGCTACCGGGAAACTGGGAATCAAGAAAAAGTGCACGAATACGAGTTGCGCAGAAATGCCTACGGAGAGAAATCCGAAGACCTCGAAACACTTTAATACCCCCAGAACTAAGGCTTTCATGGGTAAGTCCATCGTTCTCGTCGGTAAGAGGAACGAGAAAATCGTTGAAGAAGTTACGAAGGATCTTGAAATCGACGTCTTCTTCTTTGGGATTGAAACGAATTTGGACACTTTTTTAGAGATGCTTGAGGGCTACGAAACGCTCATCTTCGTTGCAAGTCTTGGCTCGTGGGAGGGGGAGGCAGTGTTGGAGATTGCAAAGCGGTGCAAGGCAAAAGCGACGTTTTTTTGCGTTACGAGAGGTGGCACGATTGAGGAGATTATCACAAGCAGAAGTCAAGCGGACAAGATCCTGACGGTGTTTCCTGAGTTTAGAGGAGCAATAATAAGCGAAGAAATCCCTTTTGGGGCAAAAGTGGAGGCTTTAAGGCTCTTACTCGACTAAAGAAACCTTATTGTTTCCATGTTCATTGGAGCCCTTGTCTCGATCTTGTATGTTTTGTAGATTGTCGAGGCGAGCTCGATGCACTTGTTCTCGTCTCCGTGCACGGTTACGATCTTTGAGGGCTTTGGATTCAGGAATTTGACGTAGTTTATAAGCTGTTTTCTATCTGAGTGTCCTGAGAAGCCATCTACTGTTTCAACACGCATTCTGACGTTTACAACTTCCCTCTTTCCATCGACCGAGAATGGTATCTCCTTCCAACCTTTTTGCAGTTTTCTTCCAAGCGTACCTTCCGCTTGATAGCCGACGAAGATCAACGTGTTTTTCTCGTTCTCCGCAAGGTTTCTGAAGTATTCCATTACCGGACCGCCGTTCAGCATCCCAGAGGGAGCTATGATCACGCAAGGAGACGGATCGTTGATGACAGCTTCCCTTTTGTTTGCAGAATCAACTCGAACGAAGCTCTCGCTTATGAACGGGTTTATTCCGTTGTAGAAAATGAGATCTCTCAGAGTTGAGTTCAAATACTCGGGATACGCTGTGTGGATCGCAGTCGCCTCGTAGATCATTCCGTCTATGTAGATCGGCACCTCTTTTAATCTCTTCTCCCTTATCGCCTCCTCGAGGACTATCATAACTTCTTGGCTTCTTCCCACTGCAAACGCTGGAATGAGAACTTTACCACCTTTTTCTACGGTCTCGTTGATTATATCAATTAATCTCTGCTCCGCTTCAGCTCTCGAGGGTTGCAAATCGTTTGCCCCACCGTAAGTTGCCTCCATGATCAAAGCTTCGAGTCTTGGGAAATTTGTGGCGGTTTTGTCGAAAAGTCGAGTTTTCTCGAATTTGAAGTCGCCTGTGAATGCGATGTTGTAAAGCCCTTCGCCAACGTGGAAGTGTGCAATCGCAGACCCGAGGATGTGCCCAGCGTTGTAGAAAGTAAGCCTTAGATCCGGGCTTATGTCCGTTACTTCACCATAGTTTAGCGTTATCGTGTGCTTCAAAGCTTCTCTGACCATTGCAGAACTGTAAATAGCCTCTTTCTCCCTTTCTGCAACTTCTATGAAGTCGAGCTGGAGAAGAACCATTAGGTCTCTGGTCGGCGGGGTTACGTAAATTGGTCCGCTGTAGTTGAACTTATATAGCAGTGGCACAAGTCCGCAGTGGTCAAGATGTGCATGCGTGATCACAACCGCGTCCAGCGAGTCCAAGGGCTGGACTTCGGGTAGGTAAAGATAGGGCGTCTCGGCGATGTTGCTAACGTTAACCCCACAGTCGATGAGCACTTTGCTGTGTCTCGTTTGCAAGAGATAACAACTCCTCCCGACTTCTCTACATCCTCCAAGGAAAGTAACCCTGACCCAGTTTCCATCTGAGAAAATTGCCCTGTGGATTCGCATTCCAATTCTTCTGAGCTCTTTTTGCCTTTCCTCTCTCACACTTGCTAAGTAGTCACGGACGCTCTCTATGATCTTCGATTTTAGGGGCGGAGTTCTGACAACTCTCGGGCTCCAGCCGACCTCTTTCATTATTTCTCTGAAAGTGATTCCCTGCCTTCCAATTACCATTCCTGGCTTCTCTGCCTCGATTATAACTTCGCCGTTCTCTTCGTCGAATTCTATGTTTGAGATCTTCGCCTCCTCTGGCACTATCTTCCTTATTATCTCTTTTGCCTCGGCCTTGGGTTTCAATATCTTCGGATCCGGACGGATAACTATTCTTTTCCTCAGTTCTTTTGCCAACTTTTTCACGATATCAACTTCTCCAAGCTCTTGCGGGTTCTCGATGTATACTACTACCAACGGACCCTCTAATTCCACGTCTTTAATCCTTATATTCTTCGGAACGAGATCCCGAACCCTTCTCCTTATCTCATCTATCTCCATTTTATTTTCGGAATTTCGAGATTATCGCGTCTATCTCTTCTGCTCGGAGTTGGTAATACTCTTTCTCCGTTATTCTCACAACATCGATTCCGTCGCCCGACGCAGAGTCACGTTTCATCGCTGAAAAGATTGCCCTAACTGCAAGCTCCACCGCATCGCTTACACCAATTTCTGGGCTGAATCTGTCTTCGAGAACGCCATAAGCGGTCAAACTTCCACTTCCCGTTGCTACAATGTCTCTCTCCTCGATCGCCCCACCGATGGGATCGATTGAGAATATCTTTGCCCCCTCCTCGTCGATACCCCCTATCAGGAGTTGGACGATGTAGGGGTAGAAGCGGTAGGAGTTGAGAAGATTCGAAGTCAGCGTTGCGATTGCTCTAACTGAAGGCTTCTTTTCCCTTCTTATCTCGTAGAGATTTGCTTCAACTTTTATTAGCCTTGCAAGGAATTGAGCATCGCCAACGCTACCAGCAGTGGTCATCGCTATTCTGTCCGCAACCTGGTATATCTTCTTCGCGGTTCTACTTGCAATGAAGCTCCCCATCGTGGCCCTTTTTTCGGTAGCCATCACTACGCCATCTTTGCAGACCAAACCCACCGTCGTCGTTCCCTTATAGATTTTTTCCTCCATAGCTCCACCCAAAAAAGCCCTCGTGGGCACTAATATGTGTATAGAAAAAAAGGTTTTTAAAGATTTCGTTGATTTGCGCTCATGATAGAGAAGGCGATAGAGATTGGGAAGCTTCTCTTTCATTCGGGGCTCATCGATGGAGCAAGCGGAAACCTCAGCTTCAGAGAGAACGGAAAAATTATGATCACTAAGACTGGGTCCAACCTCGAAAGTCTCGAGGAATCCGATTTTGTTCCAATCGAATCCCCGAACGCTTCTCGCGATAGAGCTGTGCATTTGAAGATCTACGAGCTCTCGGACTTCAACGCAGTCATTCATTGCCACGGGGTTTTCAACGTGGTTCTGAGTTTGAAAAGGGATGAAATTGTTCCGTTAGACCTCGAAGGAAAGCTTTATTTCGGTAAAATCGAAGTTGTAAAGGAAGAGTTTGGGAAAGAAGAGTATGCAAAGGAAATCGCCGAAAAAATTCGCAAAAACGGCGTTGTAATCGCAAGAGGGCATGGAATCTACTCCGCTGGAAAAAGCTTGAGGGAAGCGTTCAACAGAGCTTGCTACGTGGAGCACTCTTGCGAAGTTCTCTACTACTCAGAGATTCTCGACAAGCTTGAACATCGCAAAAGCCGGAAAGAGCTTTGAAAATTCTCCGTATATCTTTGACAAACGCACGCATTCATAACTTGCCTCAACGAGGAATTCGCCAATCCCACAGGCAAACACTTGCTTTAGCCCGTGTTCCTCAACCTTTCTCCTAATCTCTCTTCGTAAAACTCTCACCATCGACTTTTTTGCGTTGATTGCAAGCTCCTTGGCCTTTCTCTCTCCAAGTTCTTCGAGATCACAGCACACGGTTCTTGCGATTCTCCGCATGCAGTCCTCAACGCTCCTTCCTTTTCCATCAGGAGTTTCGCATGTGTAATCTTCTTCACTTATGTCCCCCGTGATTCTAAATACGTCTGCGGTTATTGCGAAGAACTCTGGACAAAGCTTTGCTCCTTCGAAACTGCGTAAAACGTAAAAGACAGGGGTTCTCAGCACGCCAAAGTATATCAATTCCCCTCTCTTCAGCCTTTCAAAATCGGTGAGCGCTGAGATTATTCTGTCTTTCACCGGAATCAAATCCGCTGTTGTAGAGCCTACATCAACGAAAAGAAAGTCCCGATAACCTTCAGAAAGTAGAAAAGAGATCGAGGCAACCCAGTTACTTGCCGAAAAAAGTCTTGGGTTTTTTATCTCTTTCACAAGGTTGCCGTGAACATCTAAAAAATACACATCCTTAAAGACGTCTCTGCAGGCTCTCTCGACGAATCTAATCCCCTCTTCTTTGCTCTTGAAAACATCTGCGAGTTCTGCAGTTATAACGATTCCAGCCTTCTCTGCCCCGTATCTTTTTGCGATCTCTTTTAGCTTGTCTTTGAGTTTTCCAGCCATTTTCCACATCGGAAAGTAGATTATATCTGCAACTCCGTTTCCTGCTATCTTTAAGTTCGCTCCGCCTACATCAATCCCCAAAGAACTCATCGAGCTTTCCCTCTCCAAAGTAGAACTCCTGATAATCCTCTCCAACGGGAAAGAGCTTGCTTGCAGACTTGTGGGGAGGATAGAAGTGACCGAGGTGAGAAAGAACAATCTTCTTAGCTCCAAGGCGTTCGCCGAGAAGCATAGCTTCTTTTGCGTTCATGTGCTTCTTAAACTTTCCGCTTGGGGCTATTGCATTTGCAATCAGAAGATCGGGTTTTTCCATCTCGGATAAACTTTTTTCGTCAATCTCTGAGTTCGTGTCTCCTGTAACGACAACTTTGAAGCCGTTCCACTCTATCTTCACCCCCACCGCATCCACAGGTGGGTGGTTGACGGGGAAGAGAGTGAACTCGATGTCTGAGATCTTGAAGCTCTGGAACTCTACGACCTCCCTTTTCCTATAGCTTAGAAACTGCATGAACTTGCCAACGCTTTCGTGAATTGATGGCGTTGTGTAAACCTCTACATTCCCCTGAACCCTGTAGAATTCCCCAAAACCGCTGATGTGGTCGAAGTGTGAGTGGGTCCAGATCACTGCTTCGATTCTCTCGACGTTGTTCTCGAGCAGTTGTCTTCTCAGATCAGGAGAAGTGTCGATCAGTATGAATTTGTCCCCATTTTTTACGAGAATCGAGAATCTCTTTCTTTCCCACCCTTTTCTCCTCGCATCCTCGCAAGTTTTGCAGTGGCAGTTTAGGATCGGAGTTCCTGGCGAATCACCAGTGCCTAAGAGCTTGATCATCATACTTCATCGTAAACCTTGCTTTCACTTCGTTGATAGCGTCGAGCAAGTCTTTTTGATAAACTTTTTTCCTACTCTCGAGCAAAGCCTTTAGAACCGCTTCTCTTATCACGAGTTTTATATCTGCACCCGTAAATCCCTTCGTTTCCTTGACGAGTTCGTCTAAATTGAATTCTCCTTCGATTCTTCGCAAGAATATCTCGAATATCCTCCTTCTAATCCTCTCCTCCGGTTCCGGAAACTCGAGAACTTTGTCGAACCTCCTCCAAACAGCTGGGTCGAGTATGGAGGGATGGTTGGTTGCGGCGATGAGTAAAACCCTGTCTTCAACCAAATTTATATCGTCTATAGCCTTTAGCAAGGTGTTAACAGCTCTCTTAATCGCAGCATGTTCATCGCTTGTTCGCGTTTTTGCAACGTAGTCGAATTCGTCGATGAAGAGGATGCAGGGACTTAGCTTCTTTGCAACTTCGAAAATCTTCTCTATGTTCTTCGAAGTCTCGCCTAAGTACTGGCTAGTAACCATTGACAGGCGGACTTCAAGAATCGGAAGGTAAAGGTGCTTCGACAGCGCTCTTGCAGTTGTTGTTTTACCCGTACCAGGAGGTCCAATGAATAGAATTTTCCCGATGTCCGTTAAACCGATTCTCTTCAAATACTCGGTTTCGTTGATTGCCACCTCGATTTTTCTTATCTCGTTGATCTGCTCGTCGTTCAATGCTATGGAATCGAAATCCACATCGATCTCCTCAGGAGAAAAGATCCTGACCAAGCTCAGCATTTCCCTAAACTCTTCGTTCTTTTCGAGTTCTGAAATTATTTGCAAAAGCCACTCCTTGTCTCCGTGCACAGGAAGATTGCCCTTTCTCGCATTCTCGTAGGAGACATCAAGAGAATCAAAGTTCTCGTAATAAAACGCAAGAACGGGATTTCTTCTTATTACATCTATGCCCTTGGATGAAAGCCATTTGACTGCGAGTTCGAATGCTGTTATCTTCAACTGCTTCGTCAGTGGATTGAAGTCGATGAAGGGTAACGAGCTCGTTTTCCCAGCGTATCTAACTGCGACGTCTTCTTTGATGACTATGGGCCTCTTTAGGCTACCTCTGCTGTAGAGGATCTTTCTGATATCTCTCGGGATATCACTTTCGCTCAGATTCTCGAATCTGTTAAAGATTTCGGCGGTTAACAGCAATTCGACGAGTTTTACTTCTTCCATCTCAATCCGTAGTATTTCGAGAAGTCGATTTTTAAAACTTTTGGCAAAGGTTAAAAATCGTTTCTGCGATGCAGACGCAATGATGGCAGAGACCATCGCATTTGTAGCGTTGATGCTCATGGTTCTTTACGTGCTCACGAAAAGCAAGATTCTCGGATTTTTTAGCTGGACAACGTTTGCGATTGCAGCGATTACAAAAAGCATAGAGTTCACGCAGACGGATTACTTCAATGCAGTTCTCTTTTTTTTAGGCGGGATTTTTTTTCTTCTGTTCGCAAGATCGATCCTCCAAACGAACTCACAAACTCATTTGGAAGTGACGGCTTTTTCAGCACTTAGCGGTGCAATCTATTTTCCATTTGTTTTTTTCGAAACCCTTGGAGAGATTCTGATTGAGATCACCGCTTACCTAACTTGGGCTCTTGGAAACGCTCTTGGTTTTCCAATCTCTCTCTACAGAAAAACTTTAGAACTTGGAAACGCGGGGGTGGAGATAATTCTTCCTTGCACTGCTATCGAGAGCGTATCTCTTTTTTCTGGAGCAACTCTTGGGATCAGAGCAGACCTCTCGAGGAAAATAAAAGCTTTTTTAGTTTCTGTGCCTGTGATCTACTTTCTGAACTTGCTTAGGAACGTTTTTGTCACAGTTAGCTATGCTTACTTGTGGTTTGGAGAGAACAGCTTTTACATAGCTCATCACGTTATATCAAAGATCTTGGCGCTTGTTTCACTTATGCTTATTGCTTATGTTGTGTTTCGGATACTTCCAGAGCTTGCAGAACTCATTTATTCCGTGAAAGACGAGATTACAAGGGGTGTTAAAGTTTGATCGAAAAGAGCGCCTTAAAACTGCTGATTGCACTCGTAGCTCTCTCGGCTTTAGCAGTAACCCTGTATTATCCGATCTCGATCCCCCTAATCTTATTTACGATTTTCACTGCATACTTTTTCCGAGATCCAGAAAGAAAAATCGGACACGGCATTATATCGCCAGCGGATGGTAAAATAGATTACGTATCCCATAACCGCCTTGAGATCTTCATGTCTCCGTTCGATTGCCATGTAAATAGATCCCCCACAAAAGGGAGAGTTTTAAAGGTCGAGTTTTGCGAGGGCAAAGTGGTTCCGGCGTATAAAAGAGAGAAGAATGTCAGAATGAACGAGATAACGATAAAGGCAGAGGACGGAATTTACAAGGTCGTTCAAATCGCTGGAATCTTTGCGAGGAGAATCGTTTGCTACGTCAAAGAAGGTGACGAAGTTGAGAAAGGGCAGAGGATTGGACTTATAAGATTTGGCTCGAGAGTTGTGCTTGAGATTCCAAATGGCTACAGGTTTGTGAAATCAGTAGGTGAGAAAGTAAAGGCTGGGGAAACGGTGGCGGTAAGGGATGAAGATTTTTCGTGAGGTTAGCCTTGCGGATTCCTTCACAGTTTTAAACGCTCTCCTCGGCTTGACTGCGCTCGTTTATTCAATCTACGACTACGAAAAATGTTTTGCTTTCTTTTACTTCGCACTTATTGCAGACGGACTCGACGGCTGGATTGCTTCGAAGACCGAGAGAGGAAAACTCGGCAAAGAACTCGATTCTTTGGCGGATACGATTTCTTTTGCAGTTTTTCCAGCGTTCCTTATAGCTCTGAAACATCCCGAGCTTTTCGCCTTCTCCTCTCTCCTCTTAGCCTTCTCGATTCTCAGACTTGCGAGGTTCAATGTTCTTGCAGTTCAAGACTTCGTCGGGGTTCCAACTGCGGTGAACGCAATTATGGCGAGTTCACTCATAAGGCTCGATTTTCCCGCTGAAATGGTTGCGATCGTGGTTTTTGTTTTCTCAATTCTGATGATAAGCGACTTCAGGTATCCGAAGCCTAGAGTTACGAAGCTCGCTCCAATCGGGGTTTTGCTTATTCTTGCAATCTTTTATATCGAAGCTTGCTACCTTCTTATCTTGATCTCGCTTGTTTACGCTCTTTACCCCGGGGTGAGGAAATGCGAAAAGTTGTTGCTGCGTTCGAGGCGGGAATTAAGTTAGGAGCGCTTTTTCACCAGTTTATAGGTGCACCGGTCTCTGAAAAAAACGTGGAAATTTTAGAAAGGGCTATGGAGAGCTGTTTAAGGCTCCAACCGTATGTCGTAGAAGCAGAAGTTAAAATTGAGAGAGAGCGAATGAAGTTGTCGAAATTCGGCTATACCTCTCTTTCTCCTGAGATGCTAAAGGCGAGGGTTGTCGTTGAATTCGAAGGTGAGAGAGTCGAAGCGATCCTCGAATGGAACGAGGAACTCAAGTATCCCTTAATGAGACTCCGCAACATTTAAATCTCGTGGAGAAACCGTTGAGAAGGTGTTCACAATGGCGAGAATGCACAAGAGCAGAAGGGGTAAATCTGGCTCAAAGAAAATCCATAGGACTCAGCCACCTGAGTGGGTTGAATTGAGCGCCGAGGAAGTTGAGAAGAAGATAGTAGAACTTTACAACGAGGGCTACGAGCCGTCGATGATAGGGATGATCTTAAGAGATCGCTTTGGAGTTCCCTCAGTGAGACAAGTTACTGGGAAGAAGTTGGTTGAGATCTTAAGCGAAAGCGGGATCAAACCAAAGTATCCCGAAGACCTGAAGGCTTTGATAAAGAAGGCTTTGAAGCTCAGAAGGCATCTCGAAGTTCACAAGAAAGACTTGCACAACCGAAGAGGACTGCAGTTGATTGAAGCGAAGATCTGGAGGCTTTCGAACTATTACAAGGAAAAGGGCTACCTTCCCGCGGACTGGAGTTACGATCCTGAAAAGCTGAGGGTGGAGTTATCCTGATATGCTTTCAAGAAAGAATAACGTTCTATTTATCGAAGACGTTTCCGCGGTTTATCTTGCGGAGAGGTTTGGAACACCGCTGTATGTCACGTCTAAGAAGAAGCTCGAGGAGAATTTAAAAGCCTATAAGAAAGCCTTTCCAGGCTGTAAGCTTCTCTACGCAGTCAAAGCGAACAACAACCTCGCAATAATGAAGATAATTGCAAACCACGGATTCGGAGCAGATGTGTTCAGCGCTGGAGAGCTGTATATGGCTCTTCTTTCGGGATTTAAAGCAGAAGACGTCCTTTTTAATGGAAACTCAAAGAGCGACGAAGAGATAGAGATGGGGATCGATGCAGGAGTGAAGTTCAGTGTCGACAGCTTAGACGAGCTTGCTACGATAAACAGAATTGCGAAGGAGAAAGGGAAAAGCGTTGAAATCGCTTTCCGTGTAAATCCGGACATAGATCCAAAGACGCATCCAAAGATCGCCACTGGGCTTAGGGAGTCTAAGTTCGGAATCCAGATTGAGGAAGCGAAGAAAGCTTACGAAATCGCAAGTCGCATGGATAGCGTCGATGTTAAAGGAATACACTTCCACATCGGCAGTCAGATTCTCGAAACCTCTCCTTTCGTTGAAGCGTTGAAAAAAATCGGAAAACTCGCGGCTGAGATTGAGAAGCTTGGTATAGCTTTGGAGTTCATAGACATGGGTGGAGGACTTGGGATAGACTACGAAGGAAAAGGAGCTCCAACGCCTTTCGATCTCGCAAACGCTGTTTTGCCTGTATTTGAGGAGATTAAGAAAAACCTAAGCTCAAAAGTTACGCTCTGGCTCGAGCCTGGGAGAAGTATCGTCGGAAACACCACGATTTTGCTAACGAGGGTCAACGCGGTTAAAAAGGGATTCAAGAACTTCGTAGCGGTCGACGCAGGTTTCAACACGCTCATACGTCCAGCGATGTATGGCTCGTATCATCGCGTCGTTGTTGCGAACAAAGAAGGCGAGGAAGAAGTTTACACAATAGTCGGACCGATTTGCGAGAGTGGAGATATTCTTGCAAGGGATAGAAAGCTTCCAAAAGTTGAGAAAGGTGACATAATTGCGATTCTCGATGCTGGAGCTTATGGTTTTTCGATGAGCAGTCAATACAACGGGAGACCGAGATGCGCCGAAGTTTTAGTTGATGGAGAGAAAGCTGCGATTGTAAGAGAAAGAGAAACATTTGGAGATTTGATTGCGAAGCAGAGAATTCCAGAATGGCTGTGGACGTCTTGATGCCACTGGAAACAAAGATTAATTGAGAGCCATTTACAAAAACTCTGAAAGTTGAGATCGCGTCCAGCTCGTAATCCTTTTTAACTTTGGCGTCGAATGTTGCGATGAAAATCGGGTGTTGCGGGTTTCCGATTGCAATGGAGAAATACTTTGAGAAGTTTGAAGTTGTTGAAGTGCAGAAAACCTTCTACAAGCCCCCGTCAATCGATACCGCAAAGAAATGGAGAGAACTCGCTCCCCAAAGCTTTGAATTCACAGTGAAGGCTTGGCAGATTATAACTCATCCCCCCTCGAGTCCAACTTATCGCAAAGCTAAGCTCTCAGTTGAAGATGCGGGGTTTTTTAAGCCAATTAAAACAGTTTTCGATGCATGGGAAATAACAAGGCAAATTGCAAAAGCTCTAAAATCGAATTTCATCCTTTTTCAGACTCCAAGGAGCTTTAAAGCGACTGGGGAGAATATTAAGAACATGAGGGAGTTTTTTGGTAGTGTAGAGAGAGAATTTGTTTTCGGCTGGGAGCCAAGAGGCTGGGAAAGCGAAGCTGTGAAAAAGGTTTGCGAAGAACTATCGCTTGTCCACGTCGTCGATCCCTTCGAAAACGCTCCAACTTACGGGGAGCTTAGGTATTTCAGGATCCACAAGAACCACAGCGACGATGAACTGCGAACCTTGCTGAACAAATCTGATTACTTGCTCTTCAACAATCCTTTTATGCTCAGGGATGCGGAAAAGGTCAAGAGTTGGAGGGATGAACTTGCGGGAAAAAATTCTGAAAGTTCTTAGGAGCTATTCGCCAGAGAAGATAAAGATTGCAACACTTGGAAGCCATTCTGCGCTTAACATCTTACGTGGGGCAAGGGATGAGGGATTTGAAACAATCTGCCTTTGCAAAAGCGATGATGCGATTGTCTACAGAAACTTTGGTGTTGCGGACAGAATCGTTGAGCTCAACGACTTCGGGGACTTGTTGAACAAAGAGGTTCAGGAGTTCCTTAGAAGAGAGAACGCAATTTTAATCCCCCACGGATCTTTCAACGCCTACATCGGAAAGTTCGATGATTTGGAGATCCCAATCTTCGGTAACAGGAAGCTGATGGAATACGAAACGAAAAGAGAAAAGCAAAGGGAGTGGTTTTTAAAAGCTGGTGTGAAAATTCCAAGGGAATTCAAGAACCCTGAGGAGATCGAGGGTCTTTGCATAGTAAAATTTCAGGGAGCGAGGGGTGGACGTGGCTACTTCCTCGTTACATCTGCTGAGGATTTCAAAGAGAAGGCTAAAAAAATCGTTGAAAGGGGACTTGCGAGAGAAGAAGACTTATCGAAAGCTGAGATACAGGAATACGTAATTGGGGCTAACGTATACTTCTCCTTCTTCTATTCTGCTGTAAACGATCGGGTAGAGTTGATCTCAATAGATAGGAGATACGAGCACGTCGATGGGATAGGCAGAATCCCCGCACACGAGCAGTTGAAACTCGATTTTGAACCAACTTACACAGTGATTGGAAATTTTCCATTGGTTTTGCGTGAGAGCCTTTTAAAGCAGGCTTTTGACGTTGCTGAAAGATTGGTGAACGCTTCAAAAGAAATCGCTTATCCGGGAATGGTCGGACCCTTCTGCGTGGAGAGTGTCTTTAACGAGAGAGCTGAGCTCATAGTTTTTGAGATCTCTGCAAGAATCGTTGCCGGAACAAACGCTGGAGTTCCAAGCTCTCTTTATTCATACGTTCTCTTCGGGGAGAACATGTATATGGGGAGAAGGATTGCGAGAGAAATTAAACTTGCAATCGAAAAGGACATGCTTGGGGAGGTGATCTACTGATGAACGAAGAAGCGATCGAGAAAACACTACGTGCTGGAGAGGTGCTAAAAAAAGTCGCTAAAGAAGCGGAAGAGAAAGTAGTAGTTGGAGCAAAGATTCTCGAGGTTGCGGAGTTCATAGAGAGCAGAATCATCGAACTCGGTGCAAAGCCGGCGTTTCCGTGTAATCTCTCTATTAACAGCGATGCGGCTCACTTCACCCCAGCAAGGGGAGATGAAAGAACGTTCAAAAAGGGAGATCTTGTTAAAATAGACATAGGAGCTCACATCGATGGATACATTGCAGATATGGCGATCTCGGTCGATCTCGGGGACCATGGAGATTTGATAAAGGCAAGCAAGGAAGCTGTGTTCAACGCAATAGATCAAGTTAAATCTGGAATAGACACTGCGAAGCTTGGTAAGATAATCGAGGAGACAATAAGGGGCTACGGCTTCAAGCCAATTGTGAACTTGACTGGACACGGATTACTTCCGTATTTAGCCCACGCTCCTCCGAGCATTTATAATTACGCAACGCAGAAAGGCGTTGAGCTGAAAGAAGGGATGATAGTAGCGATAGAGCCATTCGCAACGAATGGCGTAGGGAGAGTTGCTGAAAGAAACGAGTGTGAAATCTACAGCCTCGTAAATCCAAAACCCTTACGCTTGAAGGAGCTGAGAAAAATCCTTCAAGAAGTTTCAGAGAGGTTCAAAACACTTCCATTCGCGAAGAGATGGATAAATGCCTCGGATCTCTTCATCTCCAAGCTCGTTCGAGAAGGAGTTCTTAGGGAATACCCCGTGCTTTCAGAGGTTTCGAACGGAGTCGTGAGCCAATGGGAACACACGGTGATCGTGGAAAAGGATTCGTGTAGGGTCGTCACACTTTAAGAATCGACTGCAAAACATCTCGGTAATAGAGATGCAGTAGAAGGACGATTACTGGATGTTGTATGAGGTAAATGGCAAGTGAATGTCTGCCTAGGAAGCTCACGAAGTTCTCTTTGTAATTTACGGCCCTTAGTCTAATCTTTTTCCCGAAGTACATGCCTAAGAGCATGACTCCGAACCAAGGCAAAAGAGGGTAGTAGTCGAGAGTTCTAAAGCCCTCAGGAATCAATCCAAGCCAGAACAAATGCCAAAACGGGAATCGAAACTGCTGTATGTAGAAACCTAAGATCGTTAAACATACTCCGAGAAAGAGGCAAACCTTTTCCTTTTTTACGAAAAACATTGCAAGCAGAGATGCGACCGCGAAGAAGTGGATTATGCCAAATACTACGAACTCATCTGGGGCGAATATCATGGTTGCAATTGTTATTGCGATCGCTATCACTGCGAATTTTGCAATCCTTCGAAGTTTTGAAACACTAAAAAGAGTTCGATCCCTATGGGTGTAGCTAAGCGTAAAGCCAGAGATGAAGATAAACATCCCACCTATAAACCTTGGAAAAACGAACCAGAAAGCACCGCTGAGCTCTATTTTTTGGAAGTAGCTCGCATCGAAGAAAAGATGGAAAAAAAGCATTAAAATTACTGCAATTCCACGAGCAAAGTCGATCTGCCAGTATCTCATCTGAAGTATCTCAAATCTTCGTCGCTCTTCCACTGCTGAACTGCGAGTTCTTGCATCTCCTTTATCTGCGCTATTATCTTCTCCATCTCCTTCGCCCTTTCTTCAAGCGCCTCAAAGGAGACTTTCAGGTTCAGGATTCTCGACAAAACTTCGAGAACAGCTTTTGCACTCTTGGGATCGACCATGTATCCCGAAGTCACGCCCATCAGACAGACTGCATCGATGTTTTCAAGCTTCGAAGCCCCAAGCAAAAGCCCAGCAGCGCCAATTATTCCTCCACCCGGCTCTCCTGGTTCAAATCTAACACCATGGCGCTTCATCTCTTCGACAAGCTCCCTAGAATTCGAAGCACCAACAACATATGGCTCTTCAACGAGTCTTCCCAACCCATAGCCACCGAGTGTGTAGATTCTTTTTACTCCGAAGCTCTTTGCTATCTCTATGTAGGCGTTCACGAGCTCGAAGTGACCTTCGTTGCTTATACTCTGGAAATCTCCGACGAGGATCAGCAAATCCGGCGCACTCGAGTTTGACTTCCAGGCGTAGACTTCGTTTCTTGGCATTCTGATTGTTCCATCTTCGAGAACTATTACTTGCGGTGGAAAGTGGTGGGAATAGATTTCCACAACCTTCTCTGCGTTCAACTCCTTAACCAAGTGGTCTGCCACGAGTTTTCCAACATGGCCTATGCCGGGCAAGCCCTCGATAAACACTGGATCCTTGAGGTTGCACTCTTGCGGACTCTTCAAATACCGGACATCTACCCTTCTTATCATTTCACCACCTTCTCAGGAAAAATCCCTTCTCCTTCCGGAGCATTCTTCGATACTTCCCATACGGATCTTCAGGAGAGAACCTCGGCGGGATTGGTGTGATCGTTTTTTCTCCACATCTCGGACAGACTTCTTTCAGCGTGTATTCAAAGCATTTTGGGCACTTTTTTATCAAAGACTTCATATCGCCTCCCTCACGAAGTTACACTCTCCACCGAGTTTTTTGACGTTCTTGGAAACTGTTGTCACAACTTTTTTAAGCGCATTTTCTGCGATTTTGTAGTCTTCTGCCTCGATCACAACTCTATACTTTGGGGCACCGACGTAGTAGATCTCGATTCCAACGTTTTCGTCGAGCTTTAGTTCGCTGAACGTCTTCTTTATCCTTTCAACTCCGTCGGGTTGCATGAACTTTATCTCGAAGTAGCCTCGCACCTTGACTTTCTTTGGCTTTAAGTTCTCTCTTGCAATTTCAGCCATCGCTTTCGCAAACTCTTCGCCAACGAGCTTCGCAAGAATCTCGTATCCCTCTGTTGCGACTTCCTCAAACGCGGAATATACAGAGTCGTACTCTTTTAGCAATTTTCTCCCGATCTTTAGAACTTCTTCCTCGCTCACCTGCAGTTTCTTTCCTACGATCTCGAGCCACTTGAAGGCGCTCATCTCGTTTTTCCACTGCTGGAGTTTCTCCCTCTTTTGCCTTTCGTTCACGTCTTTAATCGAAAGATCGATGTGTCCACGCTTTGGATTAACGCTAAGGACTTTGCAAACAACCTTCTGACCTTTTTTAACGTGGTCCCTTATGTCCTTGATCCAGCCAGATGCAACTTCGCTTATGTGAACCATTCCCTCCTTGTTTTCATATTCGTCAAGGGAAACAAATGCGCCAAAGTCAAGAACACGAGTCACAGTGCCAATTACGATCTCTCCAACAGAAGGATAACCTGTCCTTTTAATTATCAACCTCTTCTCTTGCTCCCTTTCCTGTTTCTCATCCTTCATCCGTAACAGCTATGGCGTGATGAATTTAAGTTTTCCCAAGCTTTGTTCGCGGGTTCTACGAGAAAGGTTTATAAGTTAAAAGCTCAAGTAAAAAAACTGAAGCCG
>JAVZNF010000013.1:0-53067 GCA_038882935.1 Archaeoglobaceae archaeon | reverse complement strand
CGCGCAGAGGATGAACATAACCGCGGCTCGAATAATTGCCGAAGCTGTAAGAAGTACTCTTGGACCAAAGGGAATGGACAAAATGCTTGTCGACAGCCTTGGTGACATAACGATAACGAACGATGGTGTTACAATTCTGAAGGAAATGGACGTCGAGCATCCAGCTGCGAAAATGGTGATCGAGGTTGCAAAGACCCAGGACAACGAAGTCGGAGACGGAACTACTACTGCGGTCGTGATCGCTGGAGAGCTTCTTAAGAAGGCTGAGGAGTTGCTTGATCAGGAGATTCATCCAACTGTGATCGCGAGAGGTTACAGAATAGCTTCGACAAAGGCCATGGAAATTCTCGATACAATAGCGATCCCAATCGATGTAGAAAACGAAGAAATTCTGAAAAAGGTTGCGAAGACAGCGATAACAGGAAAACATGCCGAAGTTGCGGTCGACCACCTCTCAAGTCTCGTTGTGAAAGCGGTGAAGAAGGTCGCTGAAAAAGTAGATGGGAGATACAAGGTCGATGAGGATAACATAAAGATAGAGAAGCGGTACGGCGGAAGTGTTAATGATACACAACTCGTCGAAGGCGTTGTTATCGACAAAGAAGTTGTTCACCCAGGAATGCCGAAAAGAGTTAAGAATGCAAAGATCGCAGTGCTAAAAGCGTCGCTCGAAGTCAAGGAGACCGAGACAGATGCGGAGATCCGCATCACGGATCCCGAACAACTCCAGAAGTTCATCGAGCAAGAAGAGAGGATGCTCAAGGAGATGGTCGACAAGATCGCGAGCGCTGGCGCAAACGTTGTGTTCTGCCAGAAAGGCATTGATGACCTTGCGCAGTACTACTTGGCAAAAGCAGGGATCTTAGCAGTAAGGAGGGTCAAACAAAGCGACATAGAAAAGCTTGCAAAGGCAACAGGAGCTAAGATACTCACAGATCTCAGAGAAATAAGCCCATCTGATCTTGGAGAAGCAGAGCTCGTTGAAGAGAGAAAGGTTGGCGACGAGAAGATGGTATTTGTGCAGGGTTGCAAGAATCCAAAGGCTGTGACGATCTTGGTCCGTGGTGGAAGCGAGCACGTGGTCGACGAGGTTGAGCGCAGTCTTACAGATGGTATCAAAGTTGTCAAGTGTGCTTTAGAGAGCGGAAAAGTCGTTGCTGGCGGTGGAGCTCCAGAGATGGAGCTTAGCCTTAGGCTCAAGCAGTGGGCACCAAGTGTTGGCGGAAGAGAGCAGTTGGCAATCGAAGCCTTCGCTTCTGCACTCGAGGTAATTCCAAGATCCCTTGCAGAGAACGCTGGACTTGATCCGATCGACATAATCGTAGAGCTCAGAAAAATGCACGAAGCCGGAAAAGTTCGATACGGTGTCGACGTTTTCAAGGGCAAAGCAGAGGACATGTTCGAGTGTGGAGTGATTGAACCAGTAAAGGTGAAGAAGCAAGCGCTCGCCGGTGCAACAGAAGTTGCAATAATGATACTCAGAATCGACGACGTCATTGCAGCGAAGGGAACTGAAACCAGCAAGACTGGAGGAGAGGAGAAAAAAGAAGAGGAAGAGGAATCTGAATCCTCTTCTGAAGACTAAATTTTTTCAAAACTTATTTATTTGGGAGAACATTTTTCATGCTCCTTGGCATCATCGGGTATCCGATAAAGCACTCGATCTCACCAAGGGTTCACGAGACTCTAATGAAAACCTATGGAATCGAAGGTCGTTACTTGGCGTTTGAAGTGAAACCCAACGATCTAAGAGATGCGATTTTGGGTGCAAAAGCACTTGGCTTCACGGGACTCAATGTAACGATACCCTACAAGGAAGAGGTGCTGAAGTTCGTAAACCCAGTGGGCGATGCGAAGTTAGCGGTTAACACAATCGACTTAAGGAGCATGAAAGGCTACAATACCGACATCTACGGCGTTGAAATGGCTTTCAGAAGCGCAGAGATTGACGTCAGCGGTAAAGTCGCGCTCATCGTCGGCGCAGGCGGTGCAGCAAAAGCTGTGGCGATTGCGCTACTTAAGATGGGGGCCAAAGTTGTTATAACTAACAGAACTCAAATTAGGGGAATCGAAACAGCTTCTGCGCTTCGAGAGTATGGAAGCTGTGTTTTTCATCCAATGGAGAGAATTGGGGAAGTAAAAGCAGAGATATTGGTGAATGCGACGCCAGTAGGGATGAAGGGGAGCCCGGGGATGCCAGTAGATGAAGAGTTGCTCAAAGAAGACCTCATAGTTTTCGATGTAGTCTACAACCCAGTAGAAACTCAGCTCATAAGAAAAGCAAAAGAAAGGGGTTGCAAAGCCATAACTGGGCTTGAGATGTTCGTTTACCAAGCAGAAAAGGCGTTTGAGATCTGGACCGGAATAAAACCGGATGTGGAGCTGATAAGAAGGACTTCGCTCGAAGCATTAAACGTTCAAAATTAAAGTCCAGCAGACGTACCAAGATGCAAGGCTCAGGAAAGAGATCGAAAGCCAATCTTTGGGCTCGAGTTTGATGCCAAGCTTTGGGAAAAGGAACTTTTGAATGTATATGAACATTACGAGCACTATTATTCCGAAGGGATCCCTTTCCCTGATTCCCTGCGTTATGAGCATAGAAACAACTCCTGCAATTACCCCCAACGCTATGGGAACAATTGTTTTCGCCAAGTCTTTCATAAAATCACCTGAACGAAGCCCTCATCGAAAGAAGCTTGGGCAACGGAAGTTGTGCAAACGGTTTACCTTCGCACTCTTTCCTTATCCTTTCGTTGAGTTCTTCGACCGTCATCATAACTCTCTTCTGTTCATTTGCAGTTGATTCGCTCCTTATCGTTACGCTCAGCTTTCCTTTCTCGATTTCTTTCTCTCCGAGAACGACAATGTAGGGTATCCACTCCATCGAAGCGTCTCTGATCTTCTTATTCAGAGTCTCGTCTCTGTCGTCAACGTCTACGCGTGCTCTTATTTTGTTCGCAACTTCGATCGCCTTGTCGCGGAATCGTTCGCTCACAGGGATAACTCTTACCTGAACAGGGGAAAGCCACACGGGAAGCATTGGTAATTTGCCCTTCTCTATTGCGAACTTGGCTTTTTCGAGTAGTGCATAGATAACTCTCTCAACAGCCCCACTGACCGAGCAGTGGAGTATTAGTGGATGCTTCCTTTCGCCATTAGCGTCTACGAACTCAATGCGATATCTCTCAGCGTTCTCAACGTCGATCTGCACAGTTGAAAGTGCAGAAGCTTTCTCAAGCGAGTCCACAAAGTTAAACTCGAATTTCAGAACGAAGTAGAAGAAGCGCTCATCCCACATTTCCAGCAGAATTGGTTTTCTGAGAACGCTCGCAATCTTCTGCAAAAACTCCCTGTTCTGCTCATAGAAATCTCTCGTCACCCTTATCGCAACCTCGTAATCCTCGGGCTCAATGCCTATTTGCCTCAGAACCTCCACTGATAGATTGTATTGAGCTAGGAACTCCTCCATTGCCTGATTCATGTCCTTTACGATTGTGTGCATGTCGGGCATCGTAAAAGCTCTGAGCCTTCGCAAACCAACAAGTTCTCCACGTTGTTCTTTGCGGAAGGAATAACGAGTTAACTCGTAAATTCGAAGGGGCAAATTCTTGTGGGATATCGTCGCATCCGAGAGCATTAAGAATTGCCCGAAACATGCTGCGAATCTCATGAAAAACTCTCTTTTGTCGCCTTCAACAATGTATTGTCTTGCTGGGAACCTCTCAAGGTATCTGCGTAGAGTAGGGTGATTTCTGTCGTAGATTATCGGTGTTTCGACCTCCATTGCCCCGTATTCAACGCACTTCTCCGTGATAAAGCGCTCGAGCAAACTCTTTATGAGCCTACCCTTTGGGTAGTATCTTATGTGCCCAGAATCGCTCGCATCTTCGTAGTCTGCAATTTCAAGTTTTCTCATGAACTCCACATGTGCTGGAACCGCATCAACAGCTCTGCGCTTTTCCATCTCGTATTTTGCAAATTTTTTAAGGTTCTCATACCCCTCGAAGCCAAACTTCTCCACTTCAACGAGCTCTCCATTCGGTTTAAGAATGAACCAATAACTCTTGACCTTCTTTTCATCTCTAAGAGCTTTTGTAACGTCTGCTTCTGCAGTTATTTCCCTCGAAAGCTCGCTCAAGGGATGTCCTTTGCACGAAATCCTGAAAGCCTTGTACCAGCCAAAAGGTGCTCTTTTTACTTCGAGCTTCTTTGCGATTTCAGACTCCATCATTTTAAGAATTGGGATAGCAATCTCAGCATTTGCAAGGTTAGAGGACAGATGAGCATAGGGGTATAGGAGAATCCTTTTTGCGTCAACCTTTTTTGCTACATCTAAAATCTCCTCCACAGCCTTGCTCGCAACTTCTTCGTTGTCTCCTTTTTCAACAGACGTGAACACAACAAGAACTTCCTCAACACGATCGCCTTTTCCTTCAAAATCTTCTGCGAGTTTTGTTTTTTCTTTTACCTCGTATTCGATGTAGTCTGCATGAATTAGCAGAAGTTTCATGCAAGAGCGAAAGTGAAGAGTAAAATAAGCTTTTCCCAAGAAAACAATGTCTGACCAACTTTGAATCGAAAAACCTTTATATTATCGTGGAAATTTTCCCTTGATGAGCGAAGTAGACACGAACGCTAAATCTCTTAGAAGAGGGAAGAAGGTGAAAGAAGAAGTTGAGAAAAAAATTGAAAAACTGAACGATTCGAACGGCGTATCAACTTTAGGAACTTTTAAGTCCGACGAAGAGATCAGTTCATTCATAAAAAAGAGGAGGCTGAAAAGGTAGTTCAAGATTTTGAGCGTAAAGTTTTAAAAAATCTGAGCTCATGGGGAGCATGGACCTCATATGTAGATTCGTCTACAAAAACGGCAGAGAATACGGAGAAAGCATTGACGTTTTTGAAAACCACCTAATCGTAAAAGTCTTCGATAAGTTCATCGCAATTCCGATGGACAAGGTATCCTTCGACGGGGAAAAGATAACGATCAGCGATTTCGATGAAGGAAAAGGAGCGGAGATTGCGAGCAAGTGGCTTAACAGATCCAAAGCAGTGAGCGATGAAGAACTTCGAGTCTTCGGCTTTGGGGAGGAAGATGGAGTATAAGCAAGTCATAGTAGTTCGAGATGACTTAAATTTGTCCCGTGGCAAACTTGCGGTTCAAGTTGCGCATGCAAGCGTCTTAGGATTTCTGAAGAGCGACAAGGAAAAGAGAGACATTTGGCTCAGAGAGGGGCAAAAAAAAGTTGTTTTGAAGGTTGGAAGTCTTGAAGAACTCCTTGGGATAAAGTTTAAGGCTGAAAAAGAGAACTTGGTTACAGCAATCGTCGAAGACGCTGGATTAACAGAGATACCACCGGGAACGATAACAGCTATTGCGATTGGTCCAGATGAGAGCAAAAAGATAGACAAAGTAACTGGGCATTTACCTTTGCTTCGTTAAGGTTCAATCCCACTGTTCGTAATCACGAATTCGCAACTTTCCCCCTCTTTTTTAAACCTGTGCTTCATCAGCGTAGCCCTTCGCAAAGAACCGATGCGTTCAAGAAATAGAACAGTTTTTGAAAGGTGATCGATGCTCGTCCCGCCCAGTGGTTTGTCGAGCCCTGTTTTTACGTCGGTGAACATCTGGTTCGTGATCAACACAGCAAGATCTAGCTTTCTCGCTAAACCAAGCAGGAATGTGAGTTGAGCTGTTAGCTCCCTCTTAACTTTCAACAGCCTCTCTTCGTCCTCAAGTTCACTTCTGTAAAGCGAGGTGAAGCTATCGACGACTATCAGCTTAACTTTCTCCTCTTTGCAGAGTTTTTCCGCCTCTTTTAGCGCGGTTCCTTGTTGCCTGAAGGTAAAAACTTCGTAAACAAAGACGTTGGAGAAAAGCGAAATATCTTGAAAGATCTGCTTAACTCTCTCCGCCGAAAGTCCTTCGGTGTCGATGTAAGCTACTTTGTATTGCTTTGAAGCGTTTTTTGCAAACATTAGACAAAGTGTCGTTTTTCCCGTGCCACTTGCTCCATAGAGCTGTGTAATCGTCCCTGTTTCGATTCCTCCGCCGAGCAAAGAGTCAATACCCTTACTCCCGCTTGGTATGAACATCCTCGCACCTTAGCAGTCTATAAATCTTAAATATCGGCATATCGAGCTCTTTGGCAATTTTTACGACATCTTCAAACTCAGGCTTCACAGTTCCGAGGGTTTTTGAGATCTTAAACCTAACTTTGAATCTCCTGTCTTCTAAGAAAACTTCCTTCTCCTTGATCTCCCTGTCTGCGATCATGCGATGGTAGACTGGGATTATCCTAACGCCTAAGCTACCAGTTTCTTTCATGAGCTTCAAAGCCATCTCCTCCGCGTTCTCAAGCCTAGTGATCAGCTTTATTAGCGTTGCACTTCTCGACTTCTTTCCAACAACGGGAACTGCGATTACATCAAGGCTAATCTCTCTCAGCTTCTCCAAAGCAAATCCAAGCTCTTCGGCGCTTAGATCGTCAACTACAGTTTCGAGAACTGCAACGCTGTCACTAAGTTCAGAAAATCCAAGGATCAGTCTAAGAACATTTGGAACTTCTGTTTCGTAGCTTCCAGCTCCGTAGGAAATGCTTTCAACTTCCAACGGATACCTAAATACCCCTTCGCAGTAGTAGCTGAGAATTGCAGTTGCGGTTGGTGTCAAAAGCTCTCCTTTTCCATCGAATAGAACTTTGAGCCTAGAATTCTTCAGTATTTCGAGCACAGCAGGAGTTGGAACTGGAAACGTTCCGTGCGAGGTTGCGACAAATCCACTACCGAGCCTTATTGGATTTGCGAAGATTCGATAACCATCGTCCAAAAGTCTGCGTATGCCTATTGCAGAGCAAACAACATCAAAGATTGCGTCATCGCTCCCAACTTCGTGAAACATCGCGGATCTGTAATCTCTGCCGTGAACTGCTCCCTCGGCTTTGGCAAGGATTTCGAATATACTCTTTGCGTCCTCTCTGACCTTCGCATCGATGTCTGCTCTTTCTAAGAGTTCGAGAACTTCAACGAACTTTCGCTCTTTCCGCTTCTCCTCAATTTCAATCCTCGTTGCAACGATACCTCTCTTTCTTACCTCCCTTATCTCGAAGCTAAGCTCAAGCGAGAAACTTTGCACAACTTTCTTTAAATCTTGCTCCTTCAGCGTGACGCCGAGCAAGGATGCGATTATCATGTCTCCGCTTGCTCCGTTGAAGGCGTCGAATATCGCAACTTTCATTCAAACCACCAAAGCCTTTTTATCCTCAAAATAAAAATTGTTTTAGGTGGGTGATATGGAGTTAATGCTCAAGGTCAATCAAGCTTATCCTAGCGACTCGGGAAGAGGTATTGCAAGACTTGATCCAGATGCAATGATGAAACTTCAAATCTCACCAGGGGATGTCATAGAGATAGAGGGGAAAAGAAAGACCGTTGCAAAAGTTTGGAGATCCCCGAAGAGGGATTGGGGTAAGAACATAATCCGAATAGACCATTTCACACGGGAGAACGCTGGGGTTGGAGTTGGGGACATAGTCAAGATAAGGAGAACTAATTACGAGAGCGCAAGAGTTGTCATTTTAGCTCCAACGAAAAAAATCGAGATGCGTGTTTACGGCATAGATCCGGGAGAGTATCTTAAGCACCAGTTCCTGAAACGCCCCCTTGTTGAAGGAGACTTCATACCACTCATAGGTTCTCCCGCAATAACGGGGTTTGGAAGATTTGGCCAACAAAGCCAAGCAATCGTTTTTGTAGCGATAAAAACCGAGCCAAAGGGACCTGTGATCATCGACGACTTCACAAAGGTCATATATCGTGAGCATCCCGTGAAGGGCTTTGAGAAAATAGGAAAACACGGTGTTACTTACGAGGACATCGGAGGATTGAAGGATGAACTCCAGAAAGTTAGAGAGATAATAGAGCTTCCTTTAAAGCACCCCGAGTTGTTCGAAAAACTTGGTATCGAGCCACCAAAGGGAGTTCTGCTCTACGGTCCTCCTGGCACAGGAAAAACGCTAATCGCTAAGGCGGTTGCGAACGAGATCGGAGCAAGCTTTTTCACAATAAACGGTCCGGAGATAATGAGCAAGTTCTACGGCGAATCTGAGCAAAGGCTCAGGGAAATATTCGAGGAGGCGAAACAGAATGCTCCAAGCATAATATTCATTGACGAAATCGACTCAATTGCTCCAAAGAGAGAGGAAGTTACAGGAGAGGTTGAACGCCGCGTTGTTGCGCAGCTCTTGACTTTGATGGATGGCTTAGAGGAGAGAGGACAAGTTATAGTCATTGGAGCAACGAATAGAATTGACGCAGTCGACCCAGCGTTGCGAAGACCGGGGAGATTCGATAGAGAGATCGAGATTGGTGTTCCAGACAGAGAGGGTAGGTTCGAAATTTTACAGATACACACAAGGAACATGCCGATTGAGCCAAAGTATCTCAGAGAATTCGTTCTCGATGCATTAGAGAAAGTGAAGAGAAACATCGATGACGTAAAAGATCTAAAAGACATCGACTTCGTGATCGAGGAAGTTAAAAAGCTCGAAAACGAGCAAGATGTCGAGAAAGTCGTCAAGTCTTTGCTCAACACTGAGCTTATAAGCGAGGTGGAATCCGAAATAACAAGAGCGATGCTCAGAAAGCTCGCAGATCAGACGCATGGTTTTGTAGGTGCAGATATTGAAGCGTTTTGTAAGGAAGCGGCAATGAAGGCATTGCGAAGATACTTGCCAAAGATAGACTTGGAAGCTGATGAGATTCCGGTGGAAGTTCTTGAGTCAATCAAAGTCAAATGGGAAGACTTTGTCGAGGCTTTGAAAGAAATAGAGCCATCTGCAATGAGAGAAGTGCTCGTAGAAATTCCGAAGGTCACTTGGGAAGACGTTGGCGGACTTGAAGACGTGAAAAGGGAGATAATCGAAGCTGTTGAATGGCCGTTGAAGTATCCGGAGAAGTTCAAGCGTTTCGGCATAAAACCACCAAAGGGAGTTCTGCTTTACGGTCCTCCTGGCACGGGAAAAACGCTAATCGCTAAGGCGGTTGCGAACGAGAGCGAGGCAAACTTCATAAGCATAAAAGGCGGAGAACTCCTAAGTAAATGGCTCGGAGAGAGCGAGAAGGCGGTTAGAAAGATCTTCAGAAAAGCAAGACAAGTTGCACCTTGCATAATATTCTTCGATGAGATCGATGCAATCGCGCAAACTCGTGGAATTGACGAGGGCAGTAGAGCGGTTGAGAGAGTTCTAAACCAGCTCCTCATAGAGATGGATGGACTTGAAGAATTGCAGGGCGTTGTTGTTATCGCAGCTACGAATCGTCCAGACATCTTGGATCCAGCTCTGCTTAGACCGGGGAGATTCGATAGGCTTGTCTACGTTAGACCGCCAGACAAGAAGAGCAGACTTGCGATCTTCAAAATCCACACGAGGAACATGCCCTTGGCTGAAGACGTTGACTTGAACGAACTCGCAGAGATGACCGAGGGCTACGTGGGCGCAGATATTGAGGCAATATGCAGAGAGGCGGTTATGTTAGCGCTCCGAGAGAATCCAAATGCAGAAAAAGTTGAGATGAGGCACTTCTACGATGCGATCAAGAAGATTAAACCAAGCGTCAGCGAGACGATGCTGAGTTTCTACGAGAGGTTTGAGGAGAGGATAAAGGCAGAAAAGATAAAGGTGTCCACAAAACCAGTAGGATACGGCTGATTTTTTATTTTATGCACGTGCCATGGAGACTTGTAGCTTCATGGCACTGCGAAGCTTGTGGTGTTTGTTGCACGCAGTATAGAGTGAGGTTGCGGACTTACGAGTTCCTGAAGCTAAAGCACACAGGGCTCGTTGAAGAAAAAGCCGGGAGATTTTTTATAAAAAAGATTGGAAAATATTGTCCTTTCCAATTCGGAACCCTTTGTTCCCTTGGAAATTCAAAGCCAATCGCTTGCAAAATTTACCCCTTCTCAATCCTTAAAAAAGGTGACGAGCTTGCGAGCTTTGAATTCGAAGGAGAAGAATTCTTCGTTTACGTTGACAAGTTCTGCAAGAATGTTAGGCTAAAAGAAGATGTGAAGCCTTCACAGATCGTTGCAAGGGAAATAGTTGAAGCTCTCGAAATACTGACTGGAAAAAGGACTGAAATGAACTTGCTGACCGCTAAATTAAACCAAGAAACTCGAGAGCCTCAACAACTCCATCGCCATCGTTCGAAGGTGTGATTAAATCGGCGATCTCCTTTAGTTTGGTATCCGCATTCGCAACTGCAATTCCAAAGCCCGCAACTTCGAACATCTCGATGTCGTTTTCCGAGTCGCCAATGACTGCGAATTCCCCTACATCAATTCCTATGCGCTCCGCGATGAACTTCAAAGCCCTTCCTTTGCTCACCGCACTGTCTGCGATGTGGTAAGCAAATTTTGAGTCCAAAAGCTTAACGTCAAATCCCCTCAAAATCTCTCTCGCCTTCTCGATGTCAAAGGTTCTGCGCATGCAAACCTCGGATTTTCTGAACTCGAAATCGAGTAGCTCGACTAGAAAGTGCTTTTTGAGCTCTTCCATCGCCCTAATGCATTTCTCCTTGTTCCCGAGAACTATGTCCTCGCCATCATAGCTAAATCGAACTACTCCGCCGTTTTCGCAGATCACGATGTCTGAAACGCCGATTGCCTTTGCGATTGCCCTTGCAAAGCAAGAAACGTTCCCCGTTGCAAGTATTACTGGAATCTTTAGCTTCCTAAGAGCTTCGACTGCTCTGCAGTTTATCGCTCTTCTTCTATCTGTCAGAGTTCCGTCAATATCAATTGCGATCGCTTTTGGTCTGAACATTCAGATCTCTTTCGTCTTTTTAAGTTCTCCGCTTCTCTGCGATAGCCACTTTGCGACGTCGTCCCAGAGAGCCATTCCCCTGCGAGAAACAACGAGTCCAACGTGACCAACGTCTGCCTTGAACACCGCCTTGTCTTCGCTTCCTATGCAGTCCAAGAACTTCAGCGTGCAGTCTGGTGGAGCTAAGTGATCTCTTAGTCCAACGATCGCTGCTGTGGGCATTGTGATCCGCTTCGGATCGACGCGTTTTCCCTTTATGTATAGCTTCCCTTCAGCCAAGGCGTTGTTCTGGTAGAGCTCTTGGTTGTATCTCACATAAGCTCCTGGGGCAACGTTCACTCCATCGTGGATCCAGCGCTCCATTCTAAAGAAGTCGTCGACAAAGCTCTCGTCTTCAGCGTTGAGAAACAGATTTATGTATTTTCCAATGTAATTGTCCCAAGGTTCGAGAATTTTGAATCTCTCTGTCAGGAACCAGGAGGGAACATAACCAAATGGTGCAACAACTTCTTCTGGGTTGAAAAACCGTTTGTCAGACAAAGCTACGAGTCCACCCATCTTTTTATCAAAGTAGAGCGTCGAGGCTAAGAAGATTATGTTTCGGACGTTCTCCGGGTAGAGCGCGGTGTAGATGGCGCTCATTCCACCGCCCATGCAGTATCCAAGCATCGTTACTTTATCAGCGTTCGTATCACTCTTCACATCCTCCACGAAGTCGTAAAGGAAGATGTCGATATAGCTGTCGAGCGAGAATTGATCGGCAATCGTTGCATCTCCCCAGCGTAGCATGTAAACGTTGAACCCAGCGTCGAGCAGTTTTCTAACGACGCTTCTCTGCGGGGTGAGATCGAGGATGTAGGGTTTGTTGATCAAAGCGTAGACTATGAGCAGAGGAGTTTCAAACTGCTTTTCAGTCCTTGGCTCGTAGCGAAAGAGCTTCACACCGTTGTCTGAAGAAATTTCGACTCTTGGCGTTGCACCAATCTTCACATCGGGAATAAAGTAGGGCTTATCTTCAGTCATCGGCAAAAATTTGTTGTTCTTCAAAAACCATTCGCCAAGCTTCAACGCTCTTCTATAGTTGCGGGGAATTTCAGCCAACATTCGGATCACCCTTTGCCTTTAGCTTCTCCAACTCTTCTCTGAGAACTCTTATCTCCTCCCTTATCTTTCTCGACTCCTTCTTTATATCTCCCTTGAGATCAACGTAGGCTTCAGATAGTGCAACCACGTCTTTTCTCGAAACCATCCCCATTGCGTGTAGTAAAGCGCTTGTGAAGTTTTGTATGTTCGCAAGGCTTCGCAGATAGGCGCTGTTCATCATATTGATAAAAGCCGAAACGACTGCGTTGTTCATGTATTCCGCATATGCGTTTTCAAACCTCTCCATCGCCTTGTTAACGACTTTTACAACCTCTTCGCCCTCTCCTTTCGCCAAAGCCTGCGTGAATTCAAAGACGAAACCCCAGTAGGCTTTGTTGAGCTCAAGGACAAGCTTTAAACTACTGCGATAAAACTCTTCAATCTCCTCATCTTTGAGATCTCTAAAGTACGTCTTTGGATCTATTAGAGTCAAAAAGAACTCGTTCAACGCTTTTGCGTTCTTAAAAACCTCCTCTAAGAACTTCGCATTCATCATTAAGTTTTGGCAAAAAGTAATTTAAGTTTTTCCTTCTTTGACGTGATCCACTCGCTATAACTGCGCAAATTTTTTAATTTCCCATCCAAGTATTTTTGTGAAAGAGCTGTTCGCAAGAGCATCAGAACTTGCCGAGATCGTCAAGAAACAGAGAGAAGTTCTTGTCGTCACACACATCGATGCAGACGGCATAACGTCTGGAGCGATTGCGAAGAAAGCCCTCGACGACTTTGGGATTGAAGCGAAAGTGAAATTTGTGAAACAGCTTGAAAAACTGGAGATCGAGAAGATAAAAAATGAGAACAAGTTCGTTTGGTTCACAGATCTTGGAAGTGGTCAGCTCAGCGCTCTTGAGGGCATCGATTTTATAATCACAGACCACCACGTCCCAGAGAAGAGCTGTAAAAAACAGCTGAATCCCCACGATTTTGGCATTGACGGTAGCGTTGAGATGTCGGGTGCAGTTGCTACGCTTATGGTCGCAAACCGCTTATCCTCTAATCCAAGGCTTGCTGAACTTGCAATCGTTGGTGCGGTTGGAGATTTACAGGATTCGAGGTTTGGAAAACTTGTTGGATTCAACAGAAGGCTTGTAGAATTTTTGAATGGGGATATCGTTGAAATTCAGCGAGATATTAGGTTTTTCGGGAAGCAAACAAGACCTATTGCAAAAATGCTCGAATACAACACCGACCCCATTATTCCCGGGATCACCGGGGATGAGAACGGCAGTTTGAAATTTTTGGCGTCGGTTGGAGTTGATCCATGGAAGAAGTGGATTGAGATCACAAGAAGTGAGAAGAGAAAGGTTATTTCTGCTCTTGTAAAGCACTGCATGGACTTTGGGCTCGGATACGATGAAATAAAAAGGATCGCAGGCGAGTGTTATGTTCTTCTGCATCAACCGGAGGGTTGTGAGAAGAGAGATGCAATGGAATTCTCGACACTTTTGAACGCAACTGCAAGATACGGGGAAGCAGAAATCGGCGTTGGTGTGTGCTTTGACAACGAAAAAGCTTTTAGCAGAGCTAAAACGTTGTTACAAAACCACAGAAAGAATCTTGCAGAGGGGCTTCGCTTTGTTGAAGAAATAGGGATAAAGGAACTGAAAAATGTGCAGTATTTCCACGCTGGAAAGGAGATAAGGGATACAATTGTCGGAATCATAGCGGGAATGAGTCTTGTGAAAAATCCGAAAAAACCAATAGTTGCGTTTGCCGAAAGCGACAATGGTGTAAAGGTTTCGGCGAGGGCAAATTATCGACTCGTCGACATGGGGTTGAACTTGAGCAAAGCTATCAAGACCGCATCCGAAGCAGTTGGCGGTAGTGGCGGTGGACACAGCGTTGCAGCTGGAGCTCTAATTCCGTTTGGTAGTGAAGAGAAGTTCCTCGCAATCTTCGACGAGATCGTCGGAAAGCAGTTGAAGGCTAAAATATGATCCTCTCTATGTCTTCTCCACCGTAGAAGAATTCTTGCAAACCATCGTAAACGTCCTCAAGACCATAACCGTTCATTGCTGAAACTGGGATAAGAGGTCTGAAGAATCCGGAATCTTTTAGAGTTCGGAAAAGCTCAAGGCTGAGAGTTTTTCTTTCGAGAAAAGTTCCCAGGTAATCCACGTCCTGGCTCCAGCGCAAGATTGTTTCGAGCTCGTCTTCTTTGAGCGTGTCGCATTTCGAGAGAACGTTTATCTGCGGGATTTCAAGGCGAAAGATTGCAGAATTTGCCATGAACACCTGGGAGAGAAATCCAAGCGGAGTTTTGGATACAACTGGATCGAAAAGAAAGACCATTGCACTTCTTTCCTTACCCAAAGCCTCGATAATGACTTTGCTACTCTCTCTCAATGTGAATATCTCCATTTGTCCAGGAGTGTCGATTAATACAAAGCTAGGATTTGATAGGTCGAGTTCGAACTTTATATCGTCCAATACAGTCACAAGGAGGTCGGAGCAAATTATCTGCGCCCCGTTGGGACCAACGTTGTATTTTTGCATCACGTCCTCAAGTGTGAACCACTCTCTTACGTCGATGTCTGCAGAGTAGGGAACGTAATCAGCCCCGGGATCGAGGTTTATTGTTAGATGATCAACACGCCTTGAATCGAGCCAGTCTGAGAAAGCTTTGGTGAGATAAGTTTTTCCTGATCCAGCAATCCCAACGAAGTAAACTATTATCTGTTTCACAATCAAACTGCGCTTTGAACAAAAAGTTTATTACAGCGTTGCGAAGTGACGACATGGAATTTCGTGTCGGTGAAGCTTTAATCGGCGAAGGTTATGAAGTTGCACACGTTGATCTCCTAATAGGAACAAAAGACAGTCCAGTCGCTACTGCTTTTGCAAACGCTCTCGCAAATCTCTCCGCAGGACATACGCCTTTGCTTGCGGTGCTAAGACCAAATTTGATAACGAAGCCTCCAGCGATAATAGTGCCAAAAGTCACGGTTAAGACTATGGAGCAAGCTGAACTCGTCTTTGGTGTTGCGCAGGCTGCAGTTGCAAAGGCAATTGCGGATGCAGTTGAAGAGGGATACATTCCAAAAGAAAGAGCGGAGGATTACTTGATCATTGTGAGCGTTTTCATACATCCAATGGCGAGCAACAAGCACAAGATCTACTACTACAACTACGGTGCAACAAAGCTTGCGATAAAGAGGGCTATGGATAACTTCCCCGACGTTGGAACTATGCTCTACGAGAAAGACCGCAGTGCACATCCCTTCGTTGGTAGAAAGCTCACAAAACTCTGGGATCCGCCCTACTTACAAATCGCATTTGACATTCCAGATCTCGAGGAGGTCATGGCGATACTTTCGCAGATTCCAGAGAGCGACCACATAATATTCGAGATCGGAACACCTTTGGTAAAGAAATACGGTAGCGAAGTTGTGCTCAAGCTCAGAGACATTAAACCAAACGCTTTCTTCATCCTCGACCTCAAAACGCTCGACGTTGGGAATCTTGAGGCAAGAATGGCCTCAGATGCAACTGCGAATGCTGTTGTTATCTCCGGGCTTGCTCCAGTCAGCACAATTGTGAAGGGGATAAGCGAAGCGAAGAAAACTGGAATTATGGCTTTCGTCGATATGCTCAACGTTGAAAATCCAATTGCTCGATTAGAAGTGATCTCGAAGGAGGTTTTGCCAGACGTCGTTGAACTTCACAGGGCGATCGACGTAGAAAGCTCTGAACCACCGTGGGCAATTGCGAGGGAAATAAAGGAGAAGTTCAAGATCCTCGTTGCGGTTGCAGGAGGTATAAGACCAGAAAACGTTTCCGAAGTTATCTCCGCCGGTGCAGACATCGTGATCGTTGGGAGAGCAATAACAAAGGCTAAAGACGTCGAAGGGGCTGTTAGGAGATTCATGAACTTCCTAAAGCCCGACACAGATCAGTTCAGAATCATGACGGACTTTTAGTGGTCGTATGATCTTCCTAAACCTCAAAGCCTATAGGGAGGGATTTGGTAAAAGGGCTTTGGAACTTGCGAAGATTGCAGAAAGTGTCTCAGAAAGAAGCGGGACTTATATTGCAGTTGCGGTGAATTTCCTCGACTTACCGATCGTGGTAAAAGAAGTTAGCATTGATGTTCTTGCGCAACACATCGATGCAGTTGAGTTTGGCGCATTTACTGGCGCAGTTAACGCAGAAATGATAAAAGAATACGGAGCCAAAGGAAGTCTTTTGAACCATTCTGAAAAGAGGATGAAGCTTGCAGACATAGATTTCTGCGTTTCAAAGCTAAGGGAACTTAAGATGGTTTCCATAGTTTGCACAAACAACGTCCCGACAACTAAGGCAGTTTCAGCTTTGAAACCAACTTTTGTAGCGATCGAACCACCCGAGCTAATCGGTTCTGGCATCGCAGTTAGCAAAGCTGAACCCGAAGTTGTGGAAGGAGCGGTGAGAGCTGTGAAGGAAATCTGCAAGGAAGTTCGAGTTCTCTGTGGCGCAGGAATAACGAGGCACGAAGATTATGCCCGAGCCCTCGAACTTGGCGCAGACGGTGTGCTACTTGCGAGCGGAGTTGTGAAGGCCAAAGATCAAAAAAAGGCGCTTGAGGAGCTCGTAGGTTTACGCTAATACTCCTTGTAAAGCTCTTTTTTCGCTTTTTTTAAGCTCTTTCTCTTTTCGTTTCTCGGAGAGTCGTTCAAAAGCTCCTCAAGCTCCTCATCTGTCACTGGCTTTATATCTTCGAAGTATTCCTTAAACTTCTTTGAATGCTTCATGCCTCAAGAAGAGATCGATGTCTGAAATATAAATCTTTTCCAGTGGGTTTCATGCGCACGTTTCTGAGTATCAACTCAAATGGGAGTAGCCAATTAGACCCCCTTTAAAAATTTTGTGATAAAATATGGCAATTCTCGAACGTCGTGAACGAATTTAAGAAATCGGAATAGAAGCCATGAGCTCCGTGAACCTTCGCACGGCGGCCATGTTTCGCATCATGTAAGCCATGTCCCCTTGTAGCTTGAGCTTACCGCCAACTATGAGCGTGATTGCATCCGCTTTTCCGGCGACAAGTTGCTTGAAAACAGCGTAAGGACCTGAGAGCTTGAATCTTGCATTTGCTTTCTCGCTCGGAGTTACGACTGCCAAATTCCTGAGCTGACCATGCCAGAAGTCCATCCACATGTACATCGCCGCTCCGCTAACTTCTTCGAGCTTTACTTCTGCGACTTTCTTCGCAAGTTCTTCGAAGTTCAGATTCGAAAAATCTGCATCCAAGCTTAATCCGAGCTTTTTAATGAATTTCTCCTCTGCTCTTCCACTGAACTCGCTTCTTTTTTCCTTTGGAATTGTGTCAAGCATTCCAAGAAAGCCTTTTAGCTTTTCCGCGTTCTGGAAATCCTTCAGAGCTTCTGCATCGAGCAAAACTGTTATCAGAAAATCTCCCTCCCAGTTCGCAGCAACTTTCTTGTACTGCGAATCGCTGTTCACCTTCTTCAGCAGTTCCTCCATCCAATCCTTCGATGGGTAAACGACCATTTTACCACCTTTCACATTTGTAATTACAGTTATGTAAGTTTGAATATAAGCGTATCGATCTCGAAAATTATCTTTGCATTTCTGTTTGAAGAAGTAAAAAATCATGGGGTCATCTCACTTTAGCCCCCGGCGATACATCGCTTTCTGGAACCAAAAGCACCGCTTTTCCGTTGACGTCTGCCGCCAATACCATCCCTTGGCTCTCTACACCCATTATCTTCGCTGGTTTAAGGTTGCAAACAACCGCAACTAATTTCCCAATGAGTTCTTCTGGATTGTGGTTCTCTGCGATCCCTGCAACCACTTGTCTTTTCTCGTTACCGAGATCAAGAGTTAACTTGAGGAGTTTCTTGCTCTTTGGTATCCTTTCTGCTTTTACGATTTTTGCGATGCGTATGTCGATTTTCTTGAACTCTTCGATCGAAATCTCTGGCTTTTCGGAAAATCTCTCCACTATAGCCATTTTCAGAGGTTCAATGTCTTTTTCCTCGATTTTCTCAAAGGGAAGCTCGGGTTTTGCGATTACGAGCTCTTCTTCAACTTTCGCCACGTCTTCGAGCGAGCAATTCGAAACATTTAGCCCCATTGCCTTTGCGATCTTTTCCATGCTTCCCGGCATCACGGGGTAGTTCAAGATAATTAGAGCCTTTGCGATTTGCAGGGCGTTCGCAACAACTTTCTCCGCTTTTTCTCTATCCACTTTTATCAGTTCCCACGGCTTTGAGTTCTGGAAGTAAGCATTTCCGTAGCTTGCAAGCTCCATGATTGCATCTGTAGCGGTTTTGAACTCCCATCTCTTTACGGCGTTTACAACTTTATCCCTTGTTTGCGCTATAACGTTGAGTATCTCTTCATCGACGTTCATTCTAACCTTCTCAAAGTTCTTCCATGCGAAGCTGAGGATTCTAAACAGGAAGTTTCCCAACGTTGCAATGACTTCGTTGTTCACCTTATCCCTAAAGACATCCCAAGAGAAGTTCAAGTCTTTTTCGTGGCTTGTGTAGTTCACAATGTAGTATCTAAGGTAGTCTGGGTTGAATCCAGCTTTCAGATACTCTTCCTCGACCCAAACAACGTAGCCTCTGCTCTTGGAAAAGGTTTTTCCTTCGATCTTCACCATCCCACTGGCAACAACTGCGGTTGGCAAAGCGTAATCAGCGCCTTTTAGCATTGCTGGCCAAAAGATGCAGTGATGGTAGGCGATGTCGAGACCTATGAAGTGGATAATTTCTGCGTTCCCCCTTATCCAAATTTCTTCCCAATCTTTTGTGAATTGCTCTGTGAAGCTTATATACCCGATTGGCGCGTCCACCCAAACGTAGAGAACTAAGCTCTCGTCGAGCGGAAACCTAACGCCCCATTCCAAGTCGCGGGTTATGCACCAGTCTCTGAGGTTCTCAACCCACTCCTTTGCATAGTTTATTGCGTTCTGAGTTCCAGATAGCTTCGAAAGATAATCTCGAAGGAATTCCTGAAAAGCCGTGAGCTTGAAGAAGTAGTGCTTTCTCCTCCTGAAAATCGCTGGACTTCCGCAGATCTTGCACCTCGGCTCCAGTATTTCGCCGGGCTCAAGATGTCTTCCGCATCCCTGATCACATTCATCGCCTCTTGCGGGGGATTTGCAATACGGGCAGATTCCCTCAACGTATCTATCTGGCAAGAATCTTTCGCATCTCTCGCAATACGCTAATTCGATCTCCTTGCTGTAAATGTAACCGTTTTTGATTAGCCTTTCGACGATCTCTCTCGTTCGTCGATGGTGGTAGTCTTCAGTCGTTTTCCCAAAGTAATCAAAGATTATGTTCAACTTATTGAAAACCCTTTGAAAGTGCTCGTGGTATTTTTCAACGATCTCCTTCGGGCTCAACCCTTCTTTCTCCGCATTTACAACTATCGGCGTTCCATGGCAATCGCTACCGCATACAAAGATGACCTTTTCATTCATCAATCTCAGAAATCGAACGTATACATCAGCTGGAATGTAAGTGCGGAGATGTCCAACGTGGAGTTTTCCGTTCGCATAAGGTAAACCGCAGGTGACGAGTTTCATAATCAAAGGCATGCTGGTTAAAAATATATTTGTCCTTTCCAGTTAGGCTCAAATTTATAAATTCTCGACGAAATCGTTTATGCCCCTCACACCTCCGCTCGTAGAAGGCTCGGAACTCGTACCAAGTGGTCCTTGGGAGTATGCAATGAACGTCGTCGCAGTTCATGCCTTTGGCGATGCTGAGAAGATTTCAAGAGCTGTGAAATTTGAGAGTAACGGAGAAATTTGGTTTTACTTTGCAGAGATAATCTCGAGAAGCCCTGAATGCCCTGAGCTAAACTACGAGGCGCCACAACTTGTGCAATACAACGAATGCGCAGTATTCACAAGAGTCTTTATCGATGGCAAAAGCTACGCGTATTGTCCGTTCATGTATGTTGACAACGATTTGTCTCTTGTCCGAGGTTTGCTCGCTGGATTCCCGAAGAAGATAGCAACAATCGCAATCACAAAGAAACATCCAATGCTTCAAATGAAAAAATTGGGAGCGAATGCATCGAGATCTGGTTATAGTTTGATCAAAGTAATCGTCGAGATTGAAGGAGACGCGAAGTCGCTTCCCTTTGATTCCTTTGGGCCTTGGTTGACGAGACGCTACTTTGAAACTATGAAAATCGACGATCTCTTGCTGTTCAAATTCGATGCAAACTATGGAAAAATCGAATCGGGAAAGGCGCTTGTTGAAGTTTATGGTGGTATAAACGACAGACTTGAAGCGTTTAAGCCAGTAGAAGTGAAGAACGGCTACTATTACGAGATCCTATTGCGTGCGAAAGGACTTGAAAAATTGACTTTCTTTGAACGCTCTTAAGCTTCGGGGTTGCCGTGCCAAACGAAGACATTCGCACGATTAGTTAACCAAAGTTAAAGGCGGAATTGTGCAAACTCTTGATCCGTTTCATGGAGCGACTCAAGCGACTTTTAGTAGAAAGTGCACAGGTTTAGAGCTCTGAGATTTCGATAAGTCACAGTCAAAGAAAAGAGCGAACTAAAAAACAAAGTCTCCGTGCTTCTTTATGTAGTTTACAAGCCCCCCCTCGTTCAGTATAGAGATCATGAACTTTGGCAACGGTTTCGCCTTTACAAGACCTTTCTTCGTCTTTATTATCCCATCTTCGACGTCGACTTCGATCTCTTCTCCATCTTCTATCGCATCGGTGTCCGCAACAAGAAGCGGAAGCCCGACGTTTATGGCGTTTCTGTAGAAAATTCTCGCAAACGATTTCGCAATTACCGCACTCACTCCCGCGATCTTAAGCGCTAATGGTGCATGCTCTCTGCTACTTCCCATACCGAAGTTCTTTCCCGCGACTATGAAATCCCCTACTTGGAACTTTTTAATGAACTCTGGATCCGCATCCTCCATTATGTGCTTTGCGAGTTCAGCCATGTTGCTACGAAGATGATAATACCTTCCTGGGGTTATGTGATCCGTAGAGATGTTGTCCCCAAATTTCCAAGCCCTACCCCTCATCGTTTCTCACCCTTGCAAACAAACACGGGAACTTCGCTCATCCTTATGACTGGATCAGAAACGCTACCGAGGATTAAAGCTTTCCCCAATCCCAAGCCTCGAGAACCTATGAATATGGTCGACGCTTTTAGCTCTTTTTGCTTCTGTAAGATCACCTTTACAGGAGATCCACAGGTCTTTAGAGTTCTAAAATTCAAATTGGAATCTTTGAGCTCTTTCTCAACCGACTGAAGGTCATCAACCTTACACGCGTCGTCTTCGTCCGCATGCAAGATCACGAGCTCGCTACCAACTTTCTGCGCTATCGTACTTGCATAGTCTAAGCAGAGCTTTGAATGATTTGAGAAGTCGTAAGCTACGAGAATCCTTTCAAAAAGCTTTTCGCATGGTTTGTAGCATTTTACACCGAGCTCGTTTTCCTCGACCTTTGACTTAAAAACATAAACAGGCACATTTGACCTCCTAACTACGCCTTCTGACACACTGCCAAGCAGAATTTCCTTAAAAATCCCCCTTCCTCGAGCTCCGAGAGCGATGAAGTCGTAGGAGTTTGCTATTTTGGTTATCTCAACCGTCGGATTCCCGGAGGGATAGGGTTTGTGGACCTTCGCCTTCATACCCTCGGATTCTATTAAACTAAGTATCTCTGGCATCTCTTCCTCTGCCCTTTTCTCCTCGAGCTCTATGTAGCGTCCAATGTCAAAACCACCGCTTACTGTGCTCAACTTTGAGGTGTTAACGACAAAAAGCACGCCAACCTCTTCGATTCCTGCTTCCCTCAAATCGTTGAGGAAATTCAAAACAACCTTGCTGTAAGGCGAGAAATCCGTAGGATACAGCATTTTTCGAAGGGATACCATGTTTAATTTTTGTGGCAATGCTTATAAACCCTTCGAAGAAAAGGGGGCATGGAATTCAGAGTGGTTATCTCAGATCCTAAGACAGGCAAGGCTTACCAGAAAACAGTTACGGGTGCGAATGCAAATAGACTTTTGGGTAAGCAAATCGGTGACGTCGTCAGCGGGACCATCTTTGACCTACCGCCGGACTATGAGCTCGAAATCACGGGGGGATCGGACAAAGATGGTTTTCCGATGAGGAAAGATATTCCGGGTGCAGGAAGGAAAAAGATTCTTCTCTCAGGAGGAGTGGGTTTTAGACCGAAAGAGAAAGGGCTTAGGAAGAGAAAAATCGTTCGGGGCAGAGTTATATCGAAAGATACCCTACAAATAAACTTGAAGATTGTGAAGCATGGAAAGGTTCCACTTGAAGAAATATTGAAATGAGATGGCTCTGCTCGACGATAAAAAGCGGGCAAGGAACTTTTACCGGTATTTTTCATTGATCTACGACTACATTAATCCTCTCTTCTACTCGAAGGACATGCGGAGAAAGGTAATAGAGATGGCTGAGCTTGGCAAAGACAGTCTCGTTGTGGAAGTTGGTAGCGGAACGGGATTCACAACGGAGGAAATAATCAAAGTTGTTCCGCCTGAAAACGTTTTTTGTGTAGATCTAACGCCCGAACAGATAAAAAAAGCTAAGAAGAAGCAGAAGGTAAACTTTGTAATAGGAGACGCCGAAAATCTGCCGTTCAAGGATAGAAGCTTTGATGCTGCGATTTCTGCGGGAAGCATAGAATACTGGCCGAACCCACAAAAGGGGATTGAAGAAATGACTCGAGTAACAAAAAGGGGAGGAAAAGTAGTCGTCTTAGCACCAAGAGAACCAGAGAATCCGTTGGTCAGAAAGATAGCAGAAAAGATAATGCTTTTTCCTTCAACGAAGGAGTGTATAACTTGGTTCGAAAGGGCTGGGCTTAAAGACATAGAATTCGTCGAGACTGGTCCCTATAGGTTCTGGAGCAAGCTCGTTGTAATAATCTCTGGCAAAGTTCCGTGATATGTCGCTCAAAAGCGCTTTATTCGGCGTTCTGTTGAGCATAGTTACGATATACGCCATTTTCAAGTTTACAGAGACCAGCGTTACTTGGGATGCAATCGCCAATCTCAACACAGTTTACTTAGGTATAGCTTTCCTTTTTCAGGTTGCTTTCTGGCTACTATGGGCTCTAAGGCTGTGTAGAATTTCACTCTACACTGGTTTCAGGATCTCCTATTTCTACTCGCTAAAAATAGCACTCGCAAGCATGTTTGTCGCAGCGATCACACCTTCTTCAGCGGGCGGAGAACCAGTGAGGATAAAGATGCTCTCAGAAAAAAATGTTCCCATCGGGATCAGCACTTTTGTCGTTTTAACCGAGCGGATTCTTGACTCAATATTCTTCTCAATTTCCCTGCCTGTTTTCCTGATATTCACTGGTTTTTTAACCGAGTTTGGCCTTCAAGTTACGGTAATATTCGTAATAGTCCTTTTCTCCTTCCTCTACATCCTCTACTTAATTCTGAAGGGTGAAAGGAGTGTGATTCGTTTTTCTCGCATCATAGCGAGGATTTTCAGAAAGAAGAATTTGGAGGAGAAGGTCAGCTGGGAGCTCAAGAACTTCAGAAATGGAACTCTTCAGCTCCTCTCACGACCCGGATACCTCGGTTACTTGTTCTTCCTCACGGCCTTGATGTGGAGCATAGGATTCATGATTCCTTCCTTCATTCTACTCTCGATGAGATCTGACCCAGAGTTTCTACTTTCCTACACGTCACAGCTGATAATTGTAATAATCTCACTAATACCGATAACTCCCGGGGGTAGTGGACTTGTTGAAGCAACTATGGCTTATCTCTACTCGAATTTCGTCCCCATCAGCATCCTCGGATCTTTGCTCGCAATTTGGAGGTTCATAACTTACCATTTGAATATAATCGTTGGTGCGATATTTTTGAACATTTCATCGATAAAAAATTTAAGAAAAGGAAGCAAAGCCAACTGATCGCTTCAAAGCGATATGCTACTCATATTAATCGTTTTTTATTTTAAAACGATCTCTCGAGATAAAAATTTCGGTTTAAATGCGAACACTAAAAAATATAAGGCTTGGTAAAGCTCTTGAATTATGTCTGAAAATGTCGCAGTTATTGGAGTTGGACACTCAAAGTTTGGAACGAGAAAAGACGTAAACATACCAGAACTCTGCTGGGAATCGATGAAACCAGCTTTTGAAACTGCAAATCTCGAACCAAAGGACATCGACTTCTTCGTCGTTGGAACTGCTGGAATGTGGAGCAGTGAGCAAGCGGTACCAGCGTTGATCGCAGAATACGCAGACTTAGCACCAAAAGGATCGATGCGTGTCGAAGCTGCATGTGCAACTGGAAACGCTGCGATAAGAGTTGGCTACACCGCAATAAAATCCGGGCTTGCTGACGTGGTTCTTGTTCTAGGCGTTGAAAAAATGCAGGAGTCTTCGAATCCAACGGTTATAGAGATGATTGGTAGATTCGGAAGCTATTTCTGGGAATTTGAGAACTTCGGTTTAACTTTCCCAGGCTACTATGCGCTTCACGGCACCGCCTACATGCTGAAATACGGCGCTACCGAAGAAGACTTCGCAAAGGTAGCGGTCAAGAACCACTACTATGGAGCGAAGAATCCGTACGCGCAGTTCCAGAAAGAGATCACCATCGAAACCGTGCTCAAGAGCCCATACATAGCCTGGCCGTTCAAGTTGTTCGACTGTTCGCCGATAACCGATGGCTCTGCTTGCGTTATCTTAGCGAGCGAAGAGAAAGTGAAGGAGATGGGAATCGAGGAAAAGATTTGGATCATCGCACAGGGTGTTGGAACTGGTACGGCGAATTTAAGCAGAAGAGAAGACTTTACGAGCTTAGCATCTGCAAGATTTGCAGCTGAACAGGCTTACAAGATTGCGAAGATTGAGGATCCTGTTAAAGAGCTCGACGGTGCAAACGTGCACGATTGCTTCACAGCACCGGAGATCATAGCATACGAGGACCTTCGCTTCTGCAAGCGTGGCGAGGGAGTTGAACTCATCAGGAACGAACAAACCTATATCGGCGGAAGGATACCAGTCAACGTGGATGGCGGACTCAAGGCCAAAGGGCATCCGATTGGAGCGACTGGTGTAAGCCAAGCGGTCGAAGCGTATAAACAACTTCTCAGAAAAGCAGAACCCGGAAGACAAGCGGACATAAGAAGTGGTAGATGGTTAGCGCACAACGTTGGTGGTACGGGACATTACACGTATGTAACAATCTACGGACTCGAAAAGAGGTGAGAAAATGGAGAAAGAGGCGATTGAGAGATTCGGACTACCAATAGTTCCAGACGAGAAGAGTGGAGCACTGCAGTGGGTTGATTTGAGGGAGCTAAAAATACGATACTCTATCTCAGTCGAAAACATAAAGAAGTTTTTCGAGGGTCTGAAAGAGGGGAAACTGCTCGCAACTAAATGCAAATGCGGTCGTTTGTTTTTCCCTCCACAAAGGGATTGCCCGAGTTGCATGAAATCCGAGATGGAGTGGATTGAGCTCAAAAGAGAAGGTGTGCTCGAAACTCTAACCGTTATCTTCGTCCGCCCACCGAGCTTTTCTGCATACGACCCATACACAGTTGCAATCGCAAAGCTCGACGATGGTGTTAGAATTCTATCTTGGCTGAGGGGAGATCCAAAAAAGGTCGTTGCTGGACAAAGAGTTAGGGTTGAGGTCTCAAAGAGAAAAGAAGGCTACTTAATGTTCGAGCTTGTTCCAATTTGATTTGCTTAATTATTGCAAAAGCAAAATTTTTTAAAATAGAAAATTTTTTATTCAAGCAAAATCCACACTTCATGGTGGTGGGATGAAAATTATCGTGCTTGCGAAACATGCACCAGATCCCCAAAGCGAAATAGGTATTGCAAGTGACGGAAAAAGCCTCTCTCTCGGCACCGCTGTTTTCGACATAAACGACTGGGATCGCTATGCAGTCGAGGAGGCGATAAGGATAAAAGAGAAGATGGGCGGTGAAGTTGTAGTTGTTGGAGTTGGAAAGAATTGTGACGACACACTGCGCAAATGCTTGGCGATGGGCGCAGATAGGGCAATAAAGATTCCATTCGATGCTGGAATCGACGCATATCAGGTTGCAGAAGTGATCGCAGAGGCGATAAAGAACGAAAAGTTCGATATGATCTTCGCCGGGCTTATGAGCCAAGACATGAACAACGCACTCGTCGGTGTTCTCCTTGCAGGAATGCTAAACTTGCCGTTTGCAACCGCTGTTACTGCAATTGACATCAAGGACAAAACTGTGAAAGCGAAGAGAGAGATCGAGGGTGGTTATCAGGAAGAGGTGGAGCTCCCGATGCCTTGCTTGCTTACAATCCAGAGCGGTATAAACGAGCCGAGATACGTTTCAGTGATGGGTATAAAGAAGGCCAAGACGAAGGAAATGAGGGAAGTAAACGTTGCTCCGAAGAGCAAGAAGGTTGAGACCCTGAGAATGTATCTGCCTCCAATTAAGAAAGCTGAGCTGATCACAGGAGACCCAGATCAAATAGCCTCGAAGGTTATTGCAATTCTCAAAGAAAGGGGGTTGATTGGATGAAGGTCTTCGCAGTTGCTGAGCACAGGTTTGGAGAACTGAACCCGTTGAGCGTAGAACTCCTGAACCTCGCGAACAAGCTCGGCGAGAGCAACGCAGTGGTCATTGGCAAAGATGTTGCAAAGTTCGCCAACGAGCTCGCAAAGTTTTCAGACAAAGTTTGGAAGATCGAAGATGCGAGTTTGGAAAACTACACACCAGAGCTCTATGTCGACGTTCTGCTCCAGCTCATAAATAGAGAGAAGCCAGATGTCATTCTCGTTGGAAACACTGCCCAAGGAGCAGAATTTGCGCCCTATCTTGCGGTGAAGCTCGGGTATCCGATAGTCACCGACGTTGTAGCGGTCAACACAGCCAACGGGTTCATCGTTTCACGCTACGTGATGCAAGGGAAGATAATGGTTGACTTAAAGGTATCAACACCCTGTGTCCTCACAGTCCGCCAAGGAGCGTTCAAGGAAGGTACGCAGAAGGCTGGACAAATAGTGGATGCCGGAATAAAGCCATCTAAGCCAAGTGCAAGGAAGTTCATCGGCTATGTGCAACCCGAAGTCGGAGAAGTCGATATCTCGAAGGCAGAGATCATAGTTGCAGTTGGCAGAGGAATCGAAGACGCTGCAAACATTCCACTTGCAGAAGAACTTGCAAAAACACTCGGTGGCGTAGTTGCGGGGAGCAGACCAGTCATCGACAGCGGATGGCTTCCCAAGGATAGGCAAGTCGGTATTTCAGGGAAGATCGTGAAACCAAAGCTATACCTAGCGTTGGGTATCAGCGGAGCATTCCAGCATGTCATGGGCATGAAGGATAGCGAGCTCATAATTGCTGTGAACAAAGATCCCGAGGCTCCGATCTTTGGAGTTGCGCACTACGGCATAGTTGGTAACATATTCGATATTGTTCCAACGCTTTTGGACAAGTTAAAGGCGAAGAAGTGATCCAAAATTTTATTTGCTAAAACCAAACTTTTTTTATGTGGCGTAGAATTGCGGAGAAGTTCGAGAAATATCCCTCGCAAATTGCAGTTGCGAAGGAATTTCTCAGGCTTGGGATCTCGATCAAGGATGGGAAGGCTTACTGTGGAAAAATTGAGCTCGTTCCCGCAAAAATAGGTGATGCTTTGGGAGTGGATAGAAAAGTCGTTGTTTCGGCGATACAGAACATAGAGAGCGATTCGGAATTGAAGAAAGTTTTTGAGAAACTGAAGCCAGTGGCGGATGTGACCGAAGTTGCAAGATTTCTTGGCTACGGCGTCCTTGAGGTTTATGCAGAGAGCAGTAAGCCTGGAATTGCCTCTGGTGTAACCTCTGCACTCGCAAAGGAAGGGATTGTGATAAGATACATGCTCGCAGAGGATCCCGAGCTAAGCGTTGAGTCGAAAATGGTTGTTGTTACCGACACAAAGATACCCGGAAGAGTTGTGGAGGAAATTCTGAAGGTGGATGGCGTAAAAAAGGTTGTTATAAGCTGATCAAAAGATTTATTAAAACCAAGGGTTTAACAATCAACACCGATGAGCTCTTAGCGAGGGCCCTGATCCAGCTGTGGGATTGAGCTCTCGCAACTGCGAGCGATGACAATCCTTTCGCTCCCGCAGGGCACAAGTTTTTGTTGGTTTGATAAACCAGAAGACAAATAAACAATTCCAGCGATTGACTGCGTGCTTGGAACTTTGATAAATTCGCTTGCAATCGTTGTCGCATCGATAATCGGAGCTCTCTTTGGGAACAGGATCGGAAATGATTTGCGGGAGAATCTCATTAGAGTTCTGGGCTTGTGCGTCTTTATTCTCGGCGTCGGGATGGCAATAAAAATGCAGAACTTCTTAATAGTTACCTTCAGCATCGTTTTTGGCTATTTCATTGGCGAATCCCTTAGAAATGCAATCGGATTTGATAAGTTCGAAAGTTGGCTTGAAGACAAATTTAAGGGTAGCAGATTTGCGGAAAGCTTCATAACCTCTTCGCTCCTTTTTTGCGTTGGTTCCATGGCTATTCTCGGTCCGCTCGAAGAAGGTCTGACTGGAAACCGCTCGATTTTACTCGCCAAATCTTTGCTGGATGGCATAGCGTCGATGATCTTAGCAACTACTCTCGGCATTGGCGTTGCGTTCTCAGCCTTAAGCGTTCTTGCCTATCAAGGGTTTTTCACTGTCTTCGCTAGTTTCATCAGCAGCTATCTCACCGCAAATACGATAAGCGAGATAAACGCAACCGGAGGCGTAATGATATGTGCAATTGGTTTGAACTTGGCGAAAATCACGAAGTTTAAAGTTGGTAGCACTCTTCCAGCACTACCGATAACAGCAATCCTTTGCTCGCTTAGCGAAAGCTTTATATTTAAACTGTTCTAAAAAAGGCATGAACCTCGCATCGATCGCGGGATTTCTAATAGGCTTTTTATTCGGGATTAGCAGCATTACAACACTCCTCAGCTTTATGGGAAACGTCCTTATCCAGATCGACGAAGTGCTGAGGAACTTCAGCGCTATGTCGACGCTCGTACTACTGATAATTGCTGTCATTTTGGTAGTAAAGATCAAAGCCATAGCCTCGCTCGTCGCTGGAGCAATAGTTGGAGCTGTGCTCAACCTGATCCTTGCGCAGAATGGAATAAACGTCCTTGAAATCTTGAAGAGCTACTTGGGATTTTGAACTAAAAAATGAAATATCCATCGACAACTCATTCCATGCTCCTACTCGAGCAGGAAGCAAAGGAGCTCTTGGAGAGCTATGGAATAAAGACGGCAAGGGGAATCGTTTGCGAGAGCGAGGACGAAGCGATCAGCGCAGCGAAAGCAATCGGTTTCCCGGTTGTGATGAAAGTCCACGGAATTCTGCACAAGAGCGATGTCGGCGGGGTAATTCTGAACGTAAAGAGCGAAGAAGAAGTCAAAAGCGCTTTCAGGAAACTGATCCAAATCGAGGGAGCGAAAGGTGTGAACGTTCAGCCAATGCTTCAGGGGATAGAGCTAATTATTGGTTCAGCTGAAAACGAGCAGTTTGGAAGCTACGTTCTCTTTGGTTTGGGCGGAGTTTTCGTTGAAGTTCTTAGAGACGTTTCCCTCAGGCTAATTCCGATAACTCAAGACGATGCCGAGGAGATGATAAGGGAGATAAGGGGTTACAAGATCTTGGAAGGCTACCGTGGAGTTAGAGCGGACGTCCCTTCAATCGTTGACCTGCTTTTGAAGGTAAGCGAGATAGTTGAAAAAGAGAACGTGGTTGAGATGGATCTCAACCCGGTTTTCGCGAACGAAAATGGTTGCTTCGTCGCAGATGCGAGGATCCTCAAAGGAAGAAGGAAAAGATTCTCGACCGTTGCAAGGGACATAGGCTTCTTCTTCAACCCGAAAAGCGTCGCTGTGGTTGGTGCGTCGAGGAGTGTTGGTAAGCCTGGTAATAGAATAGTCGAAAATCTGAGAGTTCTCGAGTTCAAGGGCAAAGTTTATCCTGTAAATCCGTCTGCGGACGAGATTCATGGATACAAGTGCTATCCTTCGATAAAAGACGTACCTGAGAGTATCGATATAGCGATAATTGCGGTGCCGTCGAGAAATGCAGTGGAAATTGTGAAGGATTGCGCGGAAAAGGGAGTTAAGGGAATCATCGTCATAAGTGGTGGGTTTGCTGAGGGCTGGGAGAAAGGGAAGGAGATTGAAGAAAGAATCGTTGAGATTGCAAAGGAGAGGGGGATAAGGATAATAGGTCCGAATACGATGGGAATTCTCAATCCGGAAACCGGTTTTACTTCGTTTTTCTCAATTCTAAGGAAGATAAAGTTTGGAAACATCGGGATAATTTCACAAAGCGGGGCATTTGCAAACTTTGCACTTCTCTCTCTTTACCATCTTGGGGTTAGCAGAGTAGTGGCAATAGGGAACAAGTGCGATGTGAACGAGATCGATGCGCTCAACTTCTTGCTCAGAGACGATAAAACGAAAGTCATCGCAATGTATTTGGAGGGATTCACAGATGGTAGAAGACTTTTTGAACTTCTGAGCACAGCGAAGAAACCTGTTGTTGTTCTCAAATCTGGAAGAACTGAGGGTGGCAAAAGGAGTGCAGTAAGTCACACTGCTTCGATTTCGACAAGTGATGAGATCTTTGAAGCTGTTTGCAGACAGGCAAAAGTCGTAAAGGTTAGAGACTACGAGGAGCTCATAGACACAGTTAAAGCCCTCGCTCTAAACCCGATTCCTAGGGGAGATCGCGTTGCAGTTGTTCAGCCTTCCGGAGCGGAGTGTGTTATGTCTGCAGATGCAGTCGAAGAGTCTGGGCTTAAACTTGCGAAGTTCTCGGAAAAGACACTTGAGAAACTCTACGAGCTCGCCCCAGAATGGCATTCGATAAACAATCCGATCGATTTGTATCCGATCATCGAGAAATCTGGCGACAGAGTTTTCTTTGATGTGCTGAAGCTTTTATGTGAAGATGAAAAAGTGGATGCGATAGTCTCTGGAGTTTTCATACCAAGTCTTCTTGTTCTCGATCTTGACCTAAACTGGCTCAAAGAATACTCGAAGCCTATTCTCTTTACGCTAAAAGACGATTTAGAACCACTGAGAGAAGTCAAGCGGAAACTGGAAACTTTTTTCCCCGTCTATACGACTCCTGAGAGAGCCGTAAGAGCGTTGAAGAACATGCTAACTTTCTCGAGGAAGTTTTGAGAAAAATTTTTAATATTTTTGGAACTTCGCATTTTGTGTGCCTAATTGCAATCGAAGGCATCGATGGCGCTGGGAAGACAACGATAGCAGAGCACTTACGTAATTTTTTATCAAGCTTTGGCTACGATTGCGTTGTTTTCAAAGAGCCATCGGACAGCGTTTATGGGAAGAAGATAAGATCTTGCGAGCGAAGGCTTAGCGCAGAGGAAGAGCTTCGGCTTTTTGTCCTTGATAGAGAGATCAACGTTCGTGAACGCATTCTTCCAGCGTTGCGGAGTGGAAAGATTGTGATCATGGACCGCTATTATTACTCGAACATCGCTTATCAATCTGCTCGTGGGATAGATGCAGAGAAAATAAGGGAGATGAACGAGAAATTCGCTCCGAAGCCGGATCTTGTGATTTTGCTCGATGTGAGCGTTGAGGTTGCGTTACAAAGGATTAGCGGGAGAAAGAGGTTGACTGTTTTTGAGGAGAAGGAATACTTGGAGAAGGTGAGAAAGAGATTTTTAGAGATCGCAGATGAGCGAACTAAAATCGTGGACGCTAAAAACGAGCTTGAAGATGTCAAAAGGAGAGTTGAAAAAATTGTTTTGGATTTTCTTAAAAAAAGTTGTAAAAATTAGAATTTGAGTGTTCTTGCGGACACTATTATCGGGTCCCAGATCGGCGTCAAAGGCGGGGCATATGCCAAGTCTGCAAAGAAGACATCCTTCACTTTAAACTTCGCCTGTATCATTGCTGAGAAGACGTTTATTCGCATTGCAACCTCGCTACCAACCGCTTGGGCTCCGAGGATTCTGCCATCTCTGTCTGCAACAACCTTCAGCGTTATATCCTTCCCCCCGGGATAGTAGTGGACTCTTGTTTTCGCTTTTATCGTCGTCGTTTTGACTTCAAATCCATCAGCTCTTGCAGTCTTTTCGCTCAGCCCAGTAGAACCGATTTCGAGATCGAAGAACTTCGTTAGCTGAGTTCCAAGCACACCCGGAAACTCAAGCTCGCCACCTGCGATGTTCACACCAGCAACATAACCCATCTTGTTTGCGGATGGCGCTAGGGGTATCCACACCTTCTTCCCCGTGACCATGTGCTTTGTTTCTGCGCAGTCTCCTGCTGAGAACACGTTCTCAACACTTGTTCTCATCCTTTCATCGACCCAAATCGCCCCCGTCTCGCCGAGCTTGCATCCAAGCATCTTTGCAACTTCAACGTTTGGTCTAACGCCAGTTGCAACTATTGCGAGATCGCATTCATAGCTACCCTTCTCCGTTACCACACGCTCCACTTTGTCTTTACCTTCGAAGGCTTTAACCGCCTCATTTAGCCTTAGATCGACTTTCTTGCTCATCTCCGTTTTCACGATTTCTGCAATCTCTTTGTCGAGGTTTGGCAGTGGTTGGTCTAAGAACTCGACCACCGTTGTTTTCTTTCCAAGACTTGCAACTGCTTCCGCCATTTCAACTCCAAGATATCCAGCTCCAACGATCACAACTTTCTTTGCCTCGTCGATTACTTTCTTAAGCTTCCCTGCAAATGCTGGATGGCGGATTGTTACAACGTTCTCAAGGTCAACTCCTTCTACCTTGGGAACCTTTGGTAATGCTCCGGTTGCAATCAGAAGCTTATCCCACTCGTATTTGCTTTCTTTTCCGTTCTCTCTTACTCGTACATATCCTTCTCCGGCTTCAACTACCTTCGCATTTATTCGGACATCTATGTTGCGTTCCTTTCTAAAGAACTCCACGGGGTAGTACATCAGATGATCCGCTTTGCTTATTCCCTCGACAACGTATGGAATTCCGCAGGGCGCATGGCTGACAAAGTTTGTCTCTTCGAAAACAATCACATCCCATTCAGGCTTCATCGCCTTTATTCTCGACGCCGCAGTCATTCCAGAGGCGCCACCACCCACGATTACGATCCTCATAGAAAAAAGTTCCGTAGCACTTATTTAATTTTTTCCGATTATTCCAAATAGAACTTAGCGTGTCTGTCGGGCACTGCAACTGAAGAGTAGTCTTTTTCATCTCTCTGATAAAGCCCGCAGTAGCATCTGCCAAACTCCTTGATGTCCTCTTCAGCATAGACACATGGGCAGATTATCAGTTTATCCACTTCTCTTCTACCAGTTGCAAGCCTACATGGGCAGATGGCAATTCCATATTTTTTTCTGTTCTCTAAGAGACTCTTAGCGAAGTCGATCACGAGTTCTCGATCGGGGTTTACTTTCCAGCCACGTTTATTTGCGATTCTTTCGAAGCTCTGGAGGTATTTCTCGAGCTCCATAGATACAGTGATGACGGAACGTAATAATATTTTCGGAGGAATTGTTGGTTTAGAAACGCCAACGATTTTGGCGATAGAGTTAAATTTCTTCTTGAAAGTGGAGCTTGAATGAGAATTCCACTGTTCATCGAGTTCCGGGGGAAGAAGGTTGCGGTAATAGGCGGAGGGAACGTTGGAACTTCGAGGGCGAAAAAGTTCCTCGAAGTTGGTGCAGACGTGACTGTTTTCAGCTTAGAATTTTCCGAGGAACTTAAAAAGCTTGGAAGAGATGGAAAAATAAAGCTAGTGGAAAGAAAAGTAGAGGACCTCGAAAAAGAGCTCTCTGAGTTCGATCTTGTAGTGGTTGCGATAGGAGACAAAAGTCAGAATGTTCGATTCAAAGAGATTGCGAGAAAATACAAGTTCTTGCTCAACCTTGCTAATGATGCGAACGAGACCGAAGTTGTTGTACCCTTCGAGGGTGGGAAGGATGGAATAAGGTTTGCTGTAACGACCGAGGGAAAAAGCGGTGTTGTAGCGAGGATTGTGAGAGACAAGTTCCAACAAGTTCTCGAAAGCGATAGGACGATATTCACGTATCTAACTGCGATGGAACATTTGAAGGCGTTCATGAAATCTCGTGAAATACCCATTAACATCAGAATGCGAGTCTATGCGATTGCAGGTTCATCGGAAGAGTTGCTAAAGCTTTCGGAACTCGGAAAAGTTGAAGAGGCAAAGAAACTCGTGGAGAGAATTGCGGAGGAGGAAGCGAGGAAAGGTGATAGTCTTGAATCTGGATTTTGAGCTTTTAATGGCTTTTCAGTACTCCCTTCCCTTAACCACGACCCCCTTACAAGATCTGGCAGAAAAAATCGGTAGAGACTACGAGGAAGTCGAAAGGAAGCTTAGAGAATACAAAACGAATGGCATTCTTAAAAGATATGGAGCGAATATGAACTATCGAGCCTTTCCGAATTTTAAGCAATCTTCGCTTGTCGGTTTCAAAATTGATGCCGAAAAGGCGAAAAAGATAAACGAACTCGGAGAAAGGGTTAAGCACAACTTTCTCAGAGATGCGGAGTTCAATGTCTGGTTCACGTTGAAGGGGAGAGACGTAAAAGAGATAATGGAAACTGTCGAGCGAATGGCTAAGGAACTCGAAGTTCAGGAATACGTGATTCTACCAACGAAGAAGGTTTACAAGATGGACGTGAAGTACGACCTCTACAAAGGTGTCTCTTGGAGCTATGGGGTTGAGCCGGAAAGAGTTGTTTCAATCTCAGAACTAGGGCTTGGCGAAGATATTAAAAAGCTTGAAAACCTTCCGATCTCTCGAAGACCATTCTTGGAGCTCGGGCTTGGCGAAGAGGAGGCAATCGATCTAATAAGAGAGCTTATGAGGAAGGGCGTTGTGCGGGACTTTAGTGGTGTCTTAAGCGAACGTGGGATTGGCTTTAGATTCAACGGAATGAACGTGCTGAGGGTTAACGATTCTGAGAAGGTTGCGAAAGAACTGCTGAAGAATTATCCGCAGATAACGCATTTGATTGAAAGAGTTACGAATGAGAGATGGAATTATCCGCTCTACTTCATGGTTCATGCGGTGGAGAAGAGAACGATAGAGGAAATTGCAGAAAGCGTTCGGAAGATCGAGGGTGTTAGAGATCTGAAGATCGTTTACAGCAAAGAGAATCTGAAGCCATGAAGTGCTCTTACTGCAACAGAGACGCTGTTTATCTCCAACGCTATTCGGGAAAGCACTTCTGCAAGAAGCACTTTGTAAACTTTTTCGAAAAAAAGGTTAGGGGCACGATAAAAAAGCACAGAATGATCGAAAGTGGCGATGTTGTTGCGATCGCTTTGAGCGGGGGGAAGGATAGCACAACGCTGACGAGATTTTTGATCGAGAACTATGGTGGAAGGAGAGACTTGGAGTTCTTTGCGATCACGATCGACGAAGGCATTGCGAACTACAGGGAAAAAACCTTAGAGGTTGCGAAGGAAGTTACTAGGGAATTGGGAATAGAGCACTACGTCGTGAGCGTTAGGGATAACTTTAACACAACGCTCGATGAGATCGTTAAAGTGGGCGAGAAATCGCCGTGTGCTTACTGCGGAGTATTTAGAAAGTATTTGTTGAACAGAACTGCGAGAGAACTTTCTGCGACGAAGCTTGCAACCGCACACAATCTTGACGATGAGGCGCAGACAATACTAATGAACTTCATAAACGCAGACATTGACAGACTCGCAAGGCTCATTCCACAGCGAGAACAAGAAAATCTCGTGATGAGGATAAAGCCGTTTAGGGAAGTTTACGAAAAAGAAGTTGTGATTTACGGAATGCTGAAAGGCTACAAGCTAATCTTCGACGAATGCCCCTACAGCGAGCTTCCCATGAGGGCGACGGTGAGAGATTTCATCTACGAGTTCGAAAAAGAGCGCCCAGGTAGAAAGATCTCAATACTCCGTAGTCTTGAAAAGCTTTCTGAGTGCCTTAAGATAACGAATCCTCAGATAGATTTAAGTTGTTGCGAGATTTGCGGAGAACCAACTTCGCAGAAGATTTGCCAAGCTTGTAAATTCGTGAATGAACTAAGGGAAAAAATAAGCATGAGGCATTGCAAATCGCTTGTTTACGAGAAGGTTTAATACTATAGACGCAACTCTATTCATGCGCAGACCAGCAGTTGCTGGAAGTTTTTACCCTTCGCGCAAGGAGAACTTGGAGCAGATGCTTAGGAAATTCACGAATCCGAGAAAAGATGAGCGAATCGTTGCCTGTGTTTCACCACATGCCGGTTACATCTACTCTGGAAAAACCGCAGGGGCTGTTCACTCAATGCTACCAGATGCGGAAACCTTTGTGATCGTTTGCCCGAACCACACGGGTTACGGTTTACCGGTTGCGGTTTCTACGGAAACTTGGTTGACACCATTGGGAAAGGTTGAGAGTGATCTCGATTTCATAAAGGCGATGCCAAAGAAAATAGTCGCAGAAGACGAGGATGCGCACATCGAAGAGCACAGTGGAGAAGTCCAAATTCCGTTCCTCCAGTTTTTACACAGGGACTTCAAGATCGTCGTAATCTGTTTGCGTTTGCAGGATGAAGAAACTGCGAAAGAGGTTGCGGAGGAGATATTGAAAGCGGAGAAGAGGGTTGGTAGAAAAATCGTTGTTGTCGCGTCCTCGGACATGCACCACTACTTGAGCGATGCTGAGTGTAGAAAGAGAGATAGGATTGTGATCGACGCAATTTTGTCGATGGATGTTGCGAAGTATTACAAAAAGATCTATGAGCTCGACGCAAGCGTTTGTGGTTACGGCGCAATAGCGGTTGCGATGAACTATGCGATTGCAAAAAACGCGAAAGCTGAGCTAGTTGACTACTCAACAAGTGGCGACGTCGCAGATAAGAGCTTTGTCGTTGGCTATGCGGGAATCGTTTTCAGGATTGGTGATTAGAAGGGGAGAGAAGGGGTTTGGAAAAGCCTTCGAGTTTGCAGAAATCGCCTTTAGGAATTTGCCCTTCCTTGAGGAGTTCCATTTTTTCGAGCTTGTAGACTCAACGAACGAGAGAGCTAAGTCTGCAAGACCCTTTTCTCTACTTTTTGCGGAAGAACAAACAAGCGGGAGAGGAAGGCGCGAAAGGAGTTGGGTTAGCAAAAAAGGAGGGCTTTACTTCTCGATCGTGCTACCGGGTTACAATGTATCAAAGCTTACGCTAATCTCAGCGCTCTCAGTCGCAGAAGCTGTGAAAGATTCGAAGATAAAGTGGCCAAACGATGTACTCCTTTTTGGTAAAAAGTTCTGCGGAATTCTTGGGGAGGCATTTGAAGACAAGGCTATTGTTGGAATTGGGATAAACGTTGAAAACGACGTTTCCGAATTCGAGTTTGCGTGCAACATAAAAAGCTACTATCCGCTGAGCATAAAAGATGTGTTCGAAAACGTCATGAAGAATTTCGCAAAAAACTACACTGAGCTTCTTGCAGGCAAGTGGCGGGAGATCTTCGAAAGATTCGCAAAGATCTGCGAAACAAGGGGAAAGAGAGTGAAAGTCATAACTCCGGGAAGAGTTATCGAGGGGGTTGCAGAGTTAAGCGAAGATGGAGCAATAGTTGTGAATGGGGAAAAAATTTACTCTGGAGACTGCATCCACCTTAGATGATCAAATCAGCCCAAGTTCCCTCATCACTGCTTTCAGCTTTTCAGTCTTCTCTGGGCTCAATTCTACAAGTGGCAACCTTGGCTTCCCTGCTGCAAGTCCGAGGAGCTCCATTGCTTTCTTCACCGGAATTGGGTTTGTATCGATGAAGAGCGCGTCGAAAAGTGGTGAGAGCTTTTGGTGGATTTCAATCGCTTTGGCTATCTTTCCTTCTACAAAGGCGTTGTAAAGATCCCTCATCATTTTTGGTGCAACGTTCGCGGCTACGCTTATCACTCCTTTCCCGCCAATCGCAAGGATTGGCAAAGTGAGAAAGTCATCGCCTGAGAGAACTGTAAAATCCTTTTTCTTTACGAGCCTTATTATGTCCGATATTTGCTTCAGATTTCCACTTGCCTCCTTAACGCCTACAACGTTCTCTATCTCTGCAATTTTTGCCATCAACTGCGCTGAAACGTTGATTCCCGTTCTTGAGGGGATGTTGTAGATTATAAGGGGTATCGAAACTTCTTTGGCGACTGCTTTGTAGTGTTCGAGCAATCCAGCGTCGTTTGGCTTATTGTAGTAAGGCGTTACAAGCATCGCAGCCTCTGCTCCAGCTTTTTCAACTTCTTTTGTGAGCCAAATCGCTTCTCTCGTTGAATTTGATCCGGAACCACCGATCACGGGAAGCTTAGAGGTTTCGGCAACGAATCTCACGACCTCGACGTGCTCCTCGTAGCTAAGCGTCGAAGCTTCGCCAGTTGTTCCACAGGGAACTAGGGCGTCTACGAACTTCTCTAAATAATCCAAGTTCTTGGCCAATCCTTCGTAGTCTACGCTGGAGTCTTCCCTAAAGGGTGTTATGAGAGCGGGAATTACGCCCCTGAACATTACGATCCCTTCATTCCCTTGTTTACCTTCCTCGTTATATATCCCGCAACTCTGTTGCGTATAGTCTTGCTTTTTATGGTTGTAAGCTGGGAAACGAGCTTCTTGTTCTCGTCGAAGTTTGAAGTAAACATCTCAGGATACCTCTTCAGGAGCTCTGTCGCTATTACTTTTATGTAGGTTGGCTTTACAGTTCCCATGAATGTCGAGAAGTAGAAGGACATTTAAACCTTTACGTCGTTGAGTCGCATGGACATCGTGGTCGGTGGTGGGAGGTTTGGCTTAAAGGCGGTTGAGTTTCTTTTGGCAAAGAAGCGAGATTTTGTTGTGCTCGATCCAAGCAATGATTGCGAAGTTGCAAAAGCTTTCAAGGACAAGTTCGTGAAAGCTAGGGCTGAAGATTTGCCGAAGTTCGCTGAAAAGCTTAAACCTGATTGGATATTCCCGACCGCGCCGATTCACGTTGTAGCGGAAGCGATAAAACATCGATTTAAGCCTTGGAACGAAAAAGTGAACGAAATCTTGGCAGGACTTCCAATGAAAGTCGTCGTTTCGGCGGGAAAAGGTAGTGTTGTTGTGAGCTACAACAGAGACGAAATTTGCATCGAAAATTGTTCATCGCCAGAAGTTTGCCCTGTAACGAAGATAAAACGCCCATGCGCAATGTTCGAGCTTATAAAATTTGCGTGCAACGAGGCAAAAGTTCTCGTAAGCCATCAGCTTGCTCCCGGGATTGGGGCGATAAAAGGAGAAGAATTCTTGGCACTTCTAAGAGAAGCTGAGAGGGCTGAAAAAATCGTTGTTGCGACTGCCTGCAAATGCCATGGTGTAATAACTGCGCTCAGAACTTAGGTCTTTTTGGCTTGTAATTCGTAGAGCTCTTCAACTCTCTTTATCGTGTCCGCTTCGCTCACGTCTTTGTCGTCTCTCAGTCGAACGAAGCGTGGAAATCTCAATGCGAAACCGCTCTCGTATTTCGGGCTTTTCTGAATCTCCTGATAGGCGACCTCGAAAACATACCTTGGCATGAATTCGACGATTTTTCCTTCCCTGTAAACTATGATCTGCTTGAAAAGCTCTGTTAGTTCCTCTAAATCTTCGTCTGTAAAACCAGTTGCAACCCTCCCAACTCTGAGCAGTTTTCCCGTTGTGTTGTCGATGCAGGCAAGCTCATAGGAACTTATCAGATGGCTTCTTTTCCCTTCACCCCATTCTCCGCCGACAACGACTAAGTCGAGCGTCTCCATTACAGACTTAAGCTTTAACCAGTGCTTCCCCCTTTTTCCGGGAACGTATGGTGATGTGGGGTTCTTTAGCATGACTCCCTCATGCCCAGCGTTTATCGCTTCGTTGAAAATCTTCTCAACCTGCTCCTTTTCCCGACTAATGAACTGGTCTGCGATCTTTATTTTCTCGGATTCTTTCACGAACTCTTTAAGAATTCTTCTTCTCTCCTCAAGCGATCTCTCTATCACCTCGCCGTTTGCGTAAAGGATATCGAAAACGTAGAGCTGTAGGGGGATTTTTTCCATCATTTTCGAAACCTCGTGCTTCCTTCTAAATCTTCGGAGCACTTGCTGGAAAGGCATAGGTTTTCCGTCTTTAACCGCAATCACTTCGCCATCGAGAATAACCGAAGGTTTTACGCACTTCTTCACTTCTTCCGCAATCTCCGGCAAAGCGTTTGTTACGTTTTCGAGTCTTCTCGAATAAATCTTCAAAACCTTTCCATCCCAGTGTATTTGTACTCTGCTCCCGTCGAACTTCCATTCGATTGCAACGTTCCCGTTCTCTATCGCTTCGTCAAAGCTTTCGGCAACCTGCGCGAGCATCATTCTAACAGGAATCCCGACTTCGACTTTCATCGCCTTCAGTCCTTGCTCTCTGCTTGTTTTTGCAGTAACAGCGACTTTTCCAAGGTCGTTTGTGATCATATAAGCTCTTTCAACGAGCTCCTCATCAACTCCAAACGCCTTTGCGATCGCATCCCTCACGATTCCCTCGCCAACACCCAAGCGCATCTCGTTCATGATCAACCTTGTTACAAACTTTGCCTCGAGTTGTGTCGTTTGTCCGTAAAGCCCGGTGAGAAGCAAGATCTTCTTTTTTCTGCTTCCTTCTCCGCTTGACTCTGCGATTTCATCAAAAATCTCTCTCAGTCTTTTTATTGTCATCTCCTCGAACTCGAGCGTAAGCATTTTTCTCTCCCTTATGAGTCTTTCGCTAACCAACCCAAGATCTCCGAGTTCTCGAACCATGTCCTCTATTTCTCCCCTCTTCTTCCCGCTCACATTTTCGAGCGCTTCGTATAGCAAGCCAATGCCCACACCGAGCTCTTTTTCGTCCCACGGCGGGTAGATCTTGCCCATTATGAAAAGGACGACGTTGTATAGATCTTCGTTATCCTCGATCTTCTTTAAGAAGTCCGCAATTCTCGCAGTTAGCTCGAGAGTCGAGGATATTTTTTCGATGCTTTCGCAGAACTCAGCGAACTCTTTGAACTTCATAGGCATTTGTCTGCATAAAATTAATTAACTTTACTCCAACGTAAAATTCCCATTTGCAGAACTTTTACTCAGATTCGACATCGTTAAAGTTTTCACTGCCGATCTATTTTTCCAATTGTATTCTTTATCTTTTCGGAATCGAGCCAAACCCTGTCGAGCCTTGAAATGATCTTGTCTATTCTCAAAACCTGTTTATGAACTTTTTCTCTAAGATTATTGTCTGCAAAAAGTTCCATATAGGCGAAAATAGCTGCCAGTGGATTTCTTATTCCGTCAACGAGATATGCTATCTCATTTATGTTTCTTTGGAGCTGTTCTAATAGCCTTGTTTTTTCATCTTCAAATCTTAACTTCTCTTTTACAAACTCAATGTCGCCCATTAGGGTTTTAATCAGCTCAAATTCACTTTCTCGAAGTCTTTCAGTGATAAAAAACAAGGCTCCGACTTCTGAGTCTGTCTCAAGAGGGTATACTATCACTTGCTTTTCCTTATGCTCCTGATAAAATCTGCAATCCTCAGAATGCTCTCTTACAATCTCTTTTTTCTCAATTGCTCTCCTCACACAGTGGCGATCCTTTTCCTGTGTATAAAAGCACTTCCCAAGTTTTCCGAGCTCTCTAACTACGTCTGCAATTACATCTTTGAAATCTTTTCTCCTTACCATCTGCCTGTTAACTCTGTATATAACTCTCAAAAGCTCATTAAGCCTTGAAACTTCAGAAAATAAAGATCTTAGCTCTTTTTCAGCTTCTCTCAATTGAGTTACATCGACTGCAATGTGGATGATCTTTTTAAGCTTACCATCTTCGAAAATTGGTGTGGCGGTAACAACAAAGCTCCCACCAAGAATGGGGACATCCATTTCCCTCGTTTCAGTTTTTCCACTTTTGAGCATCGCATTAACTGGACAAAATTCGACTGGCTCATCTTTTCCGTGGAATACCTTGTGGCATTTCAATCCTGCGAAATCACTTATCCCGATTGCTTCAAGAAGCTCCTTTGTTTTTCTATTAGCGTAGATTATCTCAAAATTTGGAGATAAAACCAAAACAGGATTTCCTATAGACTCAAAGAGAGCTCCAAGCTCGAGCTCAAGCATTTTGGAATGTTTTTCCAGCTCTATAGCCTGCATTCTTGCCCTTAAGAGAGCTTCAACCCTTTTCAGGAGTTCAGCCTTCTGGATTGGGATCCTTATAACCTCATCTACAAGTCCCCAAACCTCTTCCTCAACTCTCTCCTTTGCTACGAGTAAAACTGGAAGAAAAGTCCCGGAACGTATTTTTTCAACCTCTTCCATCTTCATTTTCAGCGTAAGTTCATCAATGATTAGCAGATCAAATTCTGCTTCGGAGATCTCATACTTTTCAGATAGAAATTCCTCTAAAAGCTTTCTATTTGCCTTGCCAAAGATTTCAATTCTAATTTTTGGCTTCATTCCCTAAAATAAACATATTTTTATTCCTTCCTCTCCTATCTCCATCCTGTGCCAGCCAGGAACGAAATCACTGCCCCTTGTTTTCCTAATTGCAATTTTCAGTCCTTCTTCGTCTCTCTTCAACTCAATGATCCCGTCCGCAATGAATTCCAGATCCTTATCTGGTGTCTCCTGAGTTGTTTCGGAGGTGAAAAGCACTGTCGCGCCGATGGAATTCAGAAATTTTAAGAATGAAATGACCTGCCTTTTATGAACGAAGGCATCAGGAACGAGTCTTCTGAACTCCGATATTGAGTCTATGAATACCCTTTGAGGCTTTATTTCTTCCACTTTTCTCGTGATCTCTTCAAAAATTCTCTCCCTCTCTACCTCGCCGGGATGAAATATGTCGTATGTGCCTTTGTAATAATCCGAGCTTGGGGTCAAATCCAGAAAGTCGATGCCCTCGATGTCGAGGAACAAATTTTTTGAGTTCTCCTTTATATATTCTGCACTCTCCGTAAGGGTTATGAAAAGGACTCTTTCACCTTTTTTAGCCCCCTCAATAAGGAATTGAAGCCCCAGAGCTGTTCTGCCGGTCCCACTTTCTCCTTTGATATAGTAAGCCCTTCCCTTGAGGAAACAGCCCATCATTAGTTTGTCGAGCTCTTTTATTCCTGAGGAGATTCTCCGCCCACCATGGAAATTGTATAATCATTTTCTGTGACTTTTGAAATTGAAAAAGCTACGAAATTTGGGTTTCTTATATCTGAAAAGAAGCTGAAGATCAGAGTGATCGCTATGGCGGAGATCAATACTGTCACCGCCACCATCAGTAGAATTCCAACGATGGTTGAAAAACCATTTTCATAATTCATTACCACCACATGAATAAAAAGCTTTCATTTAGAGCCTAAAACTGCCGCTCCAAGGGCGCCAACGATTTGCGGTTCTTCTGGAACTAAAACTCCAACGCCAAGCTTTTCTTCGATTGCCTTTCTAACACCAAGATTCTTGGCAACTCCACCGGTGAGCACGACTTCCCTTCTTATACCCACTCTGTTGGCCATAGAGACAATTCTGCTCGCAATCGCGTCGCAAACGCCAGCGATGATGTTTTCAAGTTTCTCCCCAGCTGAAAGATAACTTATAACCTCCGATTCCGCAAAAACTGTGCAGGTTGAAGAGATCTGAACTTTTTTCGTCGCTTTTAAAGCGAGAACACCAACTTCTTCAATTTTCAACCCCAAAGCATTTGCCATCACTTCCACAAATCTTCCCGTTCCTGCTGCGCATTTGTCGTTCATAACAAAGCCAATAACCTTTCCATTCTCAACCGCGATTACCTTGCTGTCCTGCCCGCCTATGTCTATCACAGTTCCAGTTTGCGGGATCAAAAAGCTTGCTCCAACAGCGTGACAGCTTATCTCAGTGATCTTTTTGTCCGCGAAACTTACCATATTTCTTCCGTACCCTGTTGCTACGATTTTTTCTATCTCCTCTCTTTTTAATCCCACAGTTCTCAGCGTATCTTCAAAGATCTCTTTCGCGGTTCCTTCAAGGTCTGGTTTTGCCTTTGTGATTTTATATCCGAGGATTTTACCGTTCTTCAAAATCATGCATTTTGCTGTGATCGAACCAATGTCTATACCTGCGGAGATCATAGCATCTCCAAAAAGGCTTCAAGTCTTGTCGCGATTTGCGCTTCACTGAAAGCTCTTTCATCAACCATATCCGCTTCGATTATCACTGAAGGAACACTTAGCTTCTTCTGAATCTCGTACTGCCCAAAAGAATACGGCTTACAACTTCTGTTCGAGTGCATCACAACACCATCGACTTCGTAGAACTCGATGAGCCAGTTTATTATCTCCGCCATTCTTTCGATCCCTATGTTCAGATAGGAAACTGTGTAAACCTCTGCAAGACTCGAAATCAAATCTGAGCTCCTGATTTCACTAAACCCCGTCCAAGCGTTCGTGTATGTGTCTGCAACAAGACAAGCGTTTTTGCTTTCAAAGAACTCACTGAACCATCTCAGCCTGTACCAAACGGGTATGTTGTCCCAGAGAAGGCGGAATTTCTCGTTTTCAATAGCAGAAATCCCGTTCTTGACTCTATCTTCGAGCTCCTCCTTCATGTCTTTGTAAAACGATACCGCATAATCTGTGCCACGAAGGCAAACGATTGGAGCCATGTTTATGAACGCATCAAAACACGTCATTGGAGAGGGCTTATTTTTGGCCATTCTTAGACATTCTCCGTAGAGTTTGACAGCTTCAACAGACTTCGTGCCCACTTCTTTTAGCTTCGAGTCATCCATCTGCGTTCCTGTTATTTTCTCAACGAATTTTATGAAGTCTAGGAGTTGATCTTCCACGTAGCGAAGATGCGAATCCTTTAACTCTTTCCTTATGAACGGCATATCCAAAACGAAAAGCGGAACCTTGAAAATCCTGCTCAAAACTTCATACCACTTTACAACGGTGTTGCAGATGTTGTTGCAGGCAAATAAAAAGCTCGGCCTTGGCAATCCGCCAACAGGGCTTGTGCCTGCAAAAACGCAACCTATGTCGCATCTTGCATAGGAGCAGAGATCTCTCGAGAAACCTCTCTTCTCCGCGAAATCAGAGTAATGAGAACCGAGTTTCGCGGCGCCGATCAAAGCTCCGTGGTTTTCGGGATAAACTGGGTAGACGTCCATCGCGTATAGAATCTCCACCGGAGCACCACTTGTCACCCAGGCCCTTACCTTTGCGTTGTGTCCGAGCATGTAATAGCCAGCCATAAGGTTGCGCATTTTCTCCGCGATCTTCAATCTTCTCATTCGATCACCTCTCTTAAAGCCTCGACTCTTGTCCTTATTTGCTCTGTTGAAGCCACAGGAAATTCGAGTTCGATTAGAGCTACTTTCTTCCCCATCTCCTCCAGCTTCTCCTTCAGCTGTGGAAAGTCAAAGAAATGTGGTTCACAGAATTTCACAAGCAGAAAAACAACCGCAGCACAGTCTTCTGCGAGCTTTAAGAGATACTCGAACCTGTAATCGTTGCTGTAGTGCTTCGTTGGGCACGGTGCCTTTGCAAAGTATTTCTCTGCCAAAAACCTCAGCGCAGAACTCAAGTCGTGTGGCTCGAAATTTGGACGCCTGAACTCGAAAAACCTTCTACCTGTGCAGAGATCATCCTTTATTGCAAAACCCGCATTTCTGAAGATCTCGTAGATCTCTGGATATGGACAAACGCTCCCAGTGAGCAGAATTTTTGGTGCATTTTCCTTTTTTGCTTCTGCAATCTTTTTTTCCACAAGCTTTATCGCATCTCGAACTTCGGTCTGCTGAACTTTTATTGCGGTTTCATAATCAGCACAGATTTCGAAGAGTTTTGTCAACTTCTCTTCAAGCTCTCTGTATAACTCTAAGCTCTCCATAACTCTCTCGAAGCTTATTTCTCCACCCCAGCTCTCGAGCGCTTTGCAAAAGTCTCTCAACTCTTGAACGTAGTAGTCAACGTTCCCGATCTTTGTGGGAAACTCGATGTTGTAAACTCTCTTCCCCAAGAATTCAAGGATGTCTGTCAAGCGCATCAGGGTGTCGCAACTGCGGGTGAAGACAAGACCATGGAATTCGTCGCTCATTGCAACCTCAAGCGCCCCCCTTGCTTGCGAGCACGCGTAACTTTGAATGTAAGCCGAAGCCAAGCTTATCGGCTTCCTTGTTGCGAATACCCGAAACGGAAGGAACCCTGCCGAGTGAATTAATTCCTTCGGAGTGAACGTGCAGAAGTAGCCGACTTTCACGAGCTGAACACAAGCAAAAAATTAAAAAATTTTTCCCTTACTTTTCGACCGTTATCTCAATCGTGGAAACGTTTATCTTCTTCCCATCTTGGGACTGGAGTTCCTCTGTGTCAATCTTTATGCTCTTTAGCTTCAGCCCTGGAACGAACCTATTCCTCACGATCTCCACCACGTCCACCGCTCTGCTTATCGCCTTTCCGCGGGCTTTAACAGTTACCTCTTTTGCCCCTTCGTTGAGTTGTGTAAGCGTCGCTAAGACGTAGTTCATCACAGGCTTTTTGCCAACGAGTATTACGTTTTCAGCCATGCCAATCACCTAACGAATGCGTTGCGTGCAAAATTTAAATTTTGCTCCAAAATAAATTTAAGGAATAAACATTAAATTAGCATGTTAAGCCCCTCGACGAACGCTTCAACCGACGCCATGACGATGTCCGCTCTAGCACCACGAGCTGTGACAATTTTGTTGCCACGTTTGAGCTGAACAACTACGTCGACGAGAGCATCCGTTCCACCTGTGATTGCTTCAACGCTGTAGCTCACAAGCTTCACATCTGCGTAGCTTTTAATAGCCTTCCTTATCGCATTTATCGCCGCGTCGACAGGACCAACCCCTATTGCGGTTTCAATTCTCTCCTCCCCATTTATCCGTAGCTTTACACTAGCCATCGGAGTCGTGTTCTTCCCAGTTACGATTGCAAAGTCTTCAAGCTTAACCTTCTTCTCGCTCTTTATCTGGAGAACAGTCTCGATTATCGCTTTAACATCCGCATCTGTCACCCTTTTTCCCCTGTCTCCAAGGTCTTTTATCCGTGCCAGGATCTCTTCCAGCTGTTGCGGATTTGCAGAGTAGCCGAGCTCTTTGAGAATGGCTTCTACGCTTGCCTTCCCTGTGTGCTTGCCTAGAACTATTACCCGTTTCCTCCCTATTATCTCCGGAGAGATCGGCTCGTAGGTTCGTGAGTCTTTCAAGAGCGCAGACGTGTGAATCCCACTTTCATGCGTGAAGGCGTTGTCCCCAACTATCGGCTTGTTTGGTGGAACAACAACTCTCGTAAACTTTTCCACGAGCTTAGAAGTCGGATAAAGCCTCTCCTTATTTATCTCGAGCTTTAGCCCATATAGAAACTCAAGAGCCATTGTAATCTCTTCCAACGCCGCATTCCCAGCTCTTTCCCCAATGCCGTTGATCGTCGCGTGAAACTCGTTTGCCCCGTTTATCACAGCCTGAATCGTGTTCGCAGTTGCAAGCCCGAAGTCGTTGTGGCAGTGGATCGCAATCGGTCTCTTCAGTTCTTTCTTCAGTCTCTTGACAATTTCTGCAGTTATTTCAGGCCTTAGGACCCCAACAGTGTCCGCGAAAGTCAGTCTATCTGCGTTTGCCTCCTCTCCAGCTTTTAAAAGCGAAACGACGAATTCGAGGTCTGCACGGGACGCATCTTCTGCGCCGAATTCAACAATCAACCCTCTTTCCTTCGCATACTCGATTGCTTCAACGCTCTTCTCGATTACGAAGTCTTTTCCCTTTCCTGGAAACTTCACTTGGATGTGGTAATCCGAGGATGGTGCAACCATAAATATAGAGTCAGCGTTCGCATCTGCTGCGGAGTCTATGTCTTCTTTTTTGATCCTTGCAAAACTGCAGATCTCAGCCTTAAGACCACGTTGCGAAATCGCCTTTATTGCCTCAAAATCCCCTTTTGAAGCGATTGCAGTTCCGGCTTCGATCACGTCAACTCCCAAGGCATCAAGGGCTTCTGCAATCATTACTTTCTGCTCTACTGTGAGCGAAACTCCTGGAGTTTGTTCCCCATCTCTGAGCGTTGTGTCGAAGACCAAGACTTTCACACTGCAACGATGGGATAAGGTTAAAAAAGCTTGTTCACAGCTGAATCGATGAATGTCGAAGAGTTCGTGGATCTTGCAAACAGAAGAAGTGGAGATCCAAAAAAGCTATGTGAACTCGGAGAAAAAATTTTGGAGACTGTCGAAGGACAAGAACGTGGTAGAGTTCTTGGAACGCTTGGGAATCTATACTTCGAGCTTTGTGAATTCGAAAAAGCAGAAAAATACTACCTTGAGGCGCTCGAGATCTACATAAAGCTCTCAGAAGAGAACGAGAAGCTGATGAGAAATGTTGCAGGTTGCCTTTTCAATCTCGGAAACCTTTATCAAGTGCTGAAAAAGTTTTTTGAAGCGAGGAAATGCTACATGGATGCAATTGCGGTTATGGAGTTCTTAGACGATCCCGAGCTTAAGTTCGAGATTTTCTCCGCACTCGGAGTGCTTGAGATTAAGCTCGGAAATTACGAAAGTGCAGAAGAATTGCTAAAAAAAGCATTAGAAGTAAAAAAAGATGTGAAAAATATGAACAATCTTGCGATTGCGCTTATGAAGCAGGGAAAGAGAGAAGAGGCGGAAAAAGTTCTCAGAGAAGCTTTAAAACTTGGAAAAGACCTTGCAACCTTGCAAAATCTTCTCGTGCTCGGAGCGATAAGCTTTGAGGAGATCGAAAGCTTTGATCTGCCGATTGAAATACTTGCGAAGGTGAAGTATTTGAAGGCAAAAAAGCTGGAAAGAGATGGAAAAGATGCGAGCAAAGAGTTTTTCGAGGCGGGATGCTTGGGTTTTCTCGCCATAAGGAGTGGATTCGAAAGTGTAAACTACATGCACTGCTTCGATAGGGCAATGGAAAGCAAAGAGCTTTCAAAGACTGCTGAGGAACTCAAAAAGATAATCCTGCGGTTCTACTACAACGCAAACGTTGAACTCGAGAACTCGGAACTGCTGGACAAAATAAAGAGAGGGGATTTTGGGCAAAGCATCTTAGGGCTCGTGCTGAAAGCCATTGCTGAGGACATTAAAAGATTTTCTTAATTTCTCAAACGTCTCTTCAAGCGCTTCGGGAACAACTTGCACGTCCGCAAGCACGGGCATGAACGATGTATCCCCGTTCCACCTCGGAACTACGTGGATGTGCAAGTGCTCCGCTATACCAGCGCCTGCGACTTTTCCAATGTTTATGCCCACGTTGAAACCATCCGGATTCATGCAATGTCTTATCGCTTTGATCGTAAGTCTCGTCAACTGCATCATCTCGCAAAGTTCCTCGTTGCTGAGCTCTTCAAGGCTCGCTATATGGCGTTTTGGACAAACCATCACATGTCCCGGGTTGTAGGGGTTTCTGTTCATGATCACATAACTATCCTTCGCTTTATAAACCACGAGCGCTTCTTTTTCATCGATTTTCAGGGCGTTGCAAAAAACACAATCTTTGGGCTTCGGCGCCAAAATGTAGCGGATTCTCCAAGGTGCGAAGATGCGCTCCATAGATTTGCTTCTCTTTAAATATTTAAAAGTGCTTTCTCGAGTCTAAGGAACTCCTCGTGCAACTGAGTCTTGAACTTTTTTAGGATTTCAAGGGGATCCTCTGCGGTGTATTTGTATCCTATCCATCCTTGCTCCACCAGTCTTCTTTTCACTATTCCACGCTTTGTTAACTCCTTCAACCTATCTCTTACGAACCTTGTCGAGAGGTTCAGTTCTTTAGCAATCTCCCTAACCCCAAGCTCTCTGTTCCTGAGGAGGTTGTAGATCTTCACGTCTGATGGTTTCACTCTGAGCTTTTCTAAAACCTCTGCGATTTCCAGCAGCATCTGTTCACCTACACTCGTTCATGGGTATGAACTTTCGACTTCGTAAGGTATTTAAACTTTGTGAAAGTGTAATTACCATGATCGACAAGATCGCAGTGTTTTCACACTTAATTAACCCAGTCACAAGGCTTGCTTTAAAACAGTTCACAAGCTATTGCGAAGATTGTAAGAAGAACAGGGTTGAAGTTGCACTCGAGCTATTTGTTGGTGTTCGAGAAGATGCTTGCTGGAAATGCAAAACTGCTGAGAAGTTGATTGAACCGATCCTGATGAAGGGTGCGGAGACCTTTAACGCAACTCCTGAAGAAATTAAAGTTAAGTTTAAAGATCCATACTGGAGAAAAGGACTTGCGAGCGTTGTGAAGGGACTTGCTGAATTTGGAGTACGGAAACCATTTGTTCCAGGCGCTCCTTTTCAGGTTGTCTGGGATGTAACGTATGCGTGCAATCTGCGGTGTAGGCATTGCTATGCGACCGCAGGAAAAGCTTTGAACGATGAGCTAACAACCGAAGAGGCGATGGATACGATTGAAGCTTTGGATAGACTTGGAGTTTCGATAATTGCCTTTTCCGGTGGAGAGCCATTGGTTAGAAAGGACATATTTGAGCTCACGAAGTTTGCATCGGAAAAAGGGATTTACATAGCTATCGCAACAAATGGAACCCTTATAACTGAGGAGATGGCAAAAAAGCTGAAGAAAAATGGTGTAAACTACTTGCAGATAAGTTTGGACGGAACAAGGGAGACACACGATTCTTTCCGTGGAATTAAAGGAGTGTTCGACAAAACGATCGAAGGAATAAAGAACGCTGTGAAGCATGGTTTCTTTGTTAACGTTTCGATGACGGTTACGAAGTTCAACTACAACGAAGTCTCCGAGGTGATAAAGATCTGCGAAGAACTCGGCGTGAATTGGTTCATGCACTACAACTTCATCCCCACGGGTCGTGGCAGAGAAATCGTCAGCGCAGACATAACGCCTGAGGAGAGAGAAAAACTCCTTAGAATGCTCTACGAGAAGAATTTCAACTCGAACATAAGCCTTCTTTCCACCGCCCCGCAGTTTGCTCGAGTAGCTCTCCAATGCGCCGGTGGAATCATACCGACACATTTCTACAACGTGAACGCTGGAAACAGATTTAAAGAGCTTGCAGAATTCATAGGAGGCTGTGGAGCAGGTAGATTTTACTTCGCAATAAAGGCAAACGGGGACATAACTCCCTGCGTTTTCTTTCCCCTCGTAGTAGGCAATGTGCGTGTCGACGACTTAGAAGAGCTTTGGAAGAATAACGAAGTTTTTGAGGATCTGAGAAACAAGGACAAGTTGGAAGGTTGCGGAAATTGTGATTATCGTTACGTGTGCGGAGGATGCAGGGCAAGAGCTTACAACTACTTCGGGAACTATCTAAAGCCGGATCCTGGTTGCATAAGGAACAAAGCCCTTTGGAAGGAGATAGGTAAAGTAGTTGTATGATTACTCTAATAAACCCGAACGCAAGCGTGGAGGTGGTAAAAAAACTCGAAATCTCAACTCCTCCGCTTGGTCTCGGTTATTTGGCGTCGGTTCTGCGTGAAGCTGGTTTTAAAGTCAGAATCATCGACGACCTCGTTGAAAATCTGAACATTGGCGATTTGCTGAAAAAAGTCAAGGACTCGGTGATCGTTGGAATCACATCCACAACCCCTACCTTCAAATCCGCACTTAGCTATGCGAAAAGAATAAAGGAGGCGTTTCCAGAAATCTTCGTTATCCTTGGCGGTGTTCACGTCACTTTCCAACCAGAAAAAGCGATGGAAAACGAGTTTGTCGATGCGGTTTGCATTGGGGAAGGAGAAAAAACGATTGTCGAACTTGCGGAAAGAGTTGAATCGGGAAAAAGTTTGGAAGGCGTAAGGGGGATTTATTACAAGGAAGAGGGAAGAATTAGGAAGAATGAGCCGAGAGAGTTCATCGAGGATCTTGATTCATTGCCTTTCCCAGCGTTTGACTTGATGCCCCTGGAGAAGTATTCTGTTTTCGGGAGAAAGTTGGCAGAATTTCCGATGATAACTTCTCGTGGTTGTCCATTTGCTTGCAGATACTGCAGTTCCTCACTTTTCTTGGGGCGGAAGTTTCGTGCGAGAAGCGCTAAGAATGTGGTCGATGAAATGGAGTGGCTCGTTGAAAAATGGAACGCGAAGCACATAGCCTTCGGGGATGACACATTTACGCTGAAGAAAAAGAGGGTTGAGGAGATCTGCAATGAGATAAAGGAACGAGGATTAAGCGTAACTTGGAGTTGTTCCTCGAGAATCGACACAATCGATGCGGATCTGCTGAAAACGATGAAGTCAGCAGGATGTTCAGCGATCTACTATGGTATCGAATCTGCTAGTAAAAGGGTCCTTGATTACTACCGCAAGAGGATATCGCTTGAGAGGGCTATGGAGGTGATAAGAGCGACGAAGAAACTCGGAATTTCTACGATCTGTTCCTTTATAATTGGAGCCCCAATTGAGACAAGGAGAGAAATGGAAGAAACTCTCAAGTTTGCGATAAAGCTCGACCCAGATTATGCGCAGTTTTCGATTCTAACCCCTTATCCCGGGACTGAGATCTACGATGAGGCAAAAGAGAGCGGAACTCTCTTGAGCGAAGACTATGAAAAATACACCGCTGGAAAGCCTGTGCTTAGAACCCAGGTTTCTGAGAGGGAGCTTTCGAAATTTTTAAGGAAGTGTTACGTCCGATTTTATCTAAGACCAAAGTTTCTATTTCGGGAAATAAGAAGAGGACACTTGCTTTTGATCCTTAAGGTTTTGAAGAAGGTGATAAAGTTTTAGCGCCAGAGGTTTCTCTGCATCGCTCTCTTTGTCAAAAAGAATGTAGCGATTGCACAGATAAAAGCCAGTAAAAAGGATTTCCAGCCGAGGTTGGAGAGATAGAAAGCTATAAGACCGACGAAAAACACAGAGATCGTTGCCGAGCTCACCGAAATCTTCCAGCTCAGCTCCTTGAGATGCGCTTTATTGCTCCTTTCCTGCATATCTGCGCACACACCCCGCAACCAACGCACATGGTTTCATCTATGCGGACTTTTCCATCGTAAACGAGCGCTGGGCATGCAAAAGTATTGATGCATTCCATGCAGAGATCGCAGTCCTCCGTTACACTGAGAGGGACTATTGTCCCCTTCTTTCTTCTCTCCCTTGACCAAATTATCGCGCAAGGTTGCCGAGCGATCACCACTGCGAC
>JAVZNF010000012.1:0-55990 GCA_038882935.1 Archaeoglobaceae archaeon | reverse complement strand
GAGTATTCGCGAATTGAACGAAGAACTCGAAAGGCGTAAAAAGATCCTGGAGTTCATGGTCCAGAACAACGTCAGAGACTTCAGGAATGTGAGCAATATAATCCATGCTTATCAGATAGGTCCCGAGAGGGCGATGAAGCTATTGGGGATCTCAGAGATCTGAAAATCTTTACCATTGGGCATTCGAACCGGGACTTCTTTTCCTTTGTCAACTTGCTGTTGTCAAACCGAATCAAAGCTCTCGTCGACGTTCGGAGATTTCCGAGGTCTAAATTTGAGCACTTCAACGCTGAAAATTTGAAGAGACTATGCGAATATGGAGTGGAGTATATCCAGAAGCCAGAACTCGGCGGATTTAGGAGAAAAATCTTTAAGGATTCGCCAAACAAAGCTATAAGGAGCGAGGGGTTCAGAAACTACGCAGACTTCATGCTAACAGAAGAGTTCGAAAAGAACGTCAAAGATTTGATCGATATCGCAGTTAGAAAGAGAACCGCAATAATGTGTGCAGAAAAATTCTTCTGGAGGTGTCACAGGAAATTCCTGGCAGATTATTTGACAGTCCATGGCTTCGAGGTTCTTCACATAATAGATGAGAAAATTTTAATACATAAGCTCAGCAAAAATGCACGTGTTCATGAAGGGAAATTGATCTACGATGTGAGCCCATAACCTTTTACAAAGTGTGGAAACCTGAACTCGGCAAACGTTAATTTTATCTGTAGACTTCTTGACTACCATGAGTCGAAGGGCTCATCTTTCAGATGCGATTTGTCTTGAAAAGAAAGACAGGTATGAAAAAATTTATATAATGGAAAACTGCAGAAATTGGTGAGGTAGGGTGGTGCGGATGGAGCTACCACTTGCTCCTGTGGAAAGGTTGCTGAAAAAAGCTGGTGCAGTAAGAGTAAGTGAAGAGGCAAAGGTCGAGCTCGCCAGCGAGATAGAGAAGAAGACGATAGAAATCGCAAAAAAGGCGTTCGAGATCGCAAAGAATGCTGGCAGAAAAACAGTGAAGGCTGAAGACATCAAGCTTGCAGCAGAAAGTGTTCTCAAGCTTTAGCTTTTTTTTCTTTTTTTACAGTCTCTGTAGAAGATCAACGGATGAGAAACGTTGCAGTTGGCAATGCAGTTCTGGTAAGTCCTCATTGTGTCGCAAGAAGGTGCAGAATATTTAGTTGCTTTTCCTTTCATTCCAGCGATGTGCTCGATCTGATATCTCGACTTCTCTTCGTCAAAATCCGGGGCGGATTTGAAAAGCCTTAAAATCTCATCGGTGCTCATTCCGATGTTTAGAAGGAAAGACGTGATCGCAAAACGTGCTGTATGTGGAACATTCATACCCTTCTGGATCTCGGATATTATCTCAAGCATGCAGGGCGGAAAACATTTCGAATCAACTTCCCCAAAATCGAACTCGACTTTTCTTTCCCTAACCGCAACACCTTCAATTTCTCGCAAATGCGGTTGTAGCAATGGAACAAAGAAATCTGTTTTCTCGAAGAACCGAATTCTCAGGAATTCTTTTATAATTCTTATGACCTGCGGTCTACTTGTTCTAACGTAACCATTGGAAATAGATTTGTTGACAAGTCTCCAGTCATCGTCTCGAATTCTCGAGGAGGCTCTTACGTAACTCGACACATGAACTTCCCAGTCCCTAAGTTTTATCCCCAGATCTCTTGCAACAATTCGAACGATTGCATCTTCTTCACCCTCCAACGCTCTTGAAAACGCCTCTGCTTCGTTTACTGCATATCTCATCCTCGCCCAGTCTTCAAGTCTTGAAACGAGAAGTCTGGAGGTAACGAACCGCAGGACAGCAACTTTCGCAGACAACTTTATCTCTTCTTCAGCCTTAAGCCCATAGGACAACTTGCAGTTTGCGAAACAATTGAGACAGAGATTGCAGTTTTTGAACGAGCCAATTTCTCTGCACTTCCAGCAATTCAAATCGCAACCAAAGCAAGGTATAACTTCTCCTTTTTCTTTCAAAGAATACCTTTGATTTAACTCTCCACGTATTGCTCGCTTTATTTCTTGTTTGGCAATCTCAACTATTTCCGGAAGCTTTTTCAATTCCAACTCGATTTCAAGGCTTCCAAAAAGCTTTGGAGCGAAGCTGAGAAAAGGATAGGCAGATAGGATTTTGAAGAGGGGCAGAAACTTCATCAACTTTCTACACGTGGTGCAAGAATGTATTCAACCTTAACTTTTCCCCCCACAAGGTCAAAGGAGAACCTCGCGGGGTAATTTGTTCCGAGGTAGAGAGTTAGCAGATCTCCCGCGCTTGCAACCTTGCAGAACTCTTTCAGATAGTCGATGCTGAACATGCTCCTTGCTTCCCCGCCGTTGAACTCCACAAGCTCACTACCAGCCATTGTGAACGTTAACTTCTCAACGTCTCCCTTTGCCTCAATCGTAAACGAGTTCTTGTCTGACTTAAGCACAACATTCTCGCTGATCTTCTCAGTTGCGGAGATGGCTTTTTTGAACTCTCCCGCATCAAGAACTATTTTTGCCGGAAGATTTAGCTCTGGTATCTTTGGTTCCTTCCTTATTGCAGACGGATCTATGAGCGCGAGGTTGTATTCGACGCTCCCAAACTTTATCCTCAAGCTTGTTTCATTTTGCAGTGATAATTCCACGAGATCTTTTGCGCTTATCGTTTTGCTTATGTCGAAGACCCTGTTCATGTCCACGCCAATCGTTTTCTCCGATTCGAGTCTATAGCTTTCGATTGACTCCTTTGGAACGTCGACGATCACCATTGCAACGTTCGAGGGATCCACTGCTCGGGAATGCAAACCCTTGTTGAGAAAGTGTATCCTGCACTCGCTCACAAGAGCGACGATAGCTCTTGATACAGTCTTCAATATCTCCCCGGACATTATTACCTCAACCATAGGCAAACTTTTTTAGCCCCGTTAATATTTATTTTTTTCTCCTTCATTTCGTCTGAAGTTCCCTTAGAAAAGTTTATATACTTTGCAATAATAATTATTATCATGGAATTTGGGGGTGACGTAAACTTCTGGAAAAGCATCGTTGACAGAATGCTCGCGGGTGTTATTATTACCGATATCACGATGAAGTATCTCTACGTTAATGATGTGTTTTCCGCTGTAACTGGCTACAGCAAGGAGGAGCTCAAAGAAATGAAGATAACAGATCTCGCTCACCCCAGTCATCTTCAGCAAGCAAGCGAGGCGATTGAAAAGGTTATGACGGGTAAAAGCATTAGGGGCGAGTTCATGTATTTGACAAAACGTGGTGAGAAAAGATGCGCTTTCGGTGTTTTTACGCCTTACGTTTACAAAGGCAAGGTTTATGCAGTGGGGAACTTCATCGACATAACTTACGCCAAAGAACTTGAGGAGAAGCTAAAGAAGAGCGAAGAGTTCTACCGAAGCTTGATAGACAACTCATCCTCGCCCATTTTGATAGTTCAAGATGGAAAATTTGTCTTTGTCAACAGAATTGTAGAAAAGATAACAGGATACACAAGAGAAGAGAGAGGCGGGGATTGAGGGATGTCGATAGCTATTCGTTTAGAGTTGTGGCGAAGGATGGAAGAGTCAAATGGTTTACGATGACTGCGAGAAGAATCGAATACCAAGGTAAGCCGGCGGTTTATGGCAGCGGTGTTGAAACAACTGAACTTATAAACCTCAACGAAGAGTTGCGGAAGAAAAACGAGTTCTTCTCCCTACTTTCCAAGATACTTAGACACGACATCCTAAATGACCTTGCAGTTGTGAGGGGTTCGATAGAGATTGGAAGCGACGAATTTCTTGAAAAGGCTTTGAAACGCATAGACAGCATTGTGGAGAAGATAAACGATATAAGAGCGCTCGAAGAAGCAGTTGGAGCGTTAAAGGTTTTGAATGTTGCAGAACTCGTTGAAAAAATCGTCGAAACGTATTTTGGAGAGGCGAGCTTTAAGCTGAATCTGCAAGAAGTCCACGTAGAGGCGAACGAAGCTTTGAAAAGTGCAGTAGAGAACTTGATCCGTAACGCAATACAGCACTCGCAAGTACCACATGTGGAGATCAGCGTGGAGGTTTTTAGAGAAAAGGATGAGTGCGTTATTAGAGTTGCTGACAACGGCGTTGGAATTCCGGAGAATCTCAAGGCAAAGATCTTCGAAGCAACATACTCCAGAAAAGGTGGCGGACTTGGACTTTTCTTGGTTAAGAAAATCGTCGATATGTTCAGGGGGAGAATTCAGCTTTACGACAACAAACCTCAAGGTGCGGTTTTCGAGATAAGGATTCCAGCAAAGCTTTGATGTCGCTCCACCAACCGACCCGGGCTCATGCTTTTCACCCGGGTGTGAGAGGTGGAGCAAAAATAGTCTATTTCGAGTTAAAAAAGTTTTCCCCAACTGCACAAACTTTCCCGGATATGCGTTTTTGCGGACAATGCCGAAGTTTCTTCTCTCAATTTGGAATTTGGCTTGGCGAATATCTGAGAGAGCTTGAAAACCTTAAGGCTATAGAGATCGAAGTGATTTATTTAGCGAGAAGATAAACATCCCATCGACGGAATCGACGCCTACTCGAAAACCTCCCGAAGGGAGATTGCAAAAATGTTAAATTAAGTGATTAGAAATTGAACTATTCAACGGATTGGTTGCGAATTTTGACTAAGCTCGTCAGGACCTCTTTCCAAAAAGAAATTCTCTGAGCCTTTCAGACTCTAACCAAGCGTTGTCGAGATCGTTTAGAAGTCTGGAAACGTTATCAATAGCTTCCAAAGCCTTCTCGAGTGCTTCATCACCAAGTTCTTCGGTAAGCTCACAGTAAGCCCTTGCAACTGTTAGGGAGTTTCTCGTCCTGTCTATTATGTGCGCAATAAGCTGTATATCTTTTTCAAGCCTATCTATTAGCTGTTTTCTCTCCGTAACATCTCGAGCGATTCCTTGGATTGCGACGACTTGTGAATCCCTTACTACTGGGTTTGCCAAAACCTCGAGCCAATATCGCTTCCCGTCTTTGGACCTTATCGGAACCTCAAACTTCTCCACATCTCTTTTTTCAACAATATTCTTTATCTTTTCCTTCACGAGCTCATGATACCCTTCTTCAACCAGCTCCCAAATTGTAACGTCCTCTTCATATCCTGTGAGCTCGACCTTTTTTCTGTTGGCCCTTAAAATCCTTCCCTCTAAATCGTGAATAAAGAGAAGGTCGTTTACATTGTCCCAGAAATACTGGTACTCGCTTAGCAATCTCTGGAGTTTTTCTTCAACCTTCTTCTTCTCAGTTATATCTCTTACGAATTCCACGATCTTCACAACCTTTCCGCTTTCGTTGAGGACTGGATAGCAGAAAAGTTCGAGCCATTCAACTTTCGAACCCTTAAGCCCGGGAACTACGGCAAACTCAACTTTTTTGCTTTCAAGGGCTTTCAACGTTGGACAGTTCTCGCAAGGCGATGTTCTGTTTTGATATGCTTCGTAACACTTTTTCCCGATTAATGGCATATTTTTCTCATACCACCTCTCCATCACGTGATTAACAGCAACGATTTGCAGATTTGGATCGAGAACGCTGATACCATCTTGTATTGCGTTGAATACGCTTTGAAGAAAGCGCTTACTTTCAAAGCTCTCCCTTGCTCTTATCTTTACAACCTTGGTAAGATAAACCGCTAGAGAAACCAGAAAGAGGGTTAAGATGGTCATCGGAGCAGCTAAGCTTCCATGCTCATGCCAAAAACTCGGTCTCTCTCCGAACCAATTCTCAATCGCAACGTAATAAGCCGAGCCTTTTGCGTTTTTTATCTCTGCAAGGTTTTTGTCTATCGCATCAATGATATATCTTTTCTCTGAGATCGTTGCAAATTTCAGCTCTACGGGCGAAAAGATTACATTCGTAATTTTCAGCCCATACTCTTCAGAGAACTGGAACGCATAGATTCGAGAAACTACACCAACCTCGGCAAATCCAAGGAGTACAGCATTCATAACATCTTTATAGTCTCCCTCGAGTTCAAAGAATTCGCAATGAATTTCAAAGCCTTTGAGGAGCTTCTGCAGTTCGAGGAAGTAAACGTCTCCTCTTACCTCAGCGATTTTCTTTCCGTCGAGCTCTAGAATTGACTTAACATCATCCCTCGCAACCAATACACCCCAATTAACGAGTAGAGTTTCGTTCGTGAATTCAAAGAGCTTTGCTCTCTTCGCTATAAGCTATCGCAGTCATTAGGTCTATTTCACCTCTCTAATAAACTTTCAAGCATTTCCACTTTGATATGAGCGTTGCTGAGGATCTTGCACCATCTTTATAAACATAGAGCTCATCGATTTTATTGGCGAAGCGGGGGTTGCCGAGCGGAAAAGGCGCAGGGCTTAAGACCCTGTCCCGTAGGGGTCCGCGGGTTCGAATCCCGCCCCCCGCATTTCTGTTTGATAAACCGGATTGCAAAACTTAACATGGTAATTCTCGTGAATCTCAAATTTTTTCTCGACTTCAAAAGTTTTACTCAGCCTAGTGTTGGATGAGCATTATTGTAGCAAAGCCCTGTCGCGTGAGTATCTATGAATTTCTTTCTATCTCAGCTCCCAGCGAAGTAGATCGTTGCAGTACCCAGTTCAATTCTGCCCGCGAGCGAGTTACAAAGATGCACATAGACTTGATGTATAGCACGGTAGACGTTAATCTCCGCCCATCTGGCTTGGACGGAAACCTTTGTTCAGAGTGCGGCACGAGGATCACAGAGCTCTCGAAAAATGGAGCTCAAGGTTTCCACCTGCTAAGCTGATAACTACTGAGTGTTACGCTTATCGAGCTTAAGGCCATTGCTAAGGCAGCCATTTCCGGCTTTAGCGTTATCCCAATCGGGGCTAAAACGCCAGCTGCTATTGGAACTAAAACAACGTTGTAAGCAAAAGCCCAAAACAGGTTGAATCGTATTCTACCTCTAACCTTTCTTGCTATTTTCAATAGCAGGGGTATTTTCCTCAAGTCTGCTTCCACCAACACGACATCGCCGGCTTCTTTGCTCACATCCGCCCCACTGCCCATTGCAACGCCAACGTCTGCTTTCGATATGCTTGGAGCGTCGTTAACACCATCGCCTACCATCATAACCTTCAATCCCTTTCTCTGCAGTCTTCTTATTACGTCGCTCTTCGCTTCCGCATCCAACTCTGCGTGAACTTCTCCTATGCCAACTTTCTCCGCTATTACCTTAGCGGTTTCAAGCTTGTCCCCAGTTAGCATCACAATCTTCAAACCAAGCTTCTTAAGTTCTTTTATCGCTTCTACAGCGCTCTCCTTCAGCTTGTCAGCTATTGCAATTGCACCGATAAGCTCATTGGATCTTGAAACATAAACTATCGTGCTTCCATCTTTCATGAGCTTCGAAAGCTCTTCGCCCATAATCTCAGCAACCCCCAGCTCTCTCATCAGCTTGGCATTTCCCACTGCAATTCTCTCTCCATTAATCTCTGCCAAAACTCCCATGCCCACTATGGGCTCAAAGTTATCTGGATCCTCAACTTCTAAACCAAATCTGGCTTTGTATTCTTCGACGATTGCCTTCGCTATGGGATGCTCGCTCCACTTCTCCGCAATAGCTGCGAATCTCAGAACTTCGTTCTCGCTGCAGCTTCGTGTCGGTATTATAGAGACTACGCTGGGTTTTCCAACCGTGATAGTTCCAGTTTTATCAAATGCAACGATATCAATTTCACAAGCTTTTTCAAGCGCTACAACGTTCCTCACAACTATTCCCTCACGAGTCGCAACGTTAACCCCAGCAACAACCACAGTGGGGGTTGCGAGACCCAGCGCGCAGGGACAAGCGATCAGGAGCACAGAAGCCATGAAAACAAGCGAAGTCTCAAGGCTTGCTCCAACGATTAGATACCAAGTTGTGAACGTTGTTAAGGCTACGATTATCATTATCCATGTGAACAGTCCAGCCACTTTATCCACGATTCTTTGTATCCCGAGCTTTCCAGTTTGGGCTTGGGAGACAATCTTTGCTATCTGAGCTAAAACCGTTTCTTTTCCAATTCTGGTTGCAGTAATGTGAAGCCAACCGCTCCCAACGACTGAACCCGCATAAACCGTACTTTTTTCTGTCTTCTCCTTTGGGATCGGTTCTCCTGTAAACACACTCTCGTCAACGTATGCCCTGCCCTTAACGACTATACCATCAACAGGAATTCTTTCGCCTTGTCTCACCACAACTACATCGCCGATCTTCAGCTCATCGATTTTGACTTTAACCTCCTTTTCCCCAACTAATACACTCCCCTCTTGTGGTTGCATTTCCAGGAGCTTCTTAACCGCTTCTCCGGCCTTGTGCTTAGTCTTTGCTTCAATGTATCGGCCTAAGAGCACAAAAGCGATTATTAAAACAGAAGCCTCATAGTAAATATCTCCCCCCACGAGGTTCATCGTCACAGCGACGCTGTAAACGTAGATCGAAGCGGCTCCCAACGCAACCAATGTGTCCATATTTGCAACGCCATTCCTCAAAGCCCTGTAAGCGCCAACAAAGAACAGTCTTCCGGGTATGAAGAGCACGAAGGTAGCTCCGAAGAATCCCAAAGAACTGTAAATTTCCGCGGGAACTAGACGGGAGGTCATGTGATCTACGAAGAGAATCAGCAGTGCGAAGCCAATCGCCAAAGATGCAATCAACCACCTCAGCATTGAGGAGAGCTCAACTTTGCCAACGTCTTCAAACTTTTCCGAAGCAACCGAAGCTTTATATCCAGACTTCTTTAGAACTATCAAGATGTTCTCGACGCTCAGAGTTTCTGGATTGAAGTAAACTGCGAGCATCTTGTTCAAATGAGACGCGCTCACATCTATAACTCCGGGGAGATCTCTGAGCTTCGCTTCAACTATCGATTCGTCATCTATGGAAACCATGTTCTCAACGCTGATCGTAATCTCTGCTTTGTGAACGTCGTAACCAGCATTTCTAATCGATCTAACTATATCCTTTAAATGGACCTTGGATGGATCGTAAGAAACCAAAGCCTCATTCAAGGCCAAGCTAACCTGAACGCTTTTCACACCGTCAAGGCTCTTGATTGCTTTCTCAATCGCTAAAACGCAGGAAGCACAGTGCATTCCTACGATCTTCAGTTTTTCGGTGAAAACTTCTTTCACATAAACCGCAAAACCTCAGTTTTAAAAATGCTTTTGGCTTGTGCAACTATAATACTATCCCAAGAGAAATAGAAGTTTAAGAGTCTAATAGCCAAAATTTCGCTTCGAAAATAGAACTAATCCAACAACCGAAATTTTGCAGTTAAACAAAGCACAAAATTTGTCTAGACACAAGAAAAAGGCTTTAGAAAGCTCAGAAAGCCAAACAAACCGCTTAAGACCCCGATTGCATCTGACCATAGATAAGGAGCTTTACGACTGGCTCAAGAAAAACGTCTCAAATATCTCGTTTTTCGTTGAAAACCTCGTTAAAAGCTTCAGAGATCAAGTCGAGCCTGCTTTCGTAATAGTTTCAAAATCAGAAATGGGTCCGCGGGGGTTTGAACCCCGGACCTTTCGCTTATCAGGCGAACGCTCTAACCAGGCTGAGCCACGGACCCTGGTTTCACTTAAAAAATTTCTACTTATAAGCTTTTTGTTCTGCATTTGGATTATGTCTATCCAACGTTCTACAGCTAAACTCCGCAAAATCTCCTAAAAAACCGCAATTTTATGCCAATTTGATCGAAAACTTTTTTATCCAAGAGAAGAAGAGATTTTATGTTCCTGATATTCGATCCCCTATACATACTGCTTGCAGTCCTCGGATACTTGGTGATGTTCGCACTTGCAAGCACAGTGGCGCCAAGGGTAGCGGGAAGAGTAGCGGGGAAGTTCTCGCTCTACACTTCAATGGCCCTACTACTGATCTTGATTCTTGGAATCTCCGTAGGGATAATATACCTGATCGTAGCTTTTGCAGGGATCTCGCTTAGCATCTACGCTATTATAGCGTTTCTCGTGGCTGTGAACTTGCTGATCTACCTCCTTTCGCCTTACATGATAAACCTAAGCTATGGCGCAAAGAGAAGCGAGGAGTTGCAGAGAGTCGTCAATACCGTTGCCTCCAGACTTGGAGTCAAAGCACCAAAGGCTGTCGTCGTCAACAGTCCGCCGAACGCCTTTGCTTACGGGAACTTTCTAACGGGAAAGTTTGTCGCAGTTTCGGATTCGCTAATGAACATGCTTTCCAAGGATGAGCTTGAAGCAGTTGTTGGTCACGAAATAGGGCATCACAAACACAAGGACAATCTCTTCATGCTTCTCCTCGGCATTTTACCATCGCTGATATTCTATCTGGGTTATGCGCTTCTTCACTCTTCGCTGCGAAACGAAAATCGCGGCTATCAGCTCGCAGTAATCGGCATTGTTGCAGTTGTAATCTCTTTTGTTGTTCAGGTCTTAGTTCTTGCTTTCAGCAGACTCAGAGAATACTTTGCAGATGTCGAGGGTGTAATCTCCGCGGGCAAGGATGCGATGCAGAGAAGCCTTGCAAAGATCCACTATTTCTACCACAGATATCCATCGGTTCACGCTGAAGTTGCGGACAGCAAGTTCAGAACACTATTCATCTACGCTTTAGTAAACGCAGTTGCAGAGCCCTTTGTTACAAGAGCGGACATTGAAAGGTTGAAGAGAGAAAAGGTTTCGCCGATAGAGGAGTTTCTCTCAACGCATCCGCCGATTCCAAAGAGGCTTGCATTTATAGATAGCTTAAGGTTTTAGATTCCCCATTTTTTCTCTGTGTTAGCTTTCTAACTGCCCCAATTCTCACAAGCTCGATCGCATTGGCGATTTCGAGTAAGTCATCGAAGTTCTTACTCCTGATCTCAACTTCTCTTCCATACTCCATGAGAAGTGAGAGAAGAAAAGATCTCGTGAGTTTCCACCAATAGATCAGCAGCGTCGAAGTCGTTAGCATCACTGTTGGTAAGATAAAAAAGAGTACGGCAGAGAGAAAGGAATCTATGTGTGGCAAAAATGAGAAGAGGATGAGCGAAGCAAAACCAAATATTGTGCCAGCAATCAGAAACCCTAACTTCTCGTCCCTTTTTATTCTAATCGTTCTGATCGCAGATATGGGTGCGATCTTCAATTCTTCAACACTCTCAAAGAGAACTCTATCTTCAGTTATTCTCACCTTGCCCCTCCTTGCTTTCAAATCGTTCTCGACCGTGTATACGTTCGTTTCAAAGAGAACCTTTTCGGGAATCGTGATTTCCATGTAAAAAGAGCTCAAAAGAATAAAAGGCTTTTTCTTGTAAAATTGAAATTCGGTTTGAATAAGCGTCGTGTGCGGAAATTTTTTTAATTCGCAGAAGACTTCGTACGATGAGATCGTTTTTCTACCCGAACAGCATCGCCTTGGTGGGGGCGTCTGCAAAAAAAGGCTCGGTTGGAAATGTAATTCTTAAGAATTTAAAGAAATTTGGTGGCAAAATTTATGCGATAAACCCGAATCACACTGAAATCGAGGGAGTTGAGTGTTTTCCTTCCGTAGAATCTCTTCCCGAAGTCGTGGATCTCGCAATAATAGCGACTCCTGCAAGAACTGTGTCTAAAATCGTGAACGAATGCGGTAGAAAGGGGATTAAGAACGTAATAGTGATTTCTGCAGGATTCAGGGAAACAGGAAGCGAAGGAGCAGTTCTCGAGGAAAAAGTTGCTGAAATTGCAAGAAAACACGGAATAAGACTGCTTGGACCAAACTGTCTTGGTGTAATAAATCCTGAGATAAATCTAAATGCAACGTTCAGCGAGATAATGCCGAGAAAAGGAAAAATAGCCTTTCTCAGTCAGTCAGGAGCCTTTATTCTTGCCGTAATTCTCTGGGCACAGAAGTCGAAGTTTGGATTCAGCAAGATCGTGAGCATGGGAAACAAAGCAGTTCTTAGCGAGGCAGATTTTCTTAGGTTCTTTGCGACAGACGAAAAAACGGAGGCAATAATGCTCTACGTCGAGGGAATAAGAAACGGAAAGGAGTTCATGGAGGTAGCAAGAAAAGTTGCGAAAGAGAAACCGATCATTGTTATGAAGGCAGGAAAGACAGAAAGCGGTGCAAGGGCTGCCTCAAGCCACACGGGGAGTCTCGCGGGAAGTTATGAGATCTATAAAACAGCCTTCGAGCAGTGCGGGATCGTGGTTGCAGAAACTGTTGAGGAGCTTTTCGATTTTTCCTTTGCACTCTCGAGGTTTAGAAGAGCGGGTAGAGTTGCAATCGTAACGAACTCCGGCGGTCCCGGAGTCATGGCTTCCGATGCGGTAGAAATAAACGGTTTAGAGCTTGCGAACTTCAAAAGAGAAACAATAGAAGAACTTCGCAAAATTCTACCACCTTCTGCAAACTTCTACAATCCCGTCGACATTCTTGGCGATGCAGACACGGAGAGGTTTGTCAAGGCTTTGGATGCAGTTGAGGTGGACGAGAACGTAGGCTCTATAGTTGCAATATTAGCTCCTACTGCTCAGATAGATTATCGCAAAGCTGTGGATCGAGTTTTAACTTCTAAAAAGCCTATCTTCTGCTGTTTTATGGGGCTTGATGAGTTCGACGAGGAGAGACTTATCGAAAGCAGAATACCGAACTTCTTTGACCCTTCGAGAGCGGTAAAAGTGATCTCCGCAGTTGAGAGATATTCAAGTTTTGAGTTTCGTGATTCGAGCATTTTGAAGTTCGAAATTGACAAAGAACGTGCAGATAAATTCTTTGAAGGCGTTAAGGGTAAATTCGTCGGTGTCGAGGGGATGAAATTGCTCGAATGCTACGGAATAAAGGTTGCACCCTTTGATATTGCGCAAAACGTCGAAGAAGCGTTGGAGATCGCAGATAGAATTGGATATCCTGTTGTCTTGAAAGTCGTCTCTCCAGACATTGTTCACAAGAGCGACATTGGGGCGTTAAAGCTAAACGTTACACGAGACAAACTTGAAACAGAGTTTTTCGAAATGCTGTCTAAGGTGGAAAGACTACTTCCAAACGCAAGGATAGAGGGAGTGATGGTTCAGAAGATGATTAGCGGAGGCAGGGAGGTTATACTTGGGATGAAAAAAGACCCATCATTCGGGAATGTTTTGATGTTCGGACTTGGCGGGATTTACGTCGAGGTTTTCAAAGACGTTTCCTTCAAAATCGCTCCGCTGAGCAAAGAAGACGCTTATGATATGATAAAAAAGATTAAATCCTATCCACTACTACGTGGTGTGAGGGGTGAGAAGGGCGTGGATATCGATGCAATCGCAGAAACAATCCTTCGTTTCTCCCAGCTCGGAATGGACTATCCGATTTTGGAGATGGAGATAAATCCTTTGAAAGTCTTTGAAGATGGATGTGTCGCGATCGATTTTAGAATGCTCTTGGAGGTGGGAAAATGAAGAAATTGCTCATATCATCGACGCAAACGTACTCTGGAAAAAGTGCAATTGCGCTTTCGCTACTGCTCATTTTAAAGGAGAAAGGATACGATGTTGGATATTTCAAGCCCTTCGGAGTAAATGCAGTCAGATTTGGAGACAAAATCTGCGATGAAGACGCTTACTTCGTTGAACAAGATCTTGGAATAAAGAGCTTGTGCGCAGTTATTCTCGACCGCCCTTACATAGACTTTGCAGTTAGCCAAGATCCGATAAAGCTGAAAAAGAAAATAATAGACACTTTTACCGAGCTCGAGAGCAAAGAGGTTGTGATAATCGAGGGGGCGCAAAACTTCATCGCTGGAGCTTCCTTAGAGATCTGCGATGTCCAGATATCTAAGATGCTTGACTCGAGGGTTTTGCTTGTTTCGAAATTCACAAATGACTTCGTGATCGACGAGATAATCAACGCAAAACGGCTCTTCGACGAGAAATTGCACGGTGTGATTTTGAACCAAGTAGTCGGATACAAGAAGTCCTATATAAAGGGCTTAGCAGAGAGTGTTTTCAAGAAGTTCGATTTGGAAGTATTCGGGATAATCCCTGCGGATCCTTCGCTGATGAGTCTTCGAGTCGAGGAGATCGCTAAAGCCATCGATGGCAGGTTCTTGGTGAAGCCAGAGAAGGAAATTGAAGTCGAGCAAGTTTTAGTTGGGGCGATGAGAAGCGAGAGTGCGATCTCTCATCTTAGATATGCTCAAAACTTTGCACTCATCGTTGGCGGAGATAGAAGCGATTTGATAACACTCGCAATAGAGAGCGGGGCGAAGTGTATAATCGCGACAGGAAATCTTGAGCCTTCCAAATTCGTTCTTAGCCTTGCAGAGGGCAATGGAGTCCCTGTAATACTGTCAGAAGCTGATACAGCGACAACATTGCTGAAGATTCAAGAAAAATTCGGGAAAATAAGAGTTCGGGGAGAGAAAATTCAAAGGGTAAGAGAGTTGATTAAGGAGAACGTGAACCTTGAAAAGCTATTCGCAAGCGTTTGGCTTTAATGGAAGTTCCATGTATAGCTCGTAGCTCGCAAGCACGGTCTGGAATCCACATTTTTTGTAAACCTTTATAGCCCTCCAGTTCAGTCTATCTGTGACAAGCGTTATTTTTTTGTAGCAAACCTTCCTGCAGTATTCGATGATCGCTTTGACCATCTCAGTTCCTATTCCTTGATTTTGGTAATTCCTCGCCAAGTAAATCGCCAAATCGACAACGCCTTTGTTCGACTCGTCTTCGACGATTGCAAGATGTCCAACGATTCTCCCTTCGTGTTCTGCGATAATCGAAAATCCTTTTTCTTCGAGGTGTCTCATCCATCTCTCTATTGCAGTTCTCCCCACGGGAGGCAAGCCAAGCGAACGATCTTCGGGGTCGTAGTTGACATACATCTCAATTAGTCCATCTCTGTCCCTTGCTGGCTCATAGGCACGGATGGTTATCGCTCTCCCAAGCTTGTCCCTAAAAAATATGGGCTCGAAATTCATTCCTCATTTCAACTTCTTGGGCTTGCATTTCTTACAAATGGGAACGACTTCTACGTATTTCTCGTAGAGCCCTTCTCTCCAAACGCCTATGTAGTGAAGATCATCAAAGCAAGTTGGCTTTTTGCAAAAGTAGCAGTATCGCCACTCTTTTCCTTCGTTGTCAGTTTTCAGCTCCTTACCACAGGTTACGCATACGATCTCCATCTTAAATCCCCTCCCCGAGCACCCTTGCAAGATCCGCGGCAGTGAAGATTCCCTTGATCTCCCCTCCCTCCATCACCACGAGCCTCCTTATTTTCATGTCAGCCATTATTCTCGCAGATTCACGAACGTCGTAATCAGGCGAGACTACGATGAGCGGAGTTGACATGTATTTTCCAACTTCGTCTTCAAGACTCCCCCTAAGCAGAACTTTTGAAAGCAGGTCCCTTTCGGTAAATATTCCAACAGGCTTGCCGTATTGTGTAACGATAACGCTACCAATCCTCTTCTCCCCCATTATCTTGCAAACGTCTCTAACCTTTGTCCCGTAGTCCACTGAAACCACTTCCTTCGTCATCACATCTCCAATCTTCATAAAAGTAGATTTGTTAGCAACTATATGATGGTTTCGATTTTTGGCCAGTCTTCCAAAGTGTTTTAAATCCTCTCGACCTCTCTCTGTATGCGATATCGCTACTTGATTGCAATCGTTGTTGCGTTTGCCCTTCTCGCAGCGTTCCTGAACAGCAGGAGTGAAATGGAGGGTTGGTTGAGTTATGAAAAAGGACTTGAGGAGTCTAAGAGAACAGGGAAGGAGTTGTTCATCTTCATAAGCTCTCCAACTTGTCCAATTTGCAAAGATTTTAGGAGATTTTTCACAGAAAACAGAACGGCTTTTGAATTCATTTCGTCCAGATTCGTTCCAGTTTACATTCCCGATCCTCTAAATGCGCCGGTTTTCGTTGAAAGTGTTCCCAAGTTTTGCGTTGGCTATGAGAACGATCTAAGATGCTTCTATGCAACTTCTGGAGATAAGCTGATCGAAATTCTAAGGGGTGGAAAACTTGGAAGCTAGCATTCCTTCACTTGTCTACCTTCAGAGAGGTGCGTTCTCGAAGATTTCGAAGGTAGTCGAGAAGATCAACTCGCAGAATGCGATTATCTTGACAGATCAAGTCGTTTTGGAGATATTGAAGGAGAGGATTGAGAAACTCGGATTTGAGAAAATCATCGTTACTGAGGCAAACCTTCTTGAAGCGAGAAAAATCGAGGCAATGCTGAGTTACAGCGAAGTTGACGCAATCGTTGGTATAGGAGGGGGAAAGGTTCTTGACGTTTCAAAAGTCGTTGCGAGCGAGCTAAACGTTCCCTTCATAAGCGTTCCGACTACTGCATCGCACGATGGAATCGCATCGCCGGTTGCAAGCTTTAAAGAACAAGGTAGACCGATCTCGATCTCTGCAAAAGCCCCGATTGCAGTAGTTGCGGACATTGATATAATCGAGAAGTGTCCCAAAAGGCTAATACATTCAGGATTTGGAGATCTGATTTCGAACATAACCGCAGTGAAGGATTGGAAGCTGTCGAGAGACTTGACCGGGGAGAGCTACAATGAGGTAATTGCTTCGATAGCCACGATCCCAGCCTATCTTATGCTAAACAAGGCAAAAGATAACTTATCTTTGAAAGAGGATCTCGAAACTTTGCTCCGTGGCTTGATAATGAGCGGGGTAGCGATTTCAATGGCTGGAAGCTCTCGACCGGCAAGTGGTGCTGAGCACAAGTTCAGCCATGCAATCGACTACCTTGGTTACGGCTTCGGAACGCACGGCGAGCAAGTTGGAATAGGCACGATCATCTTCGAGTTCATGTACGAAAACCACTATGGCGACGGGGATTGGCGTGCTATCAAAGAAGCGATGAAAAAAGTCGGTGCACCAACAAAGCTCAGCGAAATTGGTTTGAGCAAGGATCAAGCAATAAGTGCATTGCTCCAGGCCAAGATGATTAGGCGAAGAAGGTTCACGATCTTAGAAGCTTTAAATCCAAGCAAAGAGGAGTTTGAAAGAATCCTAAGGGAGACAGAGCTCATCTAAGAAATTTCTGAATTTGCTCGATCGCATCAACGATTCTATAGCTCGGTCTCGAAATTAAATCCGCGTCGATGATGAAGACTTTTCCGTTTTTCGTTGCGTTTATCGCTTGAAATCTTTTCTCCCCTATGAACCACTTGTATAGTAAGTCCTCGCCACCACCCATTCCGCCACCGCTGTTCACGATGACGACGTCTGGATTTGCTGAGATTATGTCTTCAATGCTCACAATTTTCCAGCCAGAGAAGTTGAATGCGTTCTCTCCTCCTGCGAGCGTTATAGCTTCATCAATGAACGTTTCCTTCCCGGAAACATAGATGGGATCGTTCCAGAGAATGTGCACAACCTTTTTCTTCTCGATCTTCTTAGCTTCTTCCTCAACTTTTCGAAGCCTTTTTTCCATGTTTTCAACGAGCTTCTCTGCTTCATCGTAATTTCCAATCGCCTTGCCGATTGTCAAAATTTGCCTCTCTACGTCGCTCACGTTTTTCGGATCGAACGCTATTACGTAAAGCTTAAAGGTTTTTCTTAGTGTTTCGATTGTTTCAATCCCGTTGCCATAGGTTGCAATTACAATGTCTGGGTTCAGCGAGACAACTTTTTCGACGTTAACTGTTGAATAACCGCCTATGGTCTGAATTTTCCCCTCTTTTTTGAGTTTTAAGACTTCAGGAGGGTAGTTGCAGTACTCCGTTACTCCAACGACTCTATCCCCAGCGCCGAGTGCGAACAAGATCTCGGTTATGCTCGGTGCAAGGGAGACAATTCTGGTTCGATACCCCTCGACTACTGGATATCTTGTGTCGTCGAGTGATGTGTTGAAATGCGAAGATTCCTGGGGCTGACTGCAGAGGGAAAACATCAACGCCAGAAGTAGAATTGAGCTCAGCCATTTCCACTTCATACTTCTGCATACATTCACAGCTTAAAAATTTTTCAGAAAATTTTACAAGAAAACAAGTTCTTTTTACTGAAAGATTTTCAAATCCACGCAAACTTTTTCAATGGAACCCAACGACTTTCGCTTGCTTCTCGCGGAGAGAGGTTTGAATGAGATCAGAAGGAGCCTAAATGCTCTGAAGATTCAGAAAAGGAAAGATTTTGCATTAAAAATTGAGGAGATAGCTTCAAAGCTCCAAGGCATCAAATATTGCTACATGCCAGCCGAAGAAGTTGCAAAGCTCGAAGACGTTTTGGAGATCTCGAGGATATCAAGAGAACTTGAGAGTATCGTTCAGCAGAGAGACTTTTCGGCTCTTACCGCAAAATACTGGCTCGAGTATTTGGAAAAATTACCGGAATTGATTGGAAGAGGAGAGATCAGCAAACCTTTCGAAGCGATTCGCTTCTTCTCTGGTGACATAATCGCGAGGAGAAAAGAGGGGGATCTTTGGTTTTGCGTCTTCGATTGTGGTTTGAGACTCGAAATAGCGACGAACACCGATTTTAGGGGTAGAAAAGTCGTCAGCTATCTGCCTCCAAGAAAATTCGGTAGCTTTATCAGCCAAGGGATGTTTGTGGATGCGGAGCTAAGCAAGAAGGGCGAGCTAACGATTGAAGAGATCAGAAATATATCGGAGAAGCTCAAAGAAGTCGAGAGTGTTCTTGTGTCGATTATCAAGAAGTGAGCTTTTAGTGCAAAGTATTTAAGCAAGATCAAGAAATCTGAAACATGTTCCTCCTATTCCTCGAAGACGTGATGAGAACTCTCAAAGAGTTTGCGGATCCAAGGCTGATAAGGGAGAGTGAGCATGCTGACTTGTCAACAACTGTGGCGTTCAGGATTGCTAAGGAAAAAAATCTGAAACCAGAAGACGTTGCGAAATCGATCGTGGAAAACATAGAGCCACAAGGCTACGTTGGTGGTGTGGAAAGCGTTGGTGGTTACATAAACTTCTTCGCCAATTACGAGTTTCTCTCCGATACAGTTGAGAACATTTTGAGCGATCAGAATTACGGTAGACTAAATTTAAAAGGGAAAGTCTTGATAGAGCACACATCCGCAAATCCTGATGGGCCCTTGCACATCGGACACGTGAGAAACGCTGTGATCGGTGACACGTTAGCAAGGATGTTTAAGAAGGCGGGATTCGATGTTACAACTCATTACTACATCAACGACATGGGTAGACAGATGGCGATAACCGTTTTGGGTGTTGAAAAATTTGGTTTGAGCAACAAGAAACCCGATCATGCGATTGCAGAAGCGTATATTTCTGCGAACAGAATGCTAGAAGAGAAGAAAGAGCTTGAAAAGGAAGTAGAAAAGCTCATGCTTGAATACGAACAGGGAAACGAGGAAGTTGTTTGGAAATTCAGAAAAGCCATAGAGACTGCGATGGAGGGAATAAAAGAGACTTTAAGGAGGCTGAACGTTTTCCACGACGAGTTTCTATGGGAGAGTGAATTTGTTAGGGATAGATCCGTTGACAACGTTCTTAATTTGCTGGACTCTAAGGGGCTCATAAAGAAGGACGGTGCCTGGATCGTGGAATTCGAGGACTTGAAGGAAGTCGTGTTGAGGAGGGAAAACGGCACTTCACTCTACGTAACCCGAGACCTTGCATACCACTTGTGGAAGAGCCAGAAATTCGAGAGAATTGTGAACGTATGGGGAGCGGATCACAAGCTCTATGGAGAACAGTTGCGAAGACTCCTCCAAATCTTGGGGATCAAAATTCCGGAAATCGTCTTCTTCGAGTTTGTATCTCTTCCAGAAGGGAGAATGAGCACAAGAAAAGGCAGATTCGTCTCCGCGGACGAGCTAATAGAAAAAGTGAAGGAAGAAGTTAAGAAACTTATCTCCAATCGAGAGCTGAGCAAGGAAGAAATCGACGATATCGCCGAAGCTGTGGCGATTGGAGCGATTAGATTCGACTTTCTCAAAGTCGCTCCTGAGAAGCCGATGGTTTTTGACATGAAGAAGGCAATCGATTTCGAGAGACAAACTGCGAGCTATATTCAATACACGCATTCGAGGGCATGCAGCATCCTTAGGAAGTGCGAAGAGGGGGGGAGTTTTAGAGCTGAGCTCTGCAACAAATCCGAGAGAGATCTTGTGGTTCTGCTTTCGAAGATGCCGTTATACGTTAAGAGAGTCGTTGAAGAGTTGAAGCCAAACCTCTTTGCAGAGTACTTGCTGAGCGTCGCATCGAAGTTCAACGAATTCTATCGTGACTACCCAGTTCTCAAGGCTGAAAAAGAAGTAAGGGAGCACAGAATTGCGATAGTCAAAGCAGTGAGAAACGTTTTGCGAAATGGACTTGAATTGATGGGTATAAAGGCGTTGGAGAGAATGTGATGGTCGAAGAAATCTTAACAAAACTCGCAGAATTCCAGTATCCGGGCATTTTTTTGATCTCTTTAATCTCAAATTCGATCCCATTCGTGAGTTTGCCGTATCTGAATTTTCTATTTGCTCTCTCTCCATTTTTTAGCTTCGAGGACCTCGTAGTTGTCTCGATACTCTCAGCCTTAGGTGCAAGCATCGGTAAAATCTTTGTCTACACGATCGGCGCGGGAATGCGTCTGACTTTGTCCGAGAAAACAAAAGAGAATCTGATGTTTTTCGAAAAGATCTTTAAGAAATGGGGTTTTTTCGCGATATTTCTCTTTGCAGCTTCACCGCTACCAGATGACGTTCTCTACATTCCTTTGGGAATTGCAAAGTATCGTATTTCCTATTATTTCTTAGCAGTTTTCCTTGGTAAGCTCGTGATAACAAGCTACGTTCTCGTCTTCGGGAGAATAACAAGCGGAGTTATAAAGGAAATTGTAGGAAGCAGTTTTCTTGGTCTTTTGCTGTTTTTCTCTCTGACGCTGCTAATCTCGGTGCTCGTGATCAAAATCGACTGGAAAAAACTTTTTGAAAAATACTACAGACCCTAAAAAATTAATACCTGAGATGAATCGAAGTTATGCCAAACTTTCTCGTCGTTCTTCAGGCAGGGTGGATAGTGAAGAGAGTGGACAGCGTAGAAGATGCGATAAACATTGCAATAGCTGAAGCGGGAAAGAAACTCGCTCCAGATCTAAGCTTCGTCCGAATCGAGGTCGGGAGCGTTGAATGCCCAAAGTGCGGGGAGCAATTCAAGTCTGCGCTCTTGGTTTCGAGAACAGCACTCGTTGGGCTTGTTTTCGAGATGAAAGTCTTTAACGCTCAAAGCAAAGAGCATGCGAAAAGAATTGCGAAGAGTGAGCTCGGGAAAAGAATGCCAAACATCCCGTTGGAAGTCATAGAAGTAACGGAGATCGATTAAAAATTTTGAAAAATAAAAATTTGCTGAGACTGGCTATCACAAATTTTAAATACTCAATATACTTATAATGGTTATGGTATTTAGCAAACTGCTAATGGAAACCGAAATTGTGGTTAGGCATTTACAGGTGCTAAAAACAGTGATGGAAAAACAGCCTATAGGGATCTTTAAGCTCTCGGATCTACTTAACATGCCAAAGCACAGAGTAAGGTATTCGTTGAGGATTTTGGAGCAATCAGGGATCATAGTTCCAACGCAATATGGGGCTATGATCAAGGACGAGGGTTATGCGAAAATCGAAAGCTTAAAAGCCGAGCTCGAAAAAATTAAAGAAATGATGGCACAAATTGAAGAAATGGTCAAAAGCCTTTAATCGACTATTTCTGCAAACCCATATTTTTTAAGAACTTTTGTTATCCTTACCTTTACCGTGTCGTTCAGCTTTGCGCCCGGGACAAACACAACAAAACCGTCGATTTTCGCTATTCCATCCCCTTCACTACCTACCGCTTCGATTTTAACATCTCTCACATCTCCAACTTTCACTGGCGGTTTTCCAAATCCGAATTCCTTCAAACTTAACACCTCTCATTTGATTTCCTTGCCCTTTACTCGGAAGTATTTAAGACTTTCGCCAGAAGGGAAAAAGAAAAAAATTTAATTCAGCAAAACTTGACTCCGAGTTCTTTTAGCTTGTTTGCAATCATTACGTTCAAGATTAGAACTGTTAGACTCTCAACAATCTTTGAGTTCTTCAAATCCCCGCAATCGAGCGCTCTTAGTCCTTTGATCTCGTTTGTAAGCTCGACAACAGCTTTCTTCGCTTCGAAATCATCGCCACAAACCAAAACATCCCACTCAAAGCTCGAGTTTAGGTTTGCAAACCTATCCGCAGGAATGTTGTGGTAGGCGGAAACTACTTTGCTATCCTTCAGTATTCTCGCTATCTTCTCTCCCGCAGACCCCTCTGGAAGCTCAACGTAGCGAAAGAGCTTTCCCTCCTTTTTCATCGGTACAAGGGGTGAGACAACGATTTTGCCCGCAAGCTCGTTTCTAAGGCTTTCAGCAAGTGTAAACGCTTGTTCATAGGGCACAGTAATCACGGCCAAGTCGCACTGTCTTGAAGCTTCTGCATTGACCGCTCCAGTTATTTTTCCTGCGTAACCGTGTTCCGAAAGAATCTTTAGGTATTCTTCAGCTTTTGCTTTCGCCTTTTCTTCACTTCTTGAACCAACGACGACCTCGTAACCCAAGATCGCGAGTCTGAGCGATAAACCGATGCCAAGGTTTCCAGTTCCGCCGAGAACCGCGATCTTCATACGATAAACCCGAGCTCCATCAGCTTTTTAAGCTTTTCATGGGTTCCAAAAATCAGTTTGCTTACGTGCTCGTATAATTCGTCGGCTGTAAACTTTTTCCTTGCAAGTCCGAGTTCAATCGCCTTTAAACCAACTTCAGTCGCAACCTCTGGAAAAACATGGATCTCAGTCATATTCGGAATTATGTAGTCCTCGCTCAATCTGTTCTCCGCAAATCTCGCCAAAGCGAATGCTGCAGACAAACACATGTCTTCGGTTATCTTCTTGGCCCTTACGCTTAGGACCCCTCTGAAAACAGCTGGGAATACGAGCGAGTTGTTTATCTGGTTTGGAAAGTCGCTCCTTCCTGTGCCAACTATCCTTGCTCCCGCCTCCTTTGCCTCTTCGGGATATATCTCGGGGATCGGATTTGCCAAGGCGAACACGATTGGATCGTCAGCCATTTCTCTGACAAACTCTTTCTTGATAACACCAGCGGTGCTCGCTGCAATCACAACATCCACACCCTTCATAGCCTCTGCAATTCCCCCGCTCCTTTGCTCTGCGTTCGTCACTTGACAAACCCAGTACTTATCCGGGTTCTCTTGCTTAAGCTTTTCTAAATCGCTCCTTTGCATGTTCAGGATTCCCTTGCTGTCCACGACAAACATCTTCTTTAAATCGGCTCCTGCCTTCGCAATCAAGCGAATTGTTGCAATGTTCGCAGCTCCTGCGCCAATAACTGCGATCTCAACTTCGTTTAGATCTTTTCCAACGATCTTCAACGCATTTATAAGTCCTGCAAGAGTTGCGGTTGCAGTTCCGAGTTGATCGTCATGCCAAACTGGAATTTCGAGCTCCTCTTGGAGTCTTCTTAATATGTAGAAACACTTTGGGGTTGCTATGTCCTCGAGATTTATCCCGCCAAAGCTCGGAGTGATCTTTTTAACGATCTCAACGAACTTGTCTGGATCTTTTTCATCTATCGGCAACGGAAACGCATCTACACCGCCTAGGAGTTTGAATATCATCGCTTTTCCTTCCATAACCGGCAGAGACGCAAGCGTTCCTACGTTCCCGAGCCCAAGGACCCTCGAACCATCTGTCACAATAGCAACCGAGTTCCACTTGTTCGTGTAATCATAAACCTTTTCTGGATCTTTTGCGATCTCTTTGCTCGGTTCAGCAACTCCTGGGGTATACCAGTAGCTGAAGTCATCAAGCGACCTCACCGGGCATTTTGGAAGGACTTCGATTTTCCCTCCGTACTTCATGTGCAACTTACAAACCTCGTTCGTATACACCACCTCGAGTATTAGCAATATACGTATTTAGCACAAGTATTTAAATTTTTTGTGCAAAATTTGTATATCACCTTTTTAAATGTAAGTTGTTTTTCTACACAACCCTTTCGAGTGCGAAAGTGCGAAACAATGCAAAGTTTGAAATATTTTGAGCTCTATCAGTTGTGATGCTTTATGAATGGTGAAGTTAATCGGATAATCACGTTGTGCGGGAAGAGTTGGGCCAAGATAGGCGTCGAGTTTATGTTCCTCGGTGGCAAGCCGGAGTGCGAGAACTGCAAGATTAAGAAAACTTGCCTGAGGCTCAGGGAAGGTGCAAAATATAAGATAGTGGCGCTCAGAGATGGAACTGTTCAAGAGTGTGCTCTGCACGAAGAAGGAGTGGTTGCGGTCGAAGTAATAGAACTTCCAGTCATAGCACTCGTGGAATCGACGCTTACGGAAGGTGCGAAGTTCAAATACGAGGAAAGGAAGTGCAACCACTACGAGTGTGGAATGTATAATCTCTGCCATCCAATCGAGCTAAAAGATGGCGAAATCGTCAGCGTCGGCAAAATCATCGGAGATTCGCCGGAAAAATGTGTTCTAGGCTACAACTTCGTGGTTGCGGAATTGACGAGGGAGCAAAAAATTTAACGCAAAAGGGGCTTTAACACAGCAGCCTTTGGAACTCTAAGCCTGAACTCCTCGGGATCAGCTTTGGTATTTGGAATTGCTCCATAGTGCATGGGAATGTAGACTTTCGCCTTTATGTCCCACGCAGCTTCAACTGCTTCGCTTACGTTCATCGTATAAGTTCCACCTATTGGCAAAAGCGCAACGTCAACTTCGATGTTTTTCATCTCCGGAATTCTGTCTGTGTCGCCTGCGTGGTAAATTCGAACTCCATCGATTTCCACGATGTAACCAACACCGCCTTTCTTGTGGAAGGGTTTGTTCACGTTGTATGCGGGAACAGTCTTTATCTTCACGTCTTTTACAATTCTTTCTTCTCCCTCGTCTAAAGAGCAGGTGTCATAGCCTTCGACAAAGCAACCTTTTGGTGTAACAATGCTCGTATCAGCTTTTGAAAGTCTCTTTATCGACTTGATGTCGAGATGGTCGAAGTGATCGTGCGTTACAAGGATCAAATCTGCCTTCTCAAGTCCCTCAGGAACTTCGTATGGGTCGATGTAGAGAACTTTTGAGCCCTTAATCTTAAAGCCCGCGTGCTTTAGATACGTTATCTCAACGTTACCCAACCTTAAGGAGTTCATGTTTAAAAATTGTTTTGGTATTAATAAGCTTTTCTAAGCTCGGCTCAGAGCTTGGTTATGAGCTCTGGATCCACTTTCGATTCTTCAATTCTTGGAACTTCTCCCGCGAAAACGATCGCGTCATCTTTTACAACGAGTAACCCGATCACATGGTCGTGGAACTCATCGTAGAAGTCTTGAACAACTTTTTCTAAGTTGCAATCCTCTTTTACTCTGTTTCCAAGCGCTGTGGCGAAGGCGTCTGCGATGCATGCGTTTTCCGCAATCACAGTTGCACAATCCGCGAATCCAAAGCTTACAGATGGTCCGATTTTCCCACTTGATGTGCAAATCCCGAGTCTTTTTCCCTGTGGGACTACAAAGGCAAGGCTTGTTGGATATATCCCGACCCTCAGCTCTCTGTCCGTGAAGATCGATATGTCTCCCCCGTTATCCACTACTGCAAACTTTGCCCCATTTTCGATCATCTTCTCCACAGCAAAATCCGCAATCGCTCCCGCAACAGCTGCCATCGGTCCCACTTTCGCCAGCTTTGCGGCGTCGCACATTCTTCGAACAACTCCATTGGCATCGCACTCTATTGGCTCGTAGCTGATCAAAAACAATGGGTTTCGCATTGCGTATCTTTCGATCTCGCTCCTCGCTTCAAGAACGGCCTTCACAGCAATCTTATAGAATTCTTCGTTTTCAGCAAGGATCGTTGCAATCGTCTCCTTGTATATGAGCTTGAATCGCTTGTAGCTCATGCAAACACGCGGAAGAAGTCGAGAATCGAGTGTTTAACGAGTCTTTTGCTCTCATGCGGGATTATTCTGAAAAGCAGATGAATCGCTGGAAGTCCTCGAAGCACACTTTCAAAGAATCTCTGCTCTCTTTCCACCCACTTAAGTTCTGTAAGAATTCTGCTCTCGTAGTCTTCGAGGTTTTCGATGCACTCGTAAAGGATTTTCGCACACTTCAACGCAGGGGCGTTGCCTTCACCAGCTCCGCTGACACAACCTATTGCCTCGCCAACACCAACGACGTTGCGATGAACGAATGGCCTGCACTTCGATGGAGGAAGCATTCTTATTTTCGCCTTGCAACTGCAAACGCTCTCTTTTCTCTCAAACCCAAATTTAAGCCGTAGTTTCTCGATTAGTTCGGGAATTTTGTTCTCGAAAATACTCCCCGCGCCTATGTGCCAGTACTCACCCAATGGAAAAGCCCAAGCGTAGCCATGTCTTTCGAAGTGAATGTAGATGTTCTCTACGTTTTCGTGCCTTTCCATGAATTGAAGCGTTGGAACAAGTCTGTCGTTTGCAATTTTTGGCAAAAACTCTCTTTTTGTCCCAGTAGCGTCTACAATGAGTTTTGCCTCACCCTTCTTGAACTCAATGCCTTCCCAAAGCTCTTTTAGAAGTTTTAGCTTGTCAAAAATGGCTATCCCGTTGTTTTTGAGCTCAATTCCATTGACGACGACTTTTTCGGGCCTTGTCAAGATGAAATCGTCTAAATTAACCTCGATCTCGGAGTACAGCTCCCTCGCCTCTTTGTAAGCTATCCCCCATCCGCATCTACAGTCTGGAGACTTGCGAACGTCGAAGATCGAAACCCTGTAGCCATTTTTAAAAAGTAGATAATATAAAAAAGTTCCAGCAACCCCAGCACCGTAGATTTGAATCATAGAGTGCTTAAGTTCTCGATCACCGCATCTGCAAACTCCTTTGTTCCCACAAGTTTTCCGCCGATTTGTCTGTGAAGATCGTAAGTTACGATTTTTTGCTCTATTGTCATTGCAACCGCTTTCTTTATCATCTCACTCGCTTCTTTCCATCCGAGGAACTCGAGCATCAGAGCTCCGGTTAGGATCTGTGCAGTGGGGTTTACTTTGTTTTGTCCGGCGTATTTTGGAGCGGAGCCATGTATTGGTTCAAAAACCGCAATTCCATCGCCTATGTTGCTACCCGGCGCAACTCCGAGTCCACCAACAAGTGCAGCAGCAGCATCGCTCAAATAATCGCCGTTGAGATTTGGTAAGGCTATGACGTCGTATTCGTCGCTCCTCGTTATTATCTGCTGGAACATGTTGTCCGCAATTCTGTCCTTGATCACTATCTTTCCTTCCGGCTGTTTTCCGTCATAGAGTCTGTTAAGCTCGTCTTCTGTTATGCAGAACTCCGAAAACTCTTGTCTCGCAACCTCGTATCCCCAATCCCGAAACGCCCCTTCTGTAAACTTCATTATGTTTCCCTTGTGTACTAAAGTTACGCTTTTTCTGTTGTTCTCGATCGCATACCTTATCGCCATTCTAACAAGCCTTTTTGTTGCAAACTCGCTTATGGGCTTGATCCCGATTCCGGAATCTTCTCTGATATGGACCCCAAATTCCCGCTTTAAAATTTCTATGAGCTTAAGTGCCTCCTTGGTTCCCTTTTGCCACTCTATTCCCGCATAAACGTCTTCTGTGTTCTCCCTAAATATGACGAAGTTTACCTTTTCTGGGTGCTTTATAGGACTCGGAATGCCTTTCAGGTAGTACACCGGACGAACGTTCGCATAAAGATCGAGAACTTGTCTTATTGTCACGTTAAGGCTCCTGTAACCGCCACCCACCGGTGTCGTGAGCGGTCCTTTGAAGGCAACTCTGTAAAGCTTTATCGCATTCAACGTATCCTCTGGCAAATAGGTATGGTAGATCTTGTACGCATCTTCGCCAGCGTAAACTTTGAACCAAACTATTTCTTTGCCCACTTTGTCCGCTACTGCATCCAAAACTCTTATCGCAGCTGGAACGACGTCTTTTCCAATTCCATCGCCTTCGAAATACGGAATGATTGGGTTCCTCGGAACTATGAGCTTCCGATCTCTGTATTCGATTTTCTCCCCCTCAGATGGTGGTCTCACTTTTTCGAACATGCAACGCTTTCAACGCTAAAATTAAAAAGCTTTGGATTCAGATTTTGATAATAAAATCTATAGATTTACAACCGAATTTTGCAAGCCCAAGATTTTTATTCTCTACAGAACTTGGATATGAAGTTCAGCGAAACGCTCGCACTCTCGTTAACTGTTGTCTCGATCGCAACCATAATAGCGGTGGAGTTTGCGAGCAGTGAGATTCGTCCCATTTTACTCTCTATCGACTTTGTGGTTACTATCGCATTGATCTTGGATTTTGTCTCACGTTGTCGTGAACACGGAGGAAAATATCTTCTGACGAACTCTTACGAGATCTTCGCATACATTCCAGCGATCGTACTCTTTTACTTTGTCCCAACACATTTGGCTGCGTTTTTCAGATCTCTGAGAATTCTCAGAATCATTGCGCTCGGGATTAAACTAATGCGGGAGATGAGGGCTAAATCCGCAAGGCTACTCAGCTACGCGATGCTCCTTCTCTTCATAACCATCCTCCTCGGATCCATAAGCTTCTACATTGCGGAAGGTGAAGTTAGGAACTTTAGCTTTTTCGACTGCGTTTACTGGGCAGTTGTAACGATAACGACCGTCGGTTACGGCGACATCGTTCCAGAAACACCGCTTGGGAAGATCATATCAATGGTAATCGTTCTCCTCGGTGTCTCCATCGTCTCTCTTTTCACAGCAAGCATTCTTAGCGCCGTTATGAGCGAGGAAGAGCGTGGATTGAAGGAAGAGATTGAAAAATTGATCAAAAAACACGAAAAAAAGATTATGGACGAAGAAGAGAAAAAATTACTCACCGAACTCAAAAAACTTATCAAAAGCTAAACTTCTACAAAGACCTTGTATTTTGCACTTGGATTCTGAAGCTCGTATATTACCCTGCCTACGACCAGCTTCAAAGGCTGAACTCCCTTAATCCTCTTCGCAATGTCTTCAAAACTTTTAAACGGCTCTTTTTTTCTCTCTTCAATGATGGCCCACATCGTCTTTTTTCCCACTCCCGGGAGAAGTTCGAGTTGGTGCATCTTTGTCGTTATTGGCTCTGCTTTGTTAAAAAATTCGACGAACTCGCTTTCTCTAAGCTTGACAATTTGTTCCACAACAAAAGGGAGCTCTCTTTTCGCAGCCGGTGTTAGGTCTTCGTAGGTTAACTTCCTCTTTATTCTGTTCACAACATCTCTTTCCCCTTTTCCTATGTATAACCTGTCCATCACGAGCGGGTTTTTGTCTTTCTTAACACTCAACTCGAGGAGCGTGAAGTACTTTTCTCCAACTACCTGGGCTAAAGGCTCCCTTTTATGAATTGGTCTTTTATCGTCTACGTGCCCGTAGGGAAGAAAGTCGAGAACATAGGCGTAGTCCTCGTATTTTTCTGTTTTGCTCGGTTTTTCGAACTCTTTTGTTTTATCCATAGCGACCGATCACATCAAAAATGTATCTACCAATATTAATAATTTTCCCTACTCTCGATAGCGATTCACGATTTCTAAGATCTGTTCAATCTCCTCATTCGTCAGCGTTCTCTCTTTTGCGTAGATCACTCTCACTTCGTCTGCAACTTTTGGCATTATGTCCGCGATTTTTACCGCCAAGTCTTTTCTTCCAACTTGTGGAAGTTGCATCAATTCTTCAACGAGCTTCTTAGCCTTCTCAGCGCTTAGCTTTGAAAAATTCCTAAGATGCCTAAGTGCTCTTCTCGTTTCAAACAATAATTCTGCATTTTCTTGTCTTTGCTTTGCTATCTTCTCCATTATCTCTCTCGCCTCGGAGATCGTGATATATTCAAAACTTTTAACCTCTTTAAACATCTCCTCACCTTAAACAGCTCTGAGGTGCTCCGGGCGAGAGATCAAGGTCTTTATCTTACTTCCGTCTCTTATTTGCACGAGATAAGCTCTCCCTCTCTGCCCAACCACAACTCCACTCCTTCCGTGATACCTCGGATGTGGCATGCCCTTCTGTGAAGCGGGCTCGATATCTATGACAACTCTTTGCCCCATGCTGAACTCCTGAAGGAACTTCCTGAGCTTTAAGCCCTTCTCTCTTACCTTCTTCTTCAGCTTTCTGCCCGACTTGAATCTGAAGCCATGGGACTTCCAACTCATTTCAACCCCCGATGAACTGCACGCCTATTGTATTTTAACTTTTCCTACTCAGCACGTGAGATGAAACGCACCGACTTTCTTAGCCTTCGTTTCGTTGAAAACCTTCACAGCTTCCTGCGTTGGAAGCGCAATCGCCTTGATTCCCTTCTCCTCAAGGAACTTTTTTACCTCCTCCGGAACCACCATTCTCCCGTTGTAGCCAGTTCCTATGATTAAAATCTCTGGTTTGAACTCCAAAACTTCCCTTAAGTCTTCAAGGCTTAGTTTGTGCCCTTCTTTTCTCCACCAGTTTTCCCTGACACTTTCATCGAAAATCAAGATGTCCGAAGTGAAAGCTCTACCATTGACCACGATCTTTCCAAACTCGTATCTCTCGATCATGTTTTTGAGTTCTCCTGAATGAAAAAATTTTTCGCTTTTACGCTTCGCCGTTTTCGATTCTAATTTCACGAAATTTTTCTAGCTTTACGACGGTCTTTTAAACTTACTATTTCGAATTTATACGCAAACAGCGAAAGGTTTAAAAGTTCTGAAAAAACATCATAGAACGGGGATGGTTGAATGAGAGAAGTGTATTTAGTCGGGTTTCTGAGAACTCCTTTTTCAAGGAGTCGCCCCAAAGAACCGCAGAGAGACGTGTTCCACCAAATCCGTGGCGATGAACTGATGGCATTGGTTCTTGATAAATTGCCTGAGAAAGTTGGAATCAAAAAGAGCGATGTAAACCGAGTTCTCGTTGGTTGTGCCTTTCCAGTCTGGGAAAACTGGGCTTATGGCGGTAAATCACCGGTTTTGCTTGCAAAGTATCCTGTCGAAGTTTCTACAACACTTATGGACATGCAGTGCGCATCTTCGATAATCACAGCAATGTACGCTTATCTCGAGATCGCAAACGGGGTTGCGGACGTTGTTATCGCAGGCGGCTACGAGCACATGACCCGTGTGCCAATGGGTGCGGATAATCCCTACGTCGCGAGAAACGAGAAGTTTCTAAGTGAGGAATACAAGGAATACGATATGCGTATCGGATTTGTAATGGGATTAACCGCAGAAAAACTCTTTGAGGAAGCGAAGGAGAAGTTCGGAATGACTAAGAGAGACATGGATGAGTGGGGTGTAAGAAGTCACAAACTCGCAGCGAAAGCCTTGGAAGAGGGTTACTTCAAAGGTGAGATCCTTCCTGTGGAAGCTCCGCAGGCAGATGGGAGAAAGATAGTTGTTGACAGAGACCAAAGCATAAGACCTGACACTACGCTTGAAGCAGTTGAAAAGCTCCCGCCAGCTTTCAAACCAGGTGGAGTCATCACAGCTGGAAATTCCTCGCCCCTGAACGCTGGTGCATCTGCGATAATGTTGATGAGCAAGGAGAAGGCAAAGGAGCTTGGAGTTGAGCCAATTGCAAAGTTCAGATCTTTCGGCTACGCTGGAGTTCCGCCGAACGTGATGGGCAAAGGACCGGTGCCTGCGAGCAAGATGGCTTTGCAGAAAGCTGGCTTAAAGGTTAGCAACATCGACTACTGGGAGATAAATGAAGCCTTTGCAATCGTTCCGCTTTACGCAATAAAAGAGCTTGGAATTGAAGCTGAGAGAGTTAACGTTAAGGGCGGGGCAATCGCAATCGGTCATCCACTTGCTGCGAGTGGAGCGAGGCTAATTGGAACGCTTTCGAGGATTCTGCAAGAAAAAGGTGGCGACTATGGTTTAGCAACTGCTTGCGTGGGTGGCGGACAGGGAGCTGCGTGCATAATAGAGAGGGTGTGATATGAGAACCTCTGAAGAATATAGGCAAGATCTCTTCAAAATGAAACCCAACATCTATTTAGCTGGCAAGAAAGTGAAAAGAGACGATCCAATGCTAAGAGGGGGTATAAACATAATTTCAAAAACTTTCGACCTCGTGGATCACCCAGAATACAAGGATTTGCTTGTAACAACTTCGCATCTAACGGGAAAGAAAATAAACAGGTTCACTCACGTGAATCAGTCTGCAGAGGATCTGATGGCAAAGCAGTTGATGACAAGAAAGCTCTGTAGGATCGTTGGCGGTTGTATCCAGCGTTGCATGGGTTGCGATGCAATAAATGGTCTTAGCGTTGCAACATTTGCAGCAGATGCAGAACACGGAACAGACTATCACAGGAGATTTTTAGAATACCTCAAGGAGTTCCAAAACCGAGACCTTGTCGCTGCATGCGCGCAAACCGATGTAAAAGGAGATAGAAGCAAAAGACCGCACGAGCAAGATGACCCAGACATGTATGTGCGCATCGTTGAAAAGAGAAGCGATGGGATCATCGTTAGAGGAGCAAAGAACTGCATAACGATGGCGAGCGTTGCAGATGAGATAATTGTCGTTCCAACGAGGGCAATGACTGAAAAAGACAAGGATTACAGCGTTGCTTTTGCAGTTCCAGCAGATGCGGATGGTGTGAAGATTGTAGCAAGAACAAGTCAGCTTAGGGCTCCAAAAGGCTTGGAAATGCCCCAAGGTGAGATCGGCGATGACGAGAACTTGATAATCTTCGACGATGTCTTCGTCCCATGGGATCGTGTTTTCCTTTGCGGTGAAAATAAGTATGCAACACTCGCCGCTTACCTCTTCGCCCTCTTTCACAGGCACAGCTACACTGGTTGCAAACCTGCAAGCACAGACGTGATAGCGGAATACAACAACGTCTACGATAGACACAACATAAGAGAGAAGCTCGTCGAACTTGCGAGCGTTGCCGAACTCTTTTCGCAGCTGGAATCGCTTCGGCTGTGAAGGGAATCAAAACGCCTGCTGGAACTTTCATTCCAAACGAAGTCTATGCAAACGTGGGAAGAAGACATGCGGGGCTTAACTACTACCACGAGCTCCAAATCCTTGCAGAGTTGGCCGGTGGTTTACCTGCTTGTTTGCCCTTTGGTGAAGATTATATGAACCCAGAGATAAAGCCACTGATAGACAAATACATAAAGAGAAGAAGCGATGTTCCATCGGAGAACGTTTACCGCTGTCTATTTGGAATATCGAATATTCTCTGTAGTTCTCTCGGCGGAGTTATGGCGGTCGCAGGCGTTCATGGCGGTGGATCGCCCGTGATGGAAGACATCGCAATCTGGCGCACTTATGACTTTGAGGAGAAGAAGAAGATTGCAAAGTATCTTGTTGGCATTAAAGACTGATTTCTATGTTTTTTGAAGATTTTTCGCCTGGAATGAAATTCGAGACATCAGCGAGAACTGTGACAGAAGCAGACATCGTGAATTTCGCAGGCATAAGCGGGGACTGGAACCGAATACACGTCGACGAAGAATACGCAAAAAACACGAGGTTCGGGAAAAGGATCGCACATGGTTTGCTGACTTTGACGATTACAAGCGGATTGATAACAAGACTTAGGCTTACCGAAGACAGCCTGATAGCCTTCTATGGTATAGAGAAGCTTAGGTTCACGAACCCAGTGTTCATAGGCGACACAATAAGGGCAACAGTTGAAGTTGAAGGGAAAGAGGACAAGGGGAGTTATGGAGTTGTTGCCTTCAAGATAACAGCGATAAACCAGAGAAACGAAATCGTGCTTGTTGCAACGTTCAAAACAGCTGTAAAAAAGAGAGTATGATCGAAAAAATCGAGAATGGGCTTTATAGGATTCAAATCCCTTTGCCGAGAAATCCGCTTAAGTCTCTAAACTCATACGTGATCGTGGGAAAAAGATCGCTCGTCATCGACACGGGCTTCAACATGGAAGAATGCTACTCGCAACTGCGAAAGGGCTTGGAAGAACTTGGACTCGAGTTGAAAAAGGTCGACGTTCTCGCAACACACTTACATGCAGACCACTTAGGGCTTGCTGGGAAGATTGCAAAAAATTTACTTATAAGCAAAGTTGACGCAGAGATCGCAATAAGAAGTGTTCTCGAGCCAGATTACTGGAAGGAGCTTGTAGAGTTTTACATTAGAAACGGTTTTCCTGAAAAAGAGGCGAAAAAGGTCGCAAAAATCCATCCTGCGGTGAAATACGCATCCGAATTCAGTGGTGAGATCGTCTTTCTCAACGACAGAGAGATTCTCGAGTATGGAAACTTTTCGCTGAAAGTCATATCAACGCCTGGGCACACGCCGGGGCATGTTTGCCTATATGATGCGGATAAGAAGATCTTGTTCTCAGGGGACCATATTCTATTCGACATAACGCCAAACATCACGTTCTGGGAAACGATGAAGGATTCGCTTGGTGAGTATTTGCTGAGCCTCGAAAAAGTTTATGAGCTTGAAGTAAGGAAAACGCTACCAGGGCACAGGAATTTCTATAACAGCCACAGAAAGAGGATCGAACAACTCAAAGAGCATCACAGAAAAAGGCTTTACGAGGCTTTGACTGCAGTTGAAAAAGGCTTCACGAGCGCGTGGGAAGTTGCACAGCAGATAACATGGGATCTTGATTACGAGAATTGGGAAGACCTGCCAACGATGCAGAAATGGTTTGCCATTGGTGAGACGATAGCTCACTTGGAGCACTTGGTCTTGAGGGGAGAGATCAGAAAAGAAGTTACCGATCTGATAAGATACTATCCTAAATAACACCTGCTTCCTCGAGAATCCTTTTATCGATCGAAGAAAAACTCGAGTCCGCGAGAATTCTGCCTTTTTTCATAACCAAAACTCTTTCGCACAGTTTTGCAACGTCTACTTCATGCGTCGCCACAATTACTGTGCCCTCGTAGCCCCTTATTATTTCCTTGATTACCTTCCTCGTCTTAGCGTCAACGTTCGCTGTCGGCTCGTCGAGAAAAATGATCTCCGGTTTGTAGGCGAGAACGCTTGCGATCTCTACCTTCTTCTTCTCTCCCCCACTTAGCCTGAATGGTGGTTTGTGAAGCACATCTTTTAACCCAAAAATCTCGGAAAAATCTCGGATGATTCTCTCCATCTCCTCTTCACTCATTTTGAGCTGTCTTGGAACGTAGAGTAGCTCATCTCTAACTGTCGGATTGAACAAGAAGTCGTCAGGGTTCTGAAAGATAACACCAACCCTTCGCCTTATCTCTTCGATCTCCTTGTTCGAAAAACCCAATACTTTAACTTCTCCTTTACTTGGTTTTAAAAGTCCTGAAAGAAGGAAAATAAGCGTTGATTTCCCACTCCCATTTTCTCCAACTATCGCAACTCTCTCTCCCTTTGCAATTGCCAAATCAACGTTCTCCACCCCCAAGCTTCCGTCTGGATAGCGGTAGCTTACGTTCCTCGCCACTACAGCGAAATCCACCACAAAACTATGAATGCGACGATCGCTATATAAGAGATTTCAAGAAATCCGAGCTTCGTCTTCTGGACAACTATTTTCTCTCCACGTGAAACCATAGCAAGCTGTAGTCGCTCCGATCTCTCAATGCTTCGAAGAAAGAAAAGTCCAACTGCTTCGCCACCTTTTTTCCAGATTTCCCTATGGCTCGTTTTTGCCACTCTTCTGCTCTCCCTTGCAAGCAATATGTTGATAATGTCTTGGAAAAGAAGGATCGTGTAGCGATATGCAATCCAAAGCGCATGAACAAAGGTCTCCGGAATACGTAAAGAGCTAAGCGCAGAGCAGAGATCGTAAAAGTTTGTGCTCATCACGAGCATCTGAACTGCAATGAGAGATATGAGAACCCGAAGGGTGAAAAGAAGAGAGTACTGCAGATTTGAGAACAAAAAAGGCGAAACAACGATGAAAGAGAACGCCGTAAACAACCAAATCCTTTGAAAAAGCTTTTTAAGGCTCAGTCCAAGAATTTTTAGGATCACAAACAGAGAAAAAAGAAGAAAAAGGAGTTTTATTGGCTCAAAAGTCGAAACTGCAAGCAAAACGAAGACTATCGTTGAGATAAACTTAACCCTTGCATCGATTTCGTAGATGAGTCCTCTCGTTTTGTATTCGTGGATGAAAAAATTTTGAAAGTAAGATGACGCGTTTCTAAGTGTTTTTTCGAGAAGAATGTGCATATTTCACCGCAAAGGAAAGCAGAAAAACTATCAAAACACCGATTGCACCGCTTAAAAGCGTCCCAATATATGGATCGAGTCCAGGAATTGTGTAGTCTGGTAGCAGTCCGGGGTTTATTGTGTTTTCTTCAAGCCCAAGGAATTCCGCCACGTTTTCAAGGGGTTCGGAGTAGCCGACCTCTTCTGCTAAGTAAGCGAAGACAGGCGAAAGCACGATCATCAGACCAATCAACACGAACGGAACTTTCCCTGTTTCCCCTTTCTCGAGCAAATCAGAGCGACGAGTTGCAATGTAGCCCACAACTCCTGCGGTTATCACCCCTTCGATGACTCCAAGGATTGCATGCCAGAGCCCCATAACCGGAACTGTAATACTTAAGCCGTAAGCGAAACTCGTGGAAAGTCCTAGTTCGATACCAGCAAAAATCGCTGCGATTGTTATCCCAATCCAGCCGGCGATGAAAGATGCAAAAGTCTTTCCAACTCTTTGTAGCGCTTTGTAAACATAGTAGCCAACGAATACGTTAACAACCGCCATGTTCCAAACGTTTGCCCCCCAAGCAGTTATCCCGCCGTCGTTGAAAACGAGTGTCTGAATCGTTAGAACGATCGCCATAGAAACGCAACCAGCGAATGGACCCAGAAGTATTCCTGCAAGGCTACCCCCAACGAAATGTGCCGAAGTTCCACCGGGAATGGGCCAGTTCAACATCTGTGCAGCAAAGATCGCTGCAGAAATGATTCCGAAAAGGGACGTGAGTTTTCCATGTCTTAGCTTCACAAGTGAATAGCCGAGAACTACAAGTGTCAACACAAAGAATATCAATGCAATCGTCAAATCCAAATAACCATCGGGAATGTGCATACGATTTCTGATCACTTTCGATTGATAAATCTTTCTTTTGTTGTTACTTGGTGTTAAAAACTCTTACTATAGTATGTCAATGCATTTTTAAACCTATGACCACTTCTTCCATGATCCTTGGTATCGACATCGGTGGAACCAACACAGATGTTGTTCTGCTAAAAAACGGAACTTTTGAGATCGTTGGAAGTTTTAAAACGGAAGATTTCGATTTAGGCAAAATAGATCTCGACTACGATGCAGTTGGCGTTGGGATCGCGGTTTGGTTCAAGAAGGGAGAGGTTGTGAACGCTCCAAATCTCAAAAGGATTCCAAAAGTCGAAACGAGCAAGCCAAAAATTGTTGAAAACGATGCGAACTGCTTCGCCTATTACTCCGCAAAGGTTACGGGGAAAAAGAATGTGCTATCACTTACCGTTGGCACAGGAATTGGCACTGGAATTGTTATCGATGGCAAAATTTACCGTGGCGATGGATTAGCAGGAGAACTCGGACATTCTTACGTTGGTGGGCGAAGAAAATGCAAATGCGGTGGTTACGGACATCTGGAATGCCACTTCGGCGGTTGGGCTATTAGGGATATAAAGGAAAAGCTCGAAAACAGATCGATTTATCAAACTAAGGGTTTTAAGCTATTCTGCATCGCAGTATCAACTGCGATAATGCTTTTAAACCCGGAGATCGTTACCTTCGGCGGTAGAATTGGTGGAAGGCTAAGAGAGGAAATCCTTTCTAAGGAGATTTCGAAGTTGATCCCAGATGTTTTCAAACCCGAGTTCAAGGTGATAAAAGACGATTATGCGGTTGCAAAAGGCTCAGCACTGCTTGCAAAAGACTTGCTCGGCAAAATCGTTGATTCTGAAGTGTAGCGGTTTAAGTCAAAGGATTCTTTCTGTTTTTCTCTCGCTGATACACTCTGCACTGTAAGTTTTAAATAGAAGAAAATGACAACATTTTTCAGTGATGGATATGATGGTGAGAGGTTTTCCTTCGACAATGATGGATGAACAGCTAAACGTCATAAACATGATGAAATACGCTGCGAAGTTCTTTTCGAGGAAAGAGATAGCTTCGAGGCGTTTAGATGGAACAACGTTCAGATACAACTATGCTGAAGCTTTTAAAAGAGTTTCAAAGTTAGCAAATGCTCTTGAGGGTTTGGGTGTGAAAGTAGGGGATAGGATAGGGGTTTTAAGCTGGAACACACATAGATTTTACGAGCTCTACTTCGCGATCCCAGGAGTTGGTGCGGTTTTGGTTCAGATGAACCTGCGACTGCATCCAGACGAGCTTGTTTATGTTGCGAAGCACAGCGGAACGAAACTTATCTTTGTCGACGAATCCTTGCTTCCACTTGTTATTCCGCTTTTGGATGCTGTGAAGGTGAAGATTGTCGTAATGAGCGATGGAAAGCCACCTGAGACCTTCTTTGAAACTTACAACTATGAAGACTTGCTCAAAGAACAAGACGACAAATACGATTTCCCCGTGATAGACGAGAGATCCGCATACTCGGCATGCTACACCTCGGGAACCACGGGCAAACCAAAAGGTGTTTATTACTCTCATAGGGCAATTGTTCTGCACTCCTTAGCAATTCTAAGCGCTCTAAGGATAGATAAAAGCGACACCTATCTCCAACTGGTGCCAATGTTCCACGCTCAAGGTTGGGGTGCGTTTTTTGCAGCAACAATTGCCGGCGCAAAGCTCGTTTTCCCAGGAAGGTTTACGATCGATGATTTAAAGCCGATAGTAGATCTGATCTTAAGTGAAAAAGTTACGGTAACCGCTGGAGCTCCAGCGATATTCATTCCAATGCTGAATTACCTACAAAAACTTGAAGAAAAGCCAAACTTTAATCTCAGAGCCTTCAGCGGTGCCACAGAACCACCTTTGGCAATGATGAAGGGGTTGAAAGAGTTTGGCATCGAGATTATCCACGCCTACGGTGCAACTGAGACAACTCCGCTCGTCTGTTACAACTTCATAAGGCCAGAACTCGAAGAACTTAGCGAGGATGAGAAGTGGGAAATCAAGAGAAAACAAGGAATTCCCGTTTTCGGTGTTGATGTGAAACTCGTTGATGAGAATGGGAAAGAACTACCTTGGGACGGAAAAACGGTTGGAGAGCTTTGCATTCGAGGCCCATGGGTAGTTGGAGAATACTACAAGGACCCAAGAACGTTCGAGTCGTTTATAGAGGATGAAAATGGCAAGTGGTGGAGGAGTGGAGACGCAGCAACGATAGACGAGCATGGATACATAAAGATCGTTGATCGATTTAAAGATTTGATAAAAAGTGGCGGAGAGTGGATAAGTAGCGTAGACCTCGAAAACTACATAATGGCCCATCCAAAGGTTTTCGAAGCTTGTGTCATCGGAGTTCCACATCCGAAGTGGCAGGAGAGACCGCTCGCAATTGTTGTGCCAAAACTAGAACACAAGGGCAAGATAACGAAAGAAGAGATAAAAGAGCACCTTGCGAAGAGATTCGCAAAATGGCAGATACCGGATGACGTTCTCTTCGTTGAAGAGATACCAAAAACAAGCGTTGGCAAGTTCAGCAAGAGAACGCTGAGGGAAATGTATAAGGATTACTACTCGAAGTAGTCTATTAACAGCCGGGGATCGCAATGGTGGACGTTAAGAAGCTTTCTTACAGGATCGGTTTCCCTTCGCTTTACTACCCAAAGATTTCCCTAGGCGAATATTTGGACAACGCTGTTAAGAAGTATGGTGAGAAAACAGCCTTGATATGCTGAACCGAAGTTCTCCTCTGACTTACCCGATACCATTACTTTTAGCATGCTCGGTGAGTTGACGAATAAACTCTCGAACTCTTTTCGTCAACTTGGAATCTCTAAAGGTAGCAAAGTCGGAGTGATGCTTCCAAATTCGCCTGACTACGTTGTGGTCACATATGCTAATTGGAAACTTGGAGCGATTCAAGTTCCGATCAACTCGATGTACAAAGAGTACGAGCTCGAGTTTGTCTTGAACGATGCAGAAGTTTCAACTCTCGTAATCCACAGCAATTTCTACTCAGTCTTCCAGAACATTAGAGAAAAGGTAAGAGTTGAGAGAGTGATCGTTGTAGGTGGAGACGTTGAAAACGCTTATAGGCTCGGTAAACTCGTTGAAAGGGGAGAAATGAAACCTGTTGTGAGCGACATCGATCCTCTCGATGACTTGGCTACCATATGCTATACCGGTGGAACAACTGGACCGCCAAAGGGCGTAATGCTCACGCACTACAACCTGGTTTCGAACGCAATTCAGCTGGCTGCCGCTTTTGGGCTCAGTTACATGGACACCCACGTCGGGAGCATGCCAATGTTCCACATGGCGGAGTTTGGTTTCTTCAACGTTTTGCTCGGAGTCGGAGGGACATACGTCATAATGGGTATGTTTAATCCGATGCTACTGGCAGAGAACATAGAGAAGTATCAGGCAACGATTTCTTGGGCTGTGCCACCGGCCTATGCGTTGCTGATCTCGTATCTCGAGAGCAAAGAAACGAGAAACTACGACTGGAGATTTCTCAAGTGCTTTGCCACTGGCGCGTGGCCAGTTGCAAGAACTCTGATAGACAGGATGAAAAGAGTGACCGCTGAGAAGTGCAACAACCCCAACCTTCATCACAACCAAGTTTGGGGAATGACCGAAGCGAGCCCAATGTGCACGAGTAACCCACCAATAAGGCTTGACAAGACAGAGAGACAAGGAATACCTCTGCCCGACATAGAACTAAAAATAGTTGACATCGAGACTGGGAAAGAGATCGACGACATCAACAAGAGCGGAGAAATCGTGATCTCGGGACCGAACATCTTCAAGGGTTACTGGAAAAGACCCGAAGAAGACATCAAAGCATGGTGGATTGATCCAAAAACCGGAAAAAAGTTCTTCCGAACTGGGGACATAGGCTACATAGACGAGGAAGGTTTCCTGATATTTCAGGACAGAATCAAAGAGGTCATCAAGTACAAAGGCTACACAATAGCGCCCTTCGAGCTTGAAGCTCTGCTTTTGAAGCACGAAGCCGTTCAAGACGTTGCAGTCATAGGTAAGCCTGACGCTGATGCAGGGGAAATACCGAAAGCCTTTGTGGTTCTAAAACCAGAATACAAAGGAAGCGTAAGCGCCGATGAAATCATAGAATGGGTCAGAGAGAGGATTTCAGGCTACAAGAGGGTAAGAGAAGTTGAATTCATTGAAGTTCTCCCAAGAACGCCTTCGGGGAAGCTCTTGAGGAGAGTTCTGAGAGAAAAAGAAATAGAAAAGATGAAAAAGAAGGAAGGAAAAGGAACATAGGGGAATGAAAATGAAAGTCGTAGTCGTTGGTGCGGGAACGATGGGGCATGGGATCGCAACTGTTTGTGCAACTGCTGGTCACGGCGTAGAGTTGGTAGACGTTTCCGAAGACGTGCTAGAATCTGCAAAAATGAAAATCGGCTGGAGTCTAAAAAAACTTGAGGAAAAAAGAGAGATAAAAAGTGCGATAGATGTCTTGCAAAAAATAAAAACAACCACGAATTTGGTCAAAGCCTCAAAAGACGCTGATTTTGTGATTGAAGCAGTTGTGGAGAAGACGGAGGTTAAAAAAGAAGTTTTCAGAGTGCTAGATGAAAATTGTGGATCAGAAGTGATTCTCTCGACAAATACTTCTACAATCCCCATTTCGGATATTGCCTCAGCCACAAATAGACCCGAAAAAGTCATAGGACTCCACTTCTTTAATCCTCCGGTTCTCATCAAGTTCGTGGAAATAGTAAAGGGAGAAAAGACAAGTGAGGAAACGCTGAAAAGGACAATTGAATTTGCTAAGTCAATCGGAATGGACTACATCGTTGTTGAAAAAGATGTCCCGGGCTTTGTTGTTAATAGAATAAACGTTAGGGTTTTCGGCGAGGCCTTGAGACTACTGGAAGAAGGCTACAGACCAGAAGAAGTTGATGCAGTCGTGCGATACAGAATCGGAATGCCGATGGGGATCTTTGAAGTTGCGGACTTCAGCGGAGTTGATGTGCTCTACCATGTCATAAACGAGCTTCGAAAGAGAGGAATGGACTTAGAAGTACCAGAGATCATAAAAAAGATGGTTGAAGAAAATAGAGTTGGAATGAAAACTGGAAAAGGTTTTTACGAATACGAAGGCTTCTACAGCAGAGCAAAGATATCCCCGAGGTTTGCTTACAGATTAAACCCTCTAAGGTTACTGGCTCCGGGTATAAACGAAGCGGCATGGCTTCTCAGAAACAGCGTTGCGAGCAAAGAAAGCATAGACAAGGCAATGGTCTTTGGAATGGCTTATCCAAAGGGTTTACTCGAAATGGCAGACGACTTTGGAATTGACAACGTTGTAAAAGCCCTTGAAGATAGAAATGTCGATCCCTTGCTATCGAACATGCTCGCTGAAGGAAAACTCGGAAAGAAGACAGGAGAAGGGTTCTACAAGTGGAAATACGAAAAAAAGGAGTTTGGACCGGTTATCTACGAGAAAAGAGACAACTATGTGATGATTACAATGAATCGTCCGGAGAAGTTGAACGCGCTTAACGAAGAGATGTGGAAGGGTCTGAACGAGGCTTTCATAGAGGCTGAAAAAGATCAAGATGTTAGAGCGGTGGTTATAACTGGAAAGGGGAGAGCTTTTTGCGCAGGAGACGACATCGCAGTCATGGGTTCTTGGAAGAGCTTCTTAAACGGAAAAGATTTCTTCACAAATGTTGCCATGCCGTTGCTCAATACTATTGCGAACTACAAGAAGCCGATAATTTCGCTTGTCAACGGGATAGCCTTTGGCGGTGGATTGGAACTTAATTTAGCATTTGACATAGTGATTGCAAGCGATGATGCAATTTTCTCGGTACCAGAAGGACTTATAGGAGCAATCCCGCCCATAGCTTCTTCGCTCGGAGTTGCAGTTATTGGAAGGAAGATGATGCGATACTGCCTAACTGGAGAGCAGATGGACGCAGAAGAAGCGAAAACACTTGGAATTGTCGATTTAGTTGTTCCAAAGGATCAAATTGAGATAACTGGCGTTGAATTTGTCAACAAAATAACAAGACTTTCCCCACTTTCTGCCAAAGCGATAAAAGAGACAACAAGAGCTTATAGAGATGTCTTCAGATTCGTTGTTGAAAAGGGATTGCACGAAATAACTGAGCTTATTCCAACAGAGGACTTCGCAGAGGGGATGAGGGCTTTTGTGCAAAAAAGGCGTCCTTCTTGGGTAGGAAAGTGATTTCAATTTTTTAATACATTTTGAAATAATAACTTAAAAAATTATGGTAGAACCAAGTCCTTATATGCTTCCCTTATGCTTCTCTTGTTAATCTTCCCAACACTTGTCTTCGGAATTTCGTTTACAATGAAAACTCTTTCAGGAAGCCACCACTTTGGAATTACTCCTTTGTCAACGTATTTCTCAACAAGGAAGCTTTTTATCTCCTCTTCACTTGCCGATTTACCAGGCTTCAACGTCACTACTGCAATTGGGCGTTCACTCCACTTCTCACTTCTTGCCGCAACAACTGCGCACTCGTTCACCGCAGGATGCGTGAGAATTAGCCCCTCGAGCCTTACGGAGCTTATCCATTCTCCACCGCTTTTTATTACGTCCTTAGCTCTGTCAAGAATCATTATATATCCTTCTTCATCCCAAACACCAAGATCTCCTGTTTTGAACCAGCCATCTTCAGTCCAAGATTCCTTTGTCTTCTCGGGATTCATCCAGTAACCTTCAGTCAAACCAGGACTTCGAATCAGTATTTCTCCCATTGTCTTCCCATCTCTAGGCACTTCTTTGCCTTCGGAGTCGACTATTCTTACTTCAACAAGTGGCGCTGGTAAGCCAGCTTTATTTAGAAACTCAAGTTGTCTTTCCCAGCTCCACTCGAGCATGTGATCTTTTAGAACTGCAAATGTAAAACCAACCCCTTCGGACATCCCAAAAGCCTCAATCATCTCGATCCCAAATTGTTTCGCTCTTTCAAACAAAACCCTTGGTGGATGTTCTCCATCGCAAACGAACTTTAAACCCTTCAGCGCTTCGGCGTAGTCTTTGCTTTCTGGTGAATCGATCAACATTCTCAAAAACACCGGCACACCAGCGGCGTAGGTTACTTTTTCTCTTTTTATTAGCTCAAGCATTGTTCTCGGCTCATATCTCCCGGGTAGAACTTGTTTCATCCCAAACATGGTTGACAAGTATGGAAATGTCCAACCCATTCCATGGAAGAAAGGTGGGATGTGCATAATCGTATCTGCACTTGAGAGCCTTGTAGGAGAATGATTTATCGAAAGCGAGAGACCGTTGATTATACACTGCAAAATTATCCCACGATGGGAAAAGTGAACGGGTTTCGGCAGTCCTGTTGTACCAGATGTAAAGTATACGCATGCAGTCTTGTTCTCATCGAACTCTGGGAACTCATATTTTGACCCACTTTTGATTATATCCTCGTAGTAGTAAAGGGGTTTGAGCGAAGTTTCAACCTCTTGAGTAGCTATCCAACCTTTTACACTTGGAATGTGTGGAGCAATTCTCTCAACCAAGGGTAGAAAATCTCTACCAAAGACGACATAATCATCTTTTACGTAGTTGGCTGTGTAAATAATTTCCTGTGGAGAAAGGCGAATGTTTACAAAGTGCAGAATCGAACCCATCATCGGAATCGCGAACATGCCCTCGAGGTAATGATGCGTGTTCCAATCAAAGAAGGCTATTTTCGCATCCTTGATCCCTAGGCTTTCTGCACCACTCGCAAATCTTTGTAGCCTCTCATAGAACTTTCTGTAGTTGTATCTCCCATCCTTCCAAACTATTTCCTTCTCTGGATAGCTGTGGAGTGGAAAATACAGCGTTTTTTTAATCAACAGCTCATACCTTAGCCTCATAAAAAGATAATGTTTGAGCATAATAATATATTTTATCGGCAATTGTCAGCAGAGATGCTCATTTTAAATTTAAAAAATTTATTTATCTAAAAATTTCAATTTGCTGATTTACCGGTTCAACTCCAACCAAATCCGAAAGCTGGCCTTTTGGTTCCTCTACAAAAACTGCCTTCACTCTTGTCCCCACGCGTAAGTTTTCGGGTTTTGCATTTAGAACTGGTAGGACCATTTTCGAAGACGAGCCTTCGAACTGCACGATACCAAGTACTATGGTTTCTCCTTCCTTCAAAATATCCATTGCAACGACGTCCATGCCAGCTATAATGACTTTTCCTTTCTGTAGGGGCGGAGAAACGAGAAAAGCGAGTAACTTTCCGTAATTGCTTACAGTAACTTTTTCTTCAATTTTTTCAAAACAGCGACCGCAGAACTCTCTCGGTGGAACGTATACCCTCCCACATCCTCTGCAGAGAGATCCGAGTATCTTTTTCTCTTTCAACATCGCGATAAACTCGTCCAAGTATCCTTTTGGAGCTTTCCACCTATAAGCCCCAACGTTCCAATCCCCATAAACTCTCGAAGTTTCTTTAAACTTCTCCTTGATCATTTTCACCACCTTTTTGGTTTATCCGAAAGAACTGTTACCGTGTTGAACTGCGTTTGTCCACCCCACGCGTGTGCAACTGCAATTCGAACGTCTTTCGGCACCTGATGCTCTTCAGCTTTGTTCATTATCTGCAGAGCACATTCCAAGACTCTCTGCAATCCCGAGCTACCAATTGCGTTTGTTGCATTGACACCACCAGAAGGCGTAATTGGAAAGTCGCCGTCGATTTCGGTTACACCCTCTTCGAGTGCCTTCCACGCTGTGCCCTCATCGAAGAATCCTAGTCTTTCACTAAACATAAGCTCTTGATGCGGGAAAGGAGAGTAGATTTCGGCCATATCTACTTCCTTTCTCGGATTTTCTATTCCTGCTCTTTCATATGCTTTCTTCGCCGACAAAACACAACCAATTTGCTCGCTGTAATCGAGAACGCCTGTGCCTTGATAAGACTCTCCCTGATCGTTTTCCTCGTCTGCAAAAGCTGCAACGCTTAGAATCCATGCTACCTCTTTTATTCCAAATTTTTTAACAGCATCTTCGCTTGCGAAGATAACCGCTGATGCGCCGTCGCTTGCAGGACATACATGACCAAATCTCATCGGCCAAATTAGCATTTCAGTCTTTGCAATGTCTTCCGGTTTACAGTTTGGCCAACGCAGGTGAGCGTATTTGTTCTTTGCTGCATTCCTTCTTGCCTTTGCAGCAACCATGTCGTAGTGCTCTATTTTACAGCCAGAACGGAACAAATATTGCGCCGCCTGATAAGCAGAGATACCAGCAGCTGCTCCTGCTAATCCCATGATTGCGAAAGAGCGTAAGTCCATTCCAAGCTTGAACATGTAGCTCAGATTTGCAAACGCAACGTGTAGCAAACCAGTTGTTGCACCGGGCTCAGCACTGTCGCTATGTTTTTCCCAGGCAGTTGCAAGAACGACGTCATACATACCCGAAGCGACCATGTAGTAGCCAAGGTGTGCCACAGAACCGCCGACGGTTCCGCCAGTTGCGACTCTTTGCATAGGCTTTCCAACTGCTCCAATGTATTCGGCAAATATTAAATCAGGATGTGCAATTCCTCCAAATCCTTGCATGTTTCCAACCGCAAAAGCTTCAATGTCTTCAATTCCAATTCCAGCATCATCTATTGCGTTCCAAACCGCCTCACTTACCATTTCGGCCTGGTTAACATCAGTTCTTCTTCCATGTTTTGTTTGCCCACAACCGATTATCGCAACTCTCCTCATACCTCCCCACCTACTATTAGAACAACATTTTTCTGCGCAACCAAACCCCACTGTGAATGCACCAAGGCTCTTCTAACTCCAGGAATCTGGTTTTCAGCTTCTCCTCTTATCTGTTTAATAGCCTCAACAAGGCGATAAAGTCCAGTCGCGCATATTGCATCTCCGCTCAACGCTCCACCACTCGGATTCACCGGAAACTCTCCATCAATCCATGTGGTGCCATTGTTCAACAAATTCTTCCCCTTTCCTTCTCTCGCGATTCCAAGGGCTTCGTATATCATCAACTCCTGATGTGCAAACCTCTCCGTAATCTCGGCGAAATCAAGCTCCTGATAAGGCTCAGAAATTCCAGCCATTGCATATGCTTTTTTAGCAGCTTTTTGCAAAGATTCCAGCTTAGATAAATCGCGGTCTCTAAAATAGTTGCCTACAGAAACTCCAACACCTTCAATCCAAATTGGATCGCTCGTTATTTCGTATGCAACTTTTTCTGAGGCTAAAACAACAGAAGCGACACCATCACAAGTAGGAGCGATCATCAGCTCCCTTATGGGTTCTGCATATACTTTTGAGGCTAGAATTTCTTCAACGCTAATATCAGGAACTTTCAAAACTGAATTTGGGTTTTTAGATGCGTTTCTTAGATTTTTGTAAGCAACATATGCCATGTCTTCTTCACTCACATCATACTTCCGCATATACGTTCTTGCCTGTAACGCTGAAAGCACTATGTCGTTGAGAAGCTCGTTCTGTCTATCAAAAAGGGGTTCGAGCATGTAACGGCTGATTTGATGCGGATTAAAGATCGAGCTATGTGTATGGGCTGTAACGAGTGCGATTCGATGAGTTCCCGATAAAATCCTCTGCATCGCATAAATAACTGCTAACAATCCATCTTCCTCACTCTTGCTCTCATCCTTTAAATACGCTCCTAAAGCGCCGATTAGCATAGAGTTCGATATCGTCCTTCCATCGTAGAAGTCAGAAGATGCACTGACAACGGTGTCTATTTCGCTTCTCGTAAGATTGCAACTTTCTAAAGCCATCTTCGTGGAAAGAAAAACACTCTCCTCTCTTGTTAGCTCAATGTCTCTCGACATGGGTAAACACGAGTAACCCACAATTGCCACTCTCATACTTTTACCCTCCTAACACCCAAGATGTCTGAAACGCTACCGCTTCTTTCATCCCTCCACACAACTTCCACTTCAGTTCCTTCCGAGATTTCGGTGTCTAAGTAGGGGAGAACGAGAGTGGAGTTCACACCTTCAAACTTCACCATAGCTAATGTCACTGGTTTGTCAAGCCAAATTTCATTTCCATTACCATCGAGTTTGAAGAAAACTCTTGTATAAGCCTCTATGACTCCTTTTCCACTTATTTCCACTAAGTTTTCCTTGCTCAACTTTGCGTAGCATTTTGGGCATCTTACCCTTGGGGGTAACACGGTGTAGCCACAACTGCATTTTGAAGCTATTAGCTTCGCATTCCTTAGGCCGTTTAGGAACTCGTCGAAAAGTTCTCCGACACTCCATCGAAATCTGGCAACAAACGGAATACCTTCGTATCTCGTTACCATTTTACCACCAAAAATAAATAGAATGAGCAAATATTAAAATTTAACCTCTGAACTTGAGCATAAATGCTCACCTTTTCGGTGTAAACTTGATCGTGAAACTGTTTGTGGTCACGCTTAATGAAAAATCCCAGTCTTTACTATAATATTTTTCGTATATCGAAAGAATATGATTTGCGAGAAATTCGCTTACTTCTCTTTTTCGCATTGTGTGCTCGCAGAAGAACACTATTGAGTCTTCTTTTTTCGTTATCTCTATATAATCCGCCCTGTTCAAAATCGTCCAACCTCTTTTCACGGTCTCAAGAAACTCCTCAAGACTTATCTCTCCGAATGGTTTTTTTAGAAACCACTCAACTGCAGTCTCCATCAAACTTTCTTTAACCGCTCTATCTATATCCCCGAGTATCAAATACAAATACTGCGTTCTTCCGCATCCGGTGAAGTCGAGATCGCGTATGAGTTTTATGAGCAAAAGATCGTCTTCGCTTAAAATGTCCTCCTTTCTATCCAAGAGTCTCAGAGCTTCCTCGATAACCGCGTTCATGCCACCAAACTTTTCTTTATGCCTTTCAATTATTTTGTAGGCTTCATCGCTGATCGTAGTCTGTATTCTCCTCTTAACCATTGAAAAGAATGTTTATAAATAAAATAAAAAATTTTCGGAAGCTTATTGCGAATAAAGGTCATCAATTAAATCCCTGTAACGTTCCAAGATAACATGCGTCCTCTTTTTTAATGTGGGCGTCAGCTCATTTCTCTCTATCGTGAACGTTCTGTTTAGCAACCTAAACTTCCTGATTTTTTCCTCTTCTGAGAGATTTTCGTTTACTTGTTTAATTATGTTAGAATAAAACTCCAAGACACGTGGATTTTCAACTATATTTTCTGGAATTTCGGTTATTTCCACGTCTCCAGAAACACTTTTTGAGACTACGAGCTTGTTCTTTTCGTAGCTAATTCCAATTTTCTCGAGCAAATCAAGAAGAAGTGCGAAGTTCGGCACAATAAGTGCAACGAGGTACGGTTTTCCATCACCAACGATCAAAGCATCGTTTATGTAAGGGTTTTGGAGCAAAAGCTCTTCTATGCGTGAAGGGGAAACTTTTTTACCGGTGTCAAGCGCAATGATGTGCTTTTTCCTACCAAGAAAAATTAAGTAACCTTCGTCGTCAAAATCTCCGAGATCTCCTGTTTTGAACCAGCCATCTTCAGTAAAACACTTCTGCGTTTCGTAAGGTTTGTTCCAATAGCCAATCATGACATTTTCTCCTTTCACAAGAATTTCTCCATCCTCTGCAATTGCCTCCATTATCCCCGGTATTGGTGGGCCAACAGTTCCGGGTTTGAACTTTTTCAATGGATTTAGATTTGTGGGGGCGGCCGTTTCTGTCATCCCATAGCCCTCTATTACTGGTATCCCCATTCCATTGAACATGTAAGCGAGCTCTTTCCGCAGTTCAGCAGCTGCAGAGCAAATGAAACGGATGTTCTGCAATCCAAGAGCATTTCGGATTTTGCTATAAACGAGCTTATCTGCAAAAATCCTTTTTATCGTTAGCCCTAAACCAAATTTTTCACCTTTGCTTATTTTCTCCCCGCACTCTATTGCAACCTTTTTCGACCAATAAAAGAGGTTTTTCTTAAACCCACCCTGTTTTTCAACGCTCTCTAAAAGTCCTTTGTTCACCCTTTCAAGGATTCTTGGCACTGTAACAAATGCAACCGGTTTAACTGCTCTTAAGGTCTCTAAAAATCTTGCTGGAGACGTGAAGACGGCGTTTGCTCCTTTACTAACCCCAGCGTAGAAAACCAGCCTTTGAAAAACATGACTTAGCGGTAGGTAGCAGATATACGACTCACCTGGATAAAATGGTGTTATTGACATAACAGACAATGCGTTGAATCTCCAGTTCCAATGCGTGAGAGTTGCTCCTTTGGGCTCACCTGTCGTTCCCGATGTATAAACAATACTCGAAATATCATCAGGCCTCACAGATCTCCAGATCTTTTCAAAGTCTACCTTACTCTCTTCTCCCAATTTTAGTAAATTTTCTATCGATCTTTTATCTTCGATCTCTATCTTTTCCAAGTCGAGATCTCCAATTTTCCTCTCGAGCTCTTTGTTCTCAACCACCACCAATTTCGATCCCGAATCTTCCAGTATATAACGAACGATGCTCTCACTCAGAGTTGTGTGAATTGGCACGACTATTGCACCGGCACACATTATTGCAAAGTCAAACAACTCCCACTCGTATCTGGTAGAACTAAGAATTGCCACCCTGTCTCCTCTTTTAACACCTATCTCGATTAGGCCCTTCGAAATTCTCTCTATGAGGTTCCAGAATTCACTATAGCTGATTGATCTTAGCCTTTCGGCCTCATAAAAGCTTACACATGGCTTCTCTGGATGCTCTTTTGCAGTGTTCCAGAGCATCTCGTTTAGAGATTCTCTCCTCGTTATTTCTAAACTCTTTCCCTTCACAACTTTTTTAACGTCACTCATAGCCTGTTCTATAACTCCTCGGCATTCCGAGGATGTGTTCAGCAATGTAGTTCAAAGCCATTTGTTGCGTAACGGGAGCGAGTCTTAGCAGGTTGACTTCTCTCCACCATCTCTCGACATCGTACTCCTTCGCGTATCCGTAGCCACCAAAGGTTTGCATGGCCCAGTAAACAGCCTTCAATGCGTTTTCAACCGCAACCACTTTTGCAAGGTTTGAACAGTCTCCGATTTCTTTAAAAACTGGAGCGAGTTCAAATCTCTTCCTTGGATCCTTTAAATCTTCAGATTTAAACTTCGTATCATAAAGCCACGCTGCTTTGAACATCATAAGCTCTGCGCATTTCAATCCAGCAAAAGCTTCGGCAATCGGGAACTGCAAGCCTTGGTAGCTACCAATCGGATCCGCAAAGACCTTTCTTTGCTTTGAATACTCAACGGCTTTTCTTATTGCAAGTGTTGCACCACCTATCGCACCCGCGCAGGCAGACATTCTCTCGGGATTTAGCACGTCGAGGAGTAGATACCACCCAAGATCTTTTTCGCCAAGAATTGCATCTTCGCCAACCCTTAGATCGTTTATGCTCACTTCACAGCTCTTTGAGAAATTTATACCGTGCTTTGGAATTGGATTCCACTTCACAGCTTTATTCGGCAAATCCACGAGGAACAAGCTAAGACCAAGGCTCTTCTTTGGCGCCTCTTCCAAGGGCGTAGTTCTTGCAACAAGTAGCATACCTTTTGCTCTATCGACACCACTTATCCATATTTTGTTCCCGTTGATCACCCATTCGTCGCCATCTTTGACTGCCCTTGTCTTTATCGCCAACGTGTTCGTTCCCGCATCCGGCTCAGTCAAGGCCATGCAAAACTCGAGCTCACCTTTCGCAATCTTTGGCAAATACTTCTCCTTCTGAGCTTCGTTACCATATCGAACTATTGGTAACGCTCCGAAAACTTCTGTAAGAACGAGATACCAAACTCCGCCTGCACCGCAGCCGTTTGCGGCCAACTCTTTCATTGCAATCAACAGTTCCGTAACTCCGTAGCCTGAACCGCCATAGTTTTCTGGAATAACGATGCCGAAGAAGCCAGCTTTGGCAATTGCTTTGAAAAACTCCTCCGCAAACTCACCCTTTGCATCCTTTTCCCTCCAGTACTCTGGCGGAAAGTCTTCAGCAATCTCTTTTGCAGTGTTTGCAATCATCTTCTGCTCTTCATTGAATTCGAATTCCATAAAATCACCCCCTCTTTTTGACAGCAACTTTAAGAATGCACTTTAACACAACATCACCGCTTTGTTTAACAACTCTTGATTCAATTGTAACAAGTCCATAGGCTCCTTTGTCCTCTTTTTCAACAACCTTAGCAATCGCTTTTATCGTGTCGCCTATGAAAACTGGATTCGTGAAGCGCAGTTTATCTATTCCATAAAATGCGAGAATCGTCTTTTCAATAAAACCAAGCCTCACAAGTAGTCCTGTCATTATGGAAAACACGAGCGTTCCATGCGCGATTCTCTGACCAAAGATCGTATTTTTTGCAAATTCGCTGTCCGTGTGAAGCTGGTTCCAATCACCAGTAATCCCTGCAAAGTTTACTATATCCGCCTCTGTAATCGTTCTCCCAGCGGTTTCGAATTCCTTTCCAATTTCAAACTCCTCAAAATACAGCCCCTCCATTATACCACCTTAAAATATAGAATATCCGTAATCTTCCCCTCCGGAACATCCTTCCAAACCGCTTTGACTCTAGTTCCGGGTTTGAAGGTCTCATGGACTTTTTTCCAATCACTCAAGTCTATTCCTCCAAGATAACAGAGAATTCCAGTATCTGCTCCGTCCAACTTTACGACACCAACGGCATACGGTGGATCAGGAAGACCTGTAAATTTCATGTAGGTTACGCTTAAAGTTTCAACGACTCCTTCATCCTTAACTTCGACCCATTCGTCTGTTTCAACGAAGCATCGCTCGCAAAATGCTCTCGGAGGAACAAGAACTCTCTTGCATTTCGGACACTTAACTCCAAGGATTTTTTTATTTTTTAAACCCTCAAAAAATCTTGTCGCATGAACTCCGGCATAATGTCTAAACGGAATTCTCCACCACACCTCAAATTCCATAACATCGCCCATTTTCTCACCCCAACTTCTTTTTTGAAGACACGATTGCAAGGGTGTGGAACTGCAAAGTCCCTCCCCAAGCATGAGCCAACGCAAGTTCAGCGTTCTCAACTTGATTCTTCGCTTCCCCCATGACTTGGAGCGAAGCTTCTATCAGCCTCACCAATCCACTCGCTCCTATGGGGTTTGTGCAAAGCACGCCTCCTGAAGGATTCGTTGGTATTTTGCCGTCAACTGCCGTTATTCCCTCTTTGGCAAAATCCTTACCTTTGCCCTCTTCTGCGAAACCCAAAGCTTCGAGTTCCAAGATTTCTTGAATCGTGAAAGGAGAATATAGCTCTGCAACGTCAAAATCTCTCATTGGATCGTCAATCCCAACTGCTCTGTAAAGTCTTCTTCCTGCAATTGCCAAGGAGTCCCAACAGCTAAAATCTGGGCGATCTCCCAAGTAATAACTGTCGCTTATCGTCGTCTCCCCAAGAATCCATGCTGGATTGTCTTTCAACTTTTTCGCAACCTCTTCGCTTGCAAAAATCGCTACAGCGGCACCATCGCTCCTTGGGCAACATTCGAGCAATTTCAGCGGAGAGCAGACAACAGGGCTTTTTAAAACATCCTCAACGCTTACTTTCATCCTTATATGTGCATACGGATTTTTTAGAGCGTTTTCATGATCTTTTACGCTTACATAAGCCAGATCCTCTTCTTTTGCGTTGTATTTATGCATATAGGCAGTAGCTTGAAACGCCGCTACCGTAATCGCTCCAACTCCTGAAAAGCGCTCGTAAATTGGATCGACTGCAGTGTTCAGCACAGATTGCGCATCGACACATTCACCTACGCGTTGAACGCAAACTGCCATAACGATATCAAAAAAACCACTTGCTACAGTATCATAAGCAGCAAGCGCAGTTGTTAATCCTGTGGTTCCGCCCGTGCTTATCTTCATCATCGGTTTAAAAACACCAACAGCGGTAGAATCCCATAGCTCGGGGCGATAAATCCCATCAAAGGGATCCATACAACCGTAGACTACTGCTTCAACATCTTTTATGTCAATTCCGGCATGTCCAAGAGCTTTTTTCACAGCTTCGTAGACAATTTCAGGATGCGTTTTTTTGTGTTTGCTTTTGAACTCGGTTTGTCCGCAACCAATTATCGCAACTCTTTTCATCTCTACACCCCGAAAATAGATACAAGTGCTCTTTTTCCCGCATAACCACTCATCGCTTGAGCTAAACCACTATCGATATCGCCATTTCTTATCCTCTCAACGAGATTTGCAACTAGAAAAAGCCCAGTAGAACCGTAAGAATTCGTGCAAATTGCGCCGCCTGATCTGTTAACCTCGAGGTTTGTCTCAATACCTTTACCCTCTTCCGCAAAACCCAAAGCCTCAAGGATCATGGGCTGGTGATCGCTTACGAGATCCATCACCTCAACTGACTCGATTTCCTTTCTTTCAACTCTCGCCATCTTGAAAGCCATCTCAGCAGCGAATTTCGTTGCAGGAAGTGTTTCTAATTCCTCAAAATAATAGCCAGAGTTACTCCAGCCAATACCTTTTATCCACACTAATCTGTCGCAAATCCTTTTTGCGATCTTTTCGCTTGCTAAAATCAACGCAACACTTCCATCACACCACCTAGCAATTTCGAGCTCTCTCAAAGGGTAAATTGCCATTCTGGAATTCAGAACATCTTCAACGCTCACTTTACTCCTTAAAAAGGCTTTTGGATTTTTAGAACCGTTTTCGGTATCTTTAGCTATGCATTCCGCGATTCTCTCTTCTTTAACTCCGTATTTCTTGCGATAGCAAAAGCTCTGCATTGCAAAGCTCATCTGAAGAGAGAGATTAAAGGGTCGCAAAAAGAATGGGTCAAGACTTTGCAGTTCTACAAGCTCAATTGGGGTCTCAGAACTCTTTCCAAATCCCAAAACCATGCATAAATCACTCAAACCACTTTTTACTCGCATAAATGCCAAAGCAAGAGCAAAAGCAGCGTCGTCGGCGACTCTTGTTTCATGTCGAAGATAAGCTCCTGCTGCTGGAGCTGTATACATGTTCGATATCGTCCTTCCTACCCCAAGATTATCGTAGCCTCCCAGCACAAAGCTGTCGATTTCCCCCCTTTCTATGGATGCGTCCTCGATTGCCTTTTTCGCCGCGAAAAATGAAATATTGTAGAAAGGCTCCTTTAATATACCAAACTCAGAAAACCCAACTCCCACGATTGCGACACGCAAATGACTCACCTTGCTTTGTATCGAGTTCTCCAGTCTGGGATCATCTTGTCTCTATCCCAGCCGTGATCTTTTCTTTCCTTTTCTTTTTCCTTCAGTTCCCACTTCTTAACTCTGCCCGTAGGTGTATAGGGGAGGTGATCGACAAGCTCTATGTATCTTGGAACTTTAAAATACGCAACTTTTCCAGCCATGAACTCTACGAGCTCCTCTTCTTTCAGCTCTTCTCCATACTTCGGCATAACAAATGCCTTTATTTCTTCCCCTCTTATCGGATCTGGGACGGGGATTACAGCTACATCTGCGACTTTCGGATGACTCTTAAGAACAGCTTCGATTTCCCAGCTTGCTATGTTTTCTCCACTGCGTCGAACGATGAACTTCTTTCTGTCAACAAAGTAAAGATACCCTTCGTTATCCATCCTAGCAAAGTCACCGCTGAAAAGCCATCCATCTTTCATCACTTCAGCAGTTTTTTCAGGAGCCTTGTAATAACCTATCATTTGTGCTGGATTTTTTCTCAAAAGTTCACCAACCGTGCCAAAAGGCACTTCTTTGCCGCTATCATCAACTATTTTCGCGTCATGTCCCAAATCTGGGAAAACTGGAACTCCAAAGCTTCCTATCTTCTTGTACTTCCCTGGGGGATTAAGGCAAGGAAGCGGATCTTCGGTCATGCTGTAGCCTTCAAGAACTTCTACTCCGAATCTCTCTTCGAATTTCTTCCAAATCTCAACTGGCATTCCGCCGATTATGACATATTTCGCTGGATTATCCTTTTCGAATTCTGATGGAGGGAGAGAATACAGGATATTCGCAAGCGAGCCAAGGAGGTTGA